>JBBDXO010000110.1:0-4602 GCA_040902295.1 Candidatus Rokuibacteriota bacterium | reverse complement strand
GCCACCAGGCGCGGGGCGTTCGTGTCGTCCGACACCATCGGACGCGTGATGACGACCGACCACTGCCCGTCCTTCCACACGCCCTTGCCGAGGGCGTGCTGGTCGGGCTTGACCGTCATGGAGCCCCACCCTTCCGCCATCTGGTCGAGCACGGGCGAGGCGCGCCCGCGCGAGATGGGGTTCTCGACGCCGAGGGCGCCCGTGTAGGCGCGCGCGTCCGTCGCGCCGAGCAGCTCGTCGGGATAGATGTCCGTCCACGAATTCGGATAGAGGTCCTTGATCGTGGCGGCGTGGCCGTCGTCGATGTCCTTCTGGAAGGCGGCCCGCCACTGCATGATGTTCACCCGGCCGCCGGGGTTGCCCATCATGGGCGACGGGGTGGCGCCCCTGATCTCCACCGGAAGCTGGATGGCGACCTGGTCGCCGAAGTTGTCGAGGATGACCCTGTCCGACCGGGTGGGGTCCTTCCACTCGAGGAGGAAGGCGATCCAGCCGGTGTTGTGGATGGCGCGCGCCGTGACCTGACGGATGGCGGGCTCGAGGTGGTGCGGCAGCGCCACCGCCTGCGGCAGCATCGTGATCGTCACCGGGCGCGCGCTCTTCCAGCCCGCGGCGGCGTGGTCCACGATGGGGCCGCTGCCGGAGACGCGGGCGGCCGTGAGCGGCGCCTGCGCCGCCGCGGGCGCGGCGAGCGCGAGGACGGCGGCGAGCGCAAGAGCGACGGACTGCCTCATGGCGGCTCCCCCTACGTGATGTTGGTTCGAAACGCCTTGTGCTTGATGTCGTAGACCTCGCGGATCACGATCGGCTCCTTGATGGGCACGCGCACGATCTCCGCCTGCTTGAAGTCGTAGCCGATCACCATGTCGCCGTCGACGCGGAAGTAGTGCGAGATCTCCGGCGTGGCGCCGAAGAGCGTGAGGGCTCCCAGCAGCTTCGGGTCGTTGGGCGCGTTCCGGTACGCCTCGATGGCGGCCTCCACGCCCCAGCCGAACATCTGCCGCAGATAGGCGGGCGGCACGTGGACGGGCGGGATGTAGTAGGTGTTCGGCTCCAGCCCGAACTGCGGGTAGAGCGGCAGCCCGATCTTGCGGAGCAGGACCAGGTAGTCGAACGGGTTGTCCGGATCCGGCTTGTCGGGAGCGTGCATGAAGCCCTGCAGGCGGATCTTGCCGATGCAGGTCACCGTGCACTGGGTCTGCCGGCCGCCCTCGACGGCGGGATAACAGCCGATGCACTTCTCGCTCACGCGCGTCTGCGTGTTGAAGAAGACCTTCTTGTACGGGCACGCCTTCACGCACTCGCGGTAGCCGCGGCAGCGGCTCTGGTCGAGGAGCACGATGCCGTCCTCCTGCCGCTTGTAGATCGACTGCCGCGGGCACGCGCTCAGGCACGCCGCGTACGTGCAGTGGTTGCAGATGCGCGGCAGGTAGAACATCCACTGCAGGTGCGGCATCGTGAAGTGCGCGCCCTGCGGCATGAGGCCGGTGCAGTCGTCCTCGCCGATGTTGGGATGCGCGTAGTCGATGTCCTCCGGCAGATAGCCGAGGATCACCTCGCCGCTCGGGGCGGCGTCGAACAGGGTCTTGCCCGTGTACACGGGGCCATCCATGGGCTGCACGCCGTGCCGCTCGAGGATGTTCACGTCCCAGCCGAGCGGGTAGTACCCGTACGGCTTCGTCTCCACGTTGTTCCAGTACATGTATTCCTGGCCGCGCCCGCTCGTCCACGTCGTCTTGCACGCGACGGTGCACGTCTGGCAGGCGATGCACTTGTTCGTGTCGAAGATCATCGCGAACTGCCGCTCCGGCCGCCGGGCCTCGTAGGGGTAGTCCATCTCGCGGCCGAGCTGCCAGTTGTAGACCTTCGCCATGGCGTCGCTCCTCAGGCTTTGCGGACGGCCACGAAACCGCCCGCCAGATAGCGCTTCATCGCGGCACTCTCGTTCGTCGGGCGCAGGCCGAGGGTGACCGGACGCCACAACCCCTTGCCGCCGATCCCGCCCTCTTCCGCCTTCGTGACGCGGCACATCGCCTCGCGCGGGGCGCCCGTCACGCAGTGCACGTCCACGTTGAAGCCCTTCGTCACCTCGTGCGTCCAGCTCTTGCGCGTCACCAGCCCCTGCGTCTGGTGCGTGGGCTTGAGCCACGAGCGGGTCAGGCTCTGGTGCGAGCCATAGCGGAAGAAGGCCTGGTAATTCGTGGCCGGGTTCTTGGCGAGGCCGTCGCGCCGGCTCTCGTGCCCGAGCACCGAGCCGGGGGTGGCCATGTAGCCGTTGTGCCACATGCGCATGATGCCCTTCGGGGTGCCGGGGTAGTACCGGGCGCGACACAGCAGGCGCGCCACCTTGTACTCGGCCTCGCGGCCCTTGTCCTGCCAGCCCTTGAAGGGGTTGTCGGCGGGGTCGCCGTCCACCCACACGTAGTCGCCGTCGTTGACCGACATCGCGCGCGCGTCCTCCGGATTGATGTCCACGTACGCCTCGCCCACGTGCGGCGAGCGCTTGTCGCGCCGGTACATGTCGCCGAAGGGGCCGAAGAAGTTCGCCATGATGTCCGTGTCGATGGGCGTCGTGTGCGAGCCGTGCCGGTACTTCGGCGTGTGGAAGACGGACGCGTAGCCGGCGGGGATGAGCGGGTGCTGCGTGAGCATCAGCGCTTCCGGCGTCACCACCACGTTCCTTCCCTGGCGCGCCGACCAGTCGCGCTTGGCGCGGTCGAACCCGTAGCCTTCCGGTCCCACGGGCCGGAGGGCGGGGTGCGGCCGCGCCACGATGACGTTGGGATCGTAGAACGTGGAGTCGATGGGCTCGCGGTACACGATGAGGTTCTCGCCCGCCTCCACGAACTCCGGCTCCGGCCGGTAGAACTCCAGCCGGCCCGTCTTCGTGTACCAGGGCTTCGATTCGTGCACCTGCTCCCACGAGAACGTGCGGGGATAGGTGCGCGTGTTCATGAGGGCGGGGATGCCCTGGGAGGCCAGCGCCTCGAGGTCGCGCACGTCGTAGCCCTTGAGCGGCGCGCTGGCGTCGATGATGCGCTGCAGGTAGACCTCCACCTGGTTGTCGCGGGCGAACTTCCAGTAGTCGGTGAAGCGCTGGTCGCCCGTCATCGCCGCCAGGGCTGCGGCCACGCCCACGTAGGTGTCCATGTCGCTCACGGTGTCGTAATTGCGCCGCAGCGGCGTGCGGGGAAAGATCTGCAGGAACGGATTGGTGTTGGAGGCCGTCATGTCCGGGTACTTGAATTCCATCCAGGAGTCCACGCCGTAGACGATGTCCGCGTACTCGCACGAGCCCGACCACCACCACTCGTTGATGGCCACGCACTCCTGCCGGGGCAGCGTGTTGAACACCACGTTGTAGTGGTACTTCGTATTGGCGATCTGCGAGTTGGAGTTGGTCAGCCAGATGGCCTTCGTGGGCGTGGGCACGTGCGCGCCCGTGGTGAACTGCTTGGTGCCCTCGCGCTGGATCACCTCGCCCGCCGCGTAGTAGTGCAGCGACTCCGCCCGCAGGTAGCTCTTCACCTTCACCGGCCCCGCCGGCCCCAGCTGCGTCTGGAAGGGGTCCTCGTAGGCGTACAGCGGCATGCCGGAGAAGAGCGTGTTGCGGTAGTTGCCCGCGTAGGAGCCGACGTTGCCGCCCATGCGCCCGATGGAGCCGGTGAGCGCGGCCACGAGGAAGATCGCCCGGTCCTTGAGGTCGTTGTTGAAGAACTGGTTGGGCCCCATCCCCACCGCGAACAGCGTCTTGCCCCCGTGCCGCGCGACCTCCCGCGCCAGGCCCACGATCGCCTCCGCGGGCGCCCACGTGATCTTCGACACGGACTCGGGCGTCATGCTGGCGTCCAGGTACTGCGCCGTGAGATCGAAGACGGTGCGCGCGGTGACGCGGGAGCCGTCGGCGAGCGCGACGTCGAAGGTGCCCTCGAGCGCGGGGTCGATGCCGGCGTTGGTGAAGTAGTCGCCCACCTGGTCGTGCGACACGGCCACGGGCCCGCCCGTGCGGGTGTCCCACATGACGAAGGCGCCGAAGTCCTCCCGCATCGCCTCCGGGATCTGCATGCCGTTCTGCTCCGGCGTGGGGGCCGCCGTCTCGCCCCGGCCCACCATGTGCGTCCAGTTCATGAGGGGCGCGTCGCGATGGCCGGCGAACACCTCGCGCGCCATCAGCGGCTGCAGGGTGTCCATGCGCACGAGGCGGGGCAGGTCCGTGAAGCGCTTCACGAAGCCGGCGTCGAAGCGCTTCTCCTTCATGATGACCTGCGCCAGGCCCAGCGCGAAGGCGGGATCGGTGCCGGGGCGGATGACGATGACCTCGTCGCCCTTGTTCGCGGTGGCGCTGTACTCGACGGTGAGCACCACGACCTTCGTGCCCTTGAGCCGCGCTTCCGTGAGCCAGTGGCTGTCGGGCATCTTGGTCGTGATCCAGTTCATGCCCCACACGAGGACGAGGTCGGCGTTCTCGGCGTCGAAGAGCTCGAAATCGGAGGTCTGGTCGCCGTGCACCATCGGATGGCCGGGGGGCAGGTCCGTGTGCCACGAGTAGGAGTCCCAGGCGCCCGAGCCCATCGCCGTGTCCGCGCCCACCGTGCGCACGTG
>JBBDXO010000109.1:0-4649 GCA_040902295.1 Candidatus Rokuibacteriota bacterium | reverse complement strand
GGGGGCCCTTCGAGGCCCCCCCATGTAGCCAATCGCCCAGCCGCCACGGGTCCGAATCGGCCACCATCCACGTGGTCGAGGCACCCCGACCGGCGCCCTGCCGCCGCCGAACGCGATTGCGCGAAGGCGAAGGCGAGGGAGCTAGTACGTCCCCGGCCGGATCTGCTTGTACAGATCCTTGAGCTTGTCGGCCGTGAAGTCGCGCGACTGGCACACGCCGATGATCTTGCGCTCATCGGCCTCGACGGCGGCCACCGCCTCGGGGAGCTTGGCCGCGATCTCCGGGGGAATGGTGACCACGCCATGCTGGTCGGCGTGAATGAGGTCCCCGGGCTTGACCCACAGGCCGCCGAGCTTCACGGGCAGGCCGAAGTCGACCATGTGCACGTAGGCGTGCGAGACGGAGACGTGCGCGGCGGCGAACTGGAAGCCGAGCGCGCGCACCTCATCGAGATCGCGCACCGAGCCGTCCGTGACCACCCCCGCGCAGCCGAGCGCCTTGTGGATGTTGGCCTGCACCTCGCCCCACTGCGCGCCCTGCCCGCGCGGCTCGTCGAGATCGTGAACGACGATGACGCGCGGGGCGGGGATCGTCTGGATGTAATCCCACCAGCCGTAGGTCGACGCGCGATGGCCCTGCAGCGGCGCCGATTCCGCGCGGATGAGCGCGGTCACCGCGTAGCCGACGAGCGACCCCATCTCGGGGAAGAGCGTCTTGATCTCGGAGGACATCTGGCCCTGGTTGCGCGGGCGCACGTTGAAGGTCTCGATGCCGTTGGCGATGCTGGGGCTGCTGATCTTGCGGAGCGCGTCGATCACGTTGTCCTCCCTGGAGTGTGCGGTGAGTGGATCATGTCCTTGCGCCTCTGGATGAGGAGCGCCTTCAGCATCTCGATCGTCTCCTGCACCTGGGGCAGGTTCGGGTTCACCGCGATGGCCTTCTCGAAGTACGCGAGCGCCTGTCCGGGCCGGCTCTCCTGCAGGTGGATCATGCCGTAGCCGCTGAGGGCGCCCCAGTGGTACGGATTGCGCTTCATCACCTCGTCGCAATCCGCCAGGGACTTGTCGTACTCGCCCAGCAGGAAGTAGGCGGTGGCCCGCTTGTTCCAGCCTTCGGCAAAGTCCGGCTGGCGCTCGATGATGCGCGTGAAGGTGTGGATGGCCGGCACGAGCCGGCGGTCGCTCAGCTGCATGACGCCCAGGCGAAACAACCGGTCCACCTCGTCGTCGCCCGAGCGGCTCCACACGCTCCACATGGCGGCTTCGGCGAACCCGCGCACCGTCGTGTCGGCATCGCGCAGCGCCTCCGCGAGGGCGGGCAGGTCCGCCATCGTGCCGCTCTGGGCGAGATCCCGCGCGCCCCGCCGGCGCGCCTCGACGTCACCCGCGTCACGCAGCGCGGCCAGCGCCTGCTCACGTGGTGCCTCGGCGAGCGCCGGGGCCGCGCACGACGCGAGGAGCGCGACGGCGAGGAGCGCGCGCGACGTCACGGCGTGTACACCTCGTTGACGGCGGAGGCGGCGAAGCCCGGCTCGGTGCCGCCCACCGGCACGTAGACGCGCCCGCCGACGACGGCGGCGCCGATGCCATGGCGCGGCGTCGGCATGGGCGTCATGGCGATCCAGCGGTCCCCCGCGGCCTCGTACATCTCGGTGGCGTTGAAGATCCGGAAGGGAGCCTCGCCGCCGAAGACCAGGATACGGTCGGCGAGGGCGACGGCGGCGATGCCTCCGCGGCCGGCGGGCAGCGACGGCCCCACTCGCCAGCTATCGTTGGCGGGATCGTAGATCTCCACGTTCGGGTACTGCGTGCCCGCGAACGAGGCGCGCCCGCCGAGGGCCCACACGCGGCCCCGGAAGGCGACGGCGGCGAGGTGGTCCCGCGCGGTCGGCATGGCGGCCGCCGCCTGCCACCGGTCGGTTCGCGGGTCGTACACCTCGTGGGCGTTGCTGACGCCCTCGCCGCTGCCGCCGAGCGCGTGCACGCGGCCGTCGAGGACGGCGATGGCAAGCCCGCCGCGGGCGGTCGCCATGGAGGCGCGTGGCTCCCAGCGCTGGCCGACGAGCTCGTAGACGTTCGCGAGCGGCGTCCATCGCATGTGGCCGTCCGTGTACCCGCCGATGACGAAGAGGCGCCCGTCGACGGCGGCGGCGGCCGCATGATGGACGGCGAGCGGCAACGGCGAGCGCTCCTGCCACGCGTCGGTGATGGGATCGTAGCTCTCCACCTTGCTGACGGGCGCGAAGCGCGCCCCGAAGCCGCCCATGACCCACACCTGTCCGGCGTGGGCCGCCACCGCTACTTCCTGGCGCGCCACCGGGGCCGGGGCCCGCGAGGTCCACGTACCCGGGGCGCGCTGCTCCACGGGGGCGGGCGAGAGCGTGGTGACTCCCAGGCAGCCGGCACAGAGCAGCACGGCGACGAGCGCGGCGCGCATCACGCTGCGATCATGCCTGACGCACGAGCGCGAGAAAAGCGGCCTCGTCGAGGACGGGGACGCCGAGCCGTTGCGCGTCGGCCGCCTTGGAGCCGGGGGCCTCACCGACGACGACGTAGTCCGTCTTCCTGGAGACGGAGCCGACCACGCGCCCGCCCGCGCGCAGCACGAGGTCGCGCGCGGCCTCGCGCGTGAGCGTGGGCAGCGTGCCGGTGAGCACGAAGCTCTGGCCTTCGAGGGGCCCGGGGCCGGCGAGCGCGGCCCGCTCGGTGAGGTCCACCCCCGCCGCGTCGAGCTTGCGGACGACGGACTGGTTCGTCGGATCGTCGAAGAACGTGCGCACCGACTCCGCGATGTGTGGGCCGATGCCGTGCACCTGGCCCAGCTCCTCCGCGGAGGCGGTCTGGAGCCGGGCCATGGTGCCGAAGCGCGTGGCCAGCAGGTGCGCCGCGCGCTCGCCCACGAGGCGGATCCCGAGGGCGTTGAGGAGGCGTCCGAGGCCCCGGCCGCGCGAGCCCGCGATGGCGTCCACGAGGTTGCGCGCAGACTTGTCCGCCTGCCGCTCGAGCCCGGCCACCTGCTCCACGCGCAGGGTGTACAGGTCGGCGAAGTCCTCCACGAGGTGGCGGTCCACGAGCTGGTCGATGACCGCCTCGCCGAGGTGCTCGATGTCCATCGCCCGGCGCGATCCGAAATGGCGCAGGCGCTCCTTGAGCTGCGCCGGGCACGCGGCGTTCATGCACCGCCAGTACGCTTCGTCCTCGGGCCGGAAGGCCACGCCCCCGCACGCCGGACAGGCGTCGGGGAACCGGTAGGGCACGGCGTCGGGCGGTCGCCTGGCCGCCACCACCTGCACGACGTAGGGGATGACGTCGCCGGCACGCTCGATGAGGACGGTGTCGCCCACGCGCACGTCCTTGCGACGGATCTCGTCCTCGTTGTGCAGGCTCACGTTGCTGATGACGACACCCGCCAGCGGGACCGGCGCGAGCTTGGCCACCGGCGTGAGCGCCCCTGTCTTGCCGACGTTGACGTCGATGGCCTGCACCGTCGTGGTCGCCTGGCGCGCCGTGAACTTGAACGCGATCGCCCACCGCGGGTGGTGGGTGGTGGAGCCCAGCCGCCGCTGCTGCTCGAGAGCGTCCACCTTGACGACGGCGCCGTCGGCGTCGTAGCCCAGGGCGTCCCGGTCGGCTTCCAGGCGGGCGCAATAGGCGATGACCTCGTCCATCCCCGTTCGACGCTCCGAGCGGGGATTGGTGCGGAAGCCGGCCTCACGGAGCGCCTCGAGGATCTCGGAATGCGCGGTGAAGCTGAGGCCGGGCACATGGCTGACGTGGTAGACGAAGATGTCGAGCGGCCGGCGGGCCGAGATGGCCGGATCCTTCTGGCGCACGGCGCCCGCCGCCGCATTGCGCGGGTTGGCGAAGGTGGCCTCGCCGGCCTCTTCGAGCGCGCGGTTGAGCCGCTCGAAGTCGGAGCGCGGCAAGTACACCTCGCCCCGGACCTCCAGCTCCCCGGCCTCCGCCAGGCGCCCGCGCAGCTGCAGGGGCAGGGTGCGGATCACGCGCAGGTTCTGCGTCACGTCCTCGCCCACGCGCCCGTCGCCCCGCGTGGCGCCGCGCACGAAGCGGCCGCGCTCGTAGAGGAGCGCGATGCCGAGGCCGTCGATCTTCGGCTCGCACACGTAGGTGAAGGTCGTCGACGGCAGCGCGCGGCCGATGCGCGCCTCGAACTCACGCAGGTCGTCGGGCGACGTCGCGTTGTCGAGCGACAGCATGGCGGCCCGGTGCTCGACGGGCCGGAAGGCGTCGACGGGCTGTCCGCCCACCCGCTGGGTGGGGCTGTCGGGCGCCACGAGATCGGGGAACGCCGCTTCCAGCCCGCGCAGCTCGCGCATGAGCCCGTCATATTCGGCGTCGGCGATCTCCGGCCGCGCTTCCGTGTAATAGAGGTAGTCGTGCCGGTGTATCTGCTCCCGCAGCTCCGTGATCCGCTGCAGCGCATCCGCCCCGTTCATGCCCCGAGCATACCGCAGCCCCTCACGCGACAGAGACATGCCCGCCCCCCCGCACAGTCCCGGTCCGCGCCTCAGCCGCTCGCGCCTCAAAAGCTCGCGTCTCAGAAGCTCGCGTATCACGGTAGGCGGAGGCGGGTTGGGCTCGGGGTGCGAGGACCCTGTACGTGCGGACCCACGTCGGCGGATCGAGGA
>JBBDXO010000108.1:0-4681 GCA_040902295.1 Candidatus Rokuibacteriota bacterium | reverse complement strand
TCAGGCGACGCGGTATTTCGCGAGGATGCGCCCGTCGAGCTCGATGCCGAGCCCGGGCCGGTCGCTCAGCTCGACGTGGCCGTCGGCGCCGACGACGAGCGGCTCCCGGGCCAGCTCGGCCATGAGGGGATGCGCGGGGAAGACCATCTCGGCCATGCTGCCGTTCGGCAGCGCGCCGAGCAGGTGGACGGCGGCCGCGACGGCCACCGCGGAGCCGTGGATGTGCGGCGCCACGGGCAGGCTCCATGCCTGGGCGAGGTGGGCGATCTTCAGGCTCTCGCTGAGGCCGCCCGCCCACGCCACGTCCGGCTGCACGAAGTGAACGGCGCGCGCCGCGATGTAATCGCGAAAGGCGTACCGGCCGTAGCTGCACGTCTCGTAGCCGGCGATCGCGATGGCGGTCCTGTCCGCCACCGCCGCGCTGCCCGCCACGTCGTCCGGACACACCGGCTCCTCGAGCCAGTACACGTCGAGCGGCTCCAGCGCGCGGGCGGCGCGCACGGCGGTGGGGACGTCCCAGGCGCCGTTGGCGTCGACCATGAGCCTCACGTCGGGCCCGATCGCCTCCCGCACGGCGCGCACGCGCGCGAGGTCTTCCGCGAGCGAGACCTCGCACACGCCCCGGTGCGCCATGGCGCGCAGGGGACTGCCCTCGACGTCGCTGTTGCGCCCGACCTTCATCTTGACCGCCCGGAAGCCGTGCGCCACGTACGCGCGCATCTCCGCCACCAGCTCCGGGCGCCCCTTGCCCTCGGCGTAGAAGCCGCCCGTCGCGTAGGCGGGCACGCGCCGCCGGTAGCCGCCCAGCAGCCGCCACACCGGCATGCGGGCGAGCTTGCCGCGCAGGTCCCACAGCGCGATGTCGATGCCGCTGATGGCGGCCACCAGCACCCCGCCGCGCGCGTGCTTGTAGGCGCGCTGGTGCATCAGCTCCCACAGCCGCTCGATGTCGCGGGGGTCCTCGCCGACGAGATGGTCGCGCAGCTCCTGCTCGATGACCGTCCGCGTGGAGACCAGCGGCCCCCCGAAGTGCGCCGCCTCGCCGAGGCCGACCAGCCCGTCGCTCGTCTCCACCTCGACCAGCAGCGCGGGCTTGGTGGCCATCACGTAGTTGGCGTCGTAGACGGGCGCCGGCAGCGGCCATTCGACGGATATCGTGCGCACGTCCGCGATCTTCATGCCGGTATCATACGACCCCTGCCGGGCGGCGAACCGCCTCCCCGTTCGCCGCCATCCAATGCAGTATGATGACCGAAGAAAGGGGACGTGACCGCATGCCCACACCCAGGATCACCGTCTACACCAACGTCGGCTGAGGGGGCTGCCACAAGGCGACAGAGTATCTGTCGCAAAAAGGCATCCCGTTCACGGAGCGCAACATCGGCAAGGACCCCGGGGCGCGCGAAGAGCTGATGGCCACGGGCCTGATGTCGCTGCCGGTGCTGATCATCGGCGACAAGAAGATCACCGGGTTCAACCCCAGGATGATCGACGCCACCATCGCCGAGCAGTCAGGAGGCTGACGGTGACGGACGCGCCCGAGCCCAAAAAACCCTCCCAGGCCAACATCGACAAGATGTGGGCATACGCGCGCAAGTACGCCGTGAAGTCGGGCACCTCGCTGCACCCCGACGTCTCGGTGACGCAGACGGTGGTGGAGGGCCTCGCCAGGCACATCGAGGAGGTGGGCCGGCCCCTCTGTCCCTGCGTGTTCTACCCCGACCCCCAGGCGGAGGCGAAGCTGCGCCGCTGGGTGTGCGCCTGCGACGAGATGCAGAACTACAAGTACTGTCACTGCCTGCTCTTCGTCACCGCCGACGGCACGCCCATCACCGAGTACCTGCCCGAGGGCCACGAAGGGCGTGAGGCCTACGGCATCGTGAAGGACCCCGATCCCACGCGCGGCCGGGCCACCGCCAAGGTGCTCGAGCGGCAGAAGGCGGAAAGCGAGGGCCCCTGATCCATGCCGACCGTCAGGCTCCGTGACGCCTCCGAGTATCCCGAGCTCGCCCGCAAGCTCTTCGAGCTGTCCAAGGCGTGGTTCAGGCACGATTTCACGGAGCCGCCCGCCATGAGCCGCGTGATGGCCTGGGACCCGGAGTTCGGCGGGCCCCACGGTCGCGCGATGAAGCGGGCGATGGGCCCGGGGGAGTTCACGCGCGGCGAGAAAGAGATGGTGGCCGCGGTGGTGAGCGGGGTCAACGCCTGCGAGTACTGAGTGAAGGCGCACACTGCAGCCGGGAAGCTGCAGGGAATGACCGGCGACGCGGTGTGGTACGAGGCCGCCTTCGTGGTGGGCATGACGAACGCGCTCAACGTCGTCGCCGACGGCCTGCCCGCGGGCGCGCTGAGCGGGGCCGATGACCGCGCGGGCGACGACGTGCGCGCGCTCTTCGCGGACATCCGGGCCTTTTACGGCGGCGAGGAGCCGGCCGCCCTGCGCGTGCTCGCGGGCGATCCCGCCTACGCCGCCGACGTGTGGGCGGCCGTCAAGCGCGCCTTCGACGATCGCCTCCTGTCACGGCGCCTCAAGGAATCCCTCGCCTTCGCGGTCTGCGTGACCTCGCGCTCGTCCTCCGGCGCCGCCTTTCACCTGGGGCAGATGCGCCGGCTCGGGGTCACCGACGCGGGCGTGCGCGAGATCGTGGGCGTCACGCAGATGTTCTCCAGCTACACGAAGATCGCCGACACGCTGCAGCTCGATTCGGACATGGGCGACATCGCGCCCGCGGACCCCACGCCGGCGCCGGGAGGCCCGCATGCGCGCTGACGACCTGTGCTGGATGAGTGCCGTCGACCTCGCCGCCGCCATCCGGGTGGGCGAGGTGTCGCCGGTGGAAGTCACGGAGGCCGTCCTCGACCGCATCGCGCGCGTCAATCCGGCGATCAACGCCTACGTCACGGTGGCCGCGGAGCCGGCGCGCGCGCAGGCGCGGCAGGCGGAAGCGGCGGTGATGCGCGGCGAGCCGCTCGGTCCGCTGCACGGCGTGCCGATCTCGTTCAAGGACCTCACCGACACGGCGGGCATCCGCACCACCTACGGCTCGCGCGCCTTCGAGCACCACGTGCCGAAGGAGGACGCGGTCGTCGTCGAGCGCGCCCGCCGCGCGGGCGCCGTCCTCATCGGCAAGACCAACACGCCGGAGTTCGGCTGCAAGGGCGTCACCGACAACCGCGTCTTCGGTGCCACGCGCAACCCGTGGCATCTCGAGCGGGTTCCGGGAGGCTCCAGCGGCGGCGCGGCGGCCGGGCTGGCGGCGGGCCTGGGGCCGCTCGCGGAAGGCAGCGACCTCGCGGGATCGATCCGCGTCCCCGCCGCCTGCTGCGGGGTGGTCGGGCTCAAGCCGAGCCTCGGCCGCGTGGCGCGGTACCCGACGAAGAACGGGTGGACGGGGTTTTCCGTGGTGGGGCCCATGGCGCGCACCGTGCGCGATGCGGCCCTGCTGCTGAGCGTGCTGGCGGGCCCGGACGACCGCGATCCCATCTCGCTACCCGCGCCCGGCCGGGAATTCGCTCACGCGGCACAGGGCACCATCGCCGGTCTGCGCGTGGCGTGGACGCCGGATCTCGGCTACGCGCCCGTGGAGCCGGAGATCCGCGCGGTGTGCGCGGCGGCCGCGCGCCGGTTCGAGGCGCTCGGCTGCGCGGTGGACGAGGCGCAGCCGGGCTTCGACGATGCGGAGCCGCTGTTCATGGATCTCGTGGCGCCCATGCGGGCGGCCAGCTTCGGCGCCATGCTGCCGCAGTGGCGCGCGGAGATGGATCCCCTCCTCGTGCAGCGCATCGAGCGCAGCGACGGCGTGGACGCGGTGGCCTTCGAGCGCGCGCAGCAGCGGCGCACCCAGCTCTGGCTCACCGTGCAGCGCTTCTTCGAGCGCTACGACGTGCTCCTCACGCCGGTGACGGCGGTGGCGCCGTTTTCGCTCGACGTGCAATACCCGACGCGCATCGCCGGCCGCGCGGTGACCTCGCCCCTCGGGTGGTTTCCCTTCACGTTTCCGTTCGCCATCACCGGCCAGCCCGCGATCTCCATTCCCTGCGGCTGGACGTCCGAGGGCCTGCCCGTGGGGCTGCAGATCGTCGGCGGCCGTCATGCCGACGCCACGGTCCTGCGCGTGGCGGCGGCGTTCGAGGCGGCCCATCCATGGATCCATCGGCGGCCCGCGCTGTGAGCGGGGGCGACCGGTCGCGGGCCACGGCGCTGTGGCAGGAGGCGTACCGCCGCCAGATGGCGGGCGAGCTGGAGCAGGCCATCGAGGGGTACCGCGAGTCGATCGAGACCTGTCCCACCGCGGAGGCGCACACGTTTCTGGGCTGGACCTTCAGCTTTCAGGGAAAGCTCGAGGAGGCCACGCAGGAGTGTCTGCGGGCCATCGAGATCGACCCCGACTTCGGCAACCCGTACAACGACATCGGCGTCTACCTCATGCAGCAGGGCAAGCTGGACGAGGCGGTGGCGTGGCTGGAGAAAGCCAAGCACGCCCGCCGCTACGAGCCACGTCAGTTCCCGCACATGAACCTGGCGCGCATCCACATGAAGCGCAACCGCTGGTGGGACGCCCTGCGCGAGTTCGAGGCCGCCGTCACGTTCGCCCCCCGCGACGTCTCCCTCGCCAAAGCGCTCCACTCCCTCCGCGGCCGCCTGAATTAACCCCCGGGGTCAGGCTTTGACTTCTTAACA
>JBBDXO010000107.1:0-30860 GCA_040902295.1 Candidatus Rokuibacteriota bacterium | reverse complement strand
GGGGAGCGGCGCTCGCTCCCCCCGATGTCGATAATCGCGCAGCCGGGACGCGAGAAGCTTCAGGACGGGCGCGCGCATGACCACCGCCACCCGAAGCATCGGTGCCGCCTTGACCGCGCGCCTGCACGCCGAGCGGGTGCGGGAGGAGACCGGCGTGTGCGCGGCGGCGGCCATCGACGGGGCGGTGCCGCGCTGGGTGGTGACGCCCGTGTCGCTGGAGGAGATGGCCGCCGTGGTGGCGCTCGCGTACGACGAGCGCCTCGCGGTGGCCGTCCGGGGCGCGGGCAGCGCCCTCGAGCTGGGGCGGCCGCCGTCGCGTCTCGACGTGGTCGTCGACCTGCAGCGTCTGGACCGGATCCTGGAATACGAGCCCGACGATCTCACGGTCACGGTGCAGGCGGGCGTCACGGCGGGGGCGCTGGCGCAGCGGCTGGCGGCCCATCGCCAGCTCCTGCCGGTGGATCCGTGCGGATGGGCGGCGCGCACGGTGGGAGGGCTGGCCGCCACCCACGCCTCGGGGCCGCTGCGGGCGCGTTACGGCACCATGCGCGATCTCCTGCTCGGCGTCCGCTTCGTCCAGGCCGACGGCGTGGTGACGTGGGGCGGGGCGAAGGTGGTGAAGTCCGTCACCGGCTACGACGTGCCCAAGCTGATGACCGGGGCGCTCGGCACGCTGGGCGTCCTCGGCGAGCTCACGCTGCGGCTGCACCCGCTGCCGGAGTTCGAGGGGACGTGGCTGCTCGCCTTCCGCTCGCCGGCGGCCGCGCAGGAGTGCGTGAGCCGCCTCGTGGACTCCACCGTGCAGCCGAGCCGCGTGGAGCTGCTCAACGAGCGTGCCGTCGCGGCGTGCGGGCTGCCGCGCGCGGCGGCGGCGGTGGCGCTGTCGGTGGCCACCGTGGAGCCGGCCGTGCGCTCGCAGCAGGCCGTCATGGCGTCGATCGCGCAGCGGGCAGGGGGGACGGTGCAGACGATGGGCGCCACCTTCTGGCGCACGTACGACCGCGCGCTCGCCGACGCGCCCGGCGTCCGGTTGCGCGTGGCGGCGCTGGTGAGCCGTCTCGCGGAGACGGTGCGCCAGATCTCCGAGGCGCTCACGCCGGCGCCGCTCATCGCGGGCGCCGCCACCGCCGGCGTGCTGCGCGCCGTCGTGGCCGCCGGCGACGTGGAGGCGACGGGCCGCGGCATCGAGCGGCTGCGCGCGATGGTGGCGGAAGGGGGCGGCAGCGTGGTCATCGAGCGCGGGCCGCGCGCCCTGCGCGTGGCCGTCGACCCGTGGGGCCCCGTGCCGGAGCCCGAGCTGGCCATCATGCGGGCGCTCAAGCACGAGTTCGACCCCCGCGGCGTGCTGAACCCCGGCCGCTTCGTGGGGGGGATCTGATGGCGCCGGGCACGACCGGCCTCGCCTCGCCGGAGGCGATGGCGGGGCTGCGCGGGTGCGTGCACTGCGGGATCTGCCTGCCGCACTGCCCCACGTATCAGGTGCTCGGCGAGGAGATGGATTCGCCGCGCGGGCGGCTCTATCTCATGCGCGCGGTGGCGGAAGGCCGGCTCGACCGTACCGAGACCTACATGCATCACCTCGACCTGTGCCTGGGCTGCCGCGCCTGCGAGACCGCGTGCCCGGCGGGCGTGCCCTTCGGCTCCCTGCTGGAGACCGCACGCGTGGATATCGCGCGGCAGGGCCGCCGGCGCCTCCTCGTCTCGCTCCTCTTCGCGGTGCTGCCCTATCCCGAGCGGATGCTCTCGATGCTCGGCCTGGCCGCCCTGTGGCGCCGCGCGGGGCTGCAGCGCCTGGCGCGCTCGACGGGACTGCTCGCGCGCTTTCCGCGGCTGGCGGCGATGGACGCCCTCCTCGGCGACATCCCCGCCGCCGAGCCGCTGCCGGAGCTGATCCCGGCGCGGGGCACGCGGCGCGGGCGGGTGGGCCTGCTCACCGGCTGCGTGCAGCGGCACCTGTACCCCGGCGTCAACCGTGACACCGCGCGTCTGCTCAGCCTGGCGGGGTACGACGTCGTCATTCCCCGCGCGCAGGGGTGCTGCGGCGCCCTCGAGCTCCATGCGGGCAGGCTGGACGCCCTGCGCGGACGGGCAGTGGCGCTCGCCGCCGCCTTTCCCGCCGGTCTGGACTGGATCGTCAGCAATGCGGCCGGGTGCGGCTCCACCATGCGGGAGTACCATCACTGGGTGACCGACCCCGCCGTCGAACGTCTCGCGCAGCGCACCCGCGACGTGAGCGAGCTGCTCCTGGACGCCGACCTGCCGCTGTCCCGGCTCGAGCGCACGGTGGCCTACCACGACGCCTGCCATCTCAGTCACGGGCAGGGCGTCCGCGCAGCACCGCGCGCGCTGCTGCGCCGCATCCCCGGCCTCACTCTCGTGGAGCTGCAGGGCGGCGAGGTGTGCTGCGGCAGCGCCGGCATCTACAACATCCTCGAGCCGGCCATGGCCGACGAGCTGCTCGCGCTCAAGCTCGACCGCATCGTCGAGAGCGGCGCGCGCACGCTGGTGGCGGGCAACCCCGGCTGTCTCATGCAGATCGCCAGGGGCTGCCGGTCGCGAGGCCTCGACGTCGAGGTGCTGCATCCCGTCACCCTCGTGGCGGAGGCGGCGGGCCTGCGGCCGTGAAGATCCGCGTCGCCGACCGCGCGAAGTTCCAGGCGGACAGGATGGCGAAGGTCGCCCTCGCCACCACCTCCCGCGCGCAGCTCGACCTCTACTGCCTGGAGCCCGGCCAGAGCCAGAAGCCCCACGTGCACGCCGACCAGGACAAGATCTATTACGTCCTCGAGGGCCGCGGGCGCTTCACGGTGAATGACGCGGAGGAAGCGGCGGAGGCGGGGGAGGCGATCGTGGCCGCCGCCGGCGCCGCCCACGGCGTGCGCAACGACTCCGGCGCGCGCCTGCTGCTCCTCGTCGTGGTCACGCCGCCGCCGCCGCACGCATGAGCCCGCGCGCGCGCGCCGCGTTCATGGTCACCTGCCTGGGCGACCTGTTCTATCCGGAGGTGGGCGAGCGGATCGTGCGCCTGCTGCGTGCCCTCGACGTCGCCGTCGAGTTTCCGGCGGGCCAGACGTGCTGCGGACTGCCGCTGTTCAACTCCGGCTACCACCGCGACGCCGCCGAGGTGGCGCGGCGGACGGTGCGCCTCTTCGAGGGCTCCGAGGCCGTGATCGTGCCCTCGGGCTCGTGCGCGTGGATGGTCAAGCACGAGTATCCCGGCCTGCTCGCGGGCTCGCCCGACGAGGCGGCGGCGCGCGCGCTCGCCTCCCGCACGCACGAGCTGTCGCAGTTCCTGGTGAAGACGCTGCGGGTGGTCGACTTCGAGAGCGACGTGCACGGCCGCGTGGCGTACCACGACTCCTGCCATCTGCTGCGCGGCCTGCACGAGTCGGAGGCGCCGCGGGCGCTCCTGCGCAACCTGGCGGGGGTGGAGGTGGTCGAGCTGCCCGGCAGCGACGAGTGCTGCGGCTTCGGCGGCTCCTTCTCCGTGCGCCTGCCGGAGGTCTCCACGTCGATCCTCGACCGCAAGCTCGCCAACGTGGAGGCCTCCGGCGCCGACTGCGTGGTCGCCTGCGACGCCGGATGCCTGATGCAGCTCAGGGGCGGCCTCGGGCGCCGCGCCTCGCGCGTGCGCGCGCTGCACCTGGCCGAGCTGCTCGCGCGTCCCCGGGCCACCCGGGCGGGCGGCGGGCCGCGCGCGTGAGCGACACCGCGCCCGAGCTGGCCACGCCCTTCCGCGAGCGCGCGGGCAAGGCGCTCAAGGACGACTTCCTGCAGCAGGCGCTCGAGATCGCCACCACGAAGTTCATCACGCTGCGGCGGGAGGCCTTCGGGGACTTCCCGGCGGGGGACGCCCTGCGCGACCGGGCGCGCGCCATCAAGGAAGCCACGCTGCAGCACCTCGATCGCTACCTCGACCAGCTCGTGGACAACGTGGAGCGGCTGGGCGGGCACGTGCACTTCGCCGCCACCGCCGAGGAGGCGCGCGACATCATCCTCGACATCGGGCGCCGCACGGGCGCCCGCATGGCGGTGAAGTCGAAGTCGATGGCGACGGAGGAGATCCACCTCAACGAGGCGCTGGAGCGGGCGGGCATCACGCCCGTGGAGACCGACCTCGGCGAGTACATCATCCAGCTCGCGCACGAGCGCCCCTCGCACATCATCGCGCCCGCCATCCACAAGACGAAGGGGCAGGTGGCCGACCTCTTCGCCAGGGAGCTGGGCCGGCCCGTGCCCGCGGATGCGGAGGCGCTCACCGCCATCGCGCGCGCCGAGCTGCG
Organism: Candidatus Rokuibacteriota bacterium; assembly: GCA_040902295.1. Taxonomy (GTDB): domain Bacteria; phylum Methylomirabilota; class Methylomirabilia; order Rokubacteriales; family CSP1-6; genus JBBDXO01. The sequence goes on along the minus strand of JBBDXO010000107.1, from coordinate 26,577 downwards.
CCAGAAGTTCCTCGACGCCGATCTCGGCATCACGGGCGCCAACTTCGCGGTGGCCGACACGGGCACGATCGTGCTCGTCACCAACGAGGGCAACGGCCGCATGGTCACCTCGCTGCCCCGCGTGCACGTGGCCGTGATGGGCGTGGAGAAGGTGGTGCCGTCGATGACGGACCTCATGGTCTTCCTCTCCGTGCTCGCCAAGAGCGCCACGGGACAGAAGCTGTCCGTGTACACGACGCTGGTGCGCGGCCCGCGGCGCGCGTGCGAGCTGGAGGGCCCGGAGGAGTTCCACCTCGTCCTCCTCGACAACGGGCGCATCGATCAGATCGCGGGCACGCTGCGCGAGGCGCTGTACTGCCTGCGCTGCGGGGCCTGCCTCAACGTGTGCCCGGTCTACCGCCAGATCGGCGGCCACGCCTACGGCCACACGTATCCCGGCCCCATCGGCATCTTGCTGACCTCGATGCTGAAGGGGGCGCCCGCCGTGAAGGATCTCGCCCACGCCTCGTCGCTGTGCGGTGCGTGCGCGGATGCGTGCCCGGTGCGGATCGACATCCCGCGCATGCTCGTCGAGCTGCGCCGCGAGGTGAGCGAGGAGAAGATCGCGCCGTGGAGCGAGCGGCTCGCGTTCGCGCTCGCCGGCCGCCTGCTGCGCGCGCCCCGGCTCTACCGGCTGGGGGCGCCCATCGCGCGCCTGCTGCAGCGGCCCTTCGCGCGGGGACACACCATCCGGCGGCTTCCGGGCCTCGCCGGCGCATGGACACGCACCCGCGACCTGCCCGCCGTCGCCCCCCAGACCTTCCAGGAGCGCTGGCCCGCGCTCGAGCGCGAGCGGCCATGACCGCGCGCGCTGAGTTCATGCGGCGGCTGCGCGCCGAGATGGCCAAAACTCCGGGCCTCTTCACGGCGGCGCCTTCGCCGCGGCCGGCCCGCCCGCGGGAGCGGGTCGAGCTGCTTCGGCGCGAGCTGGCCGAGCGCTGGCCCGCCACGCTGGAGCGCTTCCGGGCGGAGCTCGAGCGCGTGGGCGGCGTGTTCTACCGCGTGCCGACGGCGGCGGAGGTGCCCGCCGTCATCGGCGACCTCGCCCGCGCGCGCGGCTTCACCCGCCTGGTGTCGTGGCATGAGGCGGCTCTGGGCGCGGAGTGCACGCGCGGCCTCGCCGCCTTCGGCCTCGACGTGCAGGCGATGCCGGCGGGCGTGCCCGCCGTGCCGGAGCGCGACCGGCTGCGCGCGGTGGTGGCGGCCGCCGACCTCGGGCTCACGGGCGTGGACCTGGCCATCGCGGAGACGGGCACCCTCGTCCTCCTCTCCGGCGCGGGGCGGCCGCGCACGACCTCGCTGCTGCCCACCGTCCACGTGGCCGTCTTCGACAAGGACGTGCTCGTGGAGTCGCTGGAGCAGGGGGGACTCTTCCTCGAAGCCTGGCACGAGGGGGAGGCGCCCGGCGAGCGGGGCGCCGTGATCAACTTCATCACGGGCCCCAGCCGCACCGCCGACATCGAGCTCACCCTCACGCGCGGCGTGCACGGCCCCAAGGAAGTGCACGTGATCTTCGTCGAGCAGGGTGTGGAGGGCGTCGGCGGTGGCTGAGCGGTATTTCGACCGCGACGAGGTCGAAAAGCTCATCCCCGCCCTCACACGCGCGATGGACACGGTGCGCGCCTCGCACATGGAGGCCCAATCCGAGCGTGAGCGGCAGCGGAAAGAAGAGCAGCGCATCACCATGTCCGGCGGCGGCATGATCGACCGCGCGGCGTGGAAGGCGGGCACGGCGCGGCTGCAGACCCTCACCGCCGCCATCCAGCAGGCGCTGCAGGAGATCGCCGACATGGGGGGCGTGCCCAAGGATCTCGAACTCGGGCTCGTCGATTTTCTCCACCGGCGCGACGGCCGCGAGGTCAACCTGTGCTGGAAGTACGGCGAGCGCGAGGTCCGCTTCTGGCACGGCCTGGACGAGGGCTACACCGCCCGCAAGCCCTTATGATCTTCTATCAGAAGCCCACCTGAACGTCTTGCGTCAAGGGGAGGGCGGAGCTCTCCCGGCGCCGGCTCGCCTTCACCACGCGCGATCTCTTCAAGCAGCCGCTGTCGGCGGCCGAGATCCGCGCCCTCGCGCGCCAGAGCCCGGGCGGCGTGCGCGCCTTGCTGTCCACGCGCACGGCGCAGTACAAGGCCCTCGGACTCGACCGCCGCGAGGTGAGCGAGGCCGAGCTCGTCGCGCTGATGGCGAAGGAGCCCCGGCTGCTGCGGCGCCCGCTGCTGGTCGCCGGCGGCTCGGTGATCGTCGGCTATGACCGCGAGGCGTACGGGCGGCTCCGGTAGATGGCACGCTACGCGGCCGTCTTCTTCGATCTCTTCGACACGCTCGTCCGCTTCCGCCGTGACCAGCTCCCCGCCATCGAGATCAACGGCAAGACGGTGCGGTCCACCGCCGGCCGCCTGCACGACGTGCTCTGTCCCCACGTCCCCGACCTCACGCTCGAGCGGTGCTACGGCGCCCTGCTCGCGAGCTGGAACGAGGCGGAGCGCCTGCGCAGCCTCGACGACCGTGAAGTGTCGGCGCCCGAGCGCTTCACCGACTTCTTCCGCCGGCTGAGCCTCGACCCCGAGGCCGTGCCCGGGGTGCTGCGCCAGTCGCTGCTCGACGCCCATCGCGACGAGCTGTCGCGCGCGGCCATCTTTCCCGACCATTACGGCCCGCTGCTGCGGCGGCTGGCCGCCACGCACCAGCTCGCCGTGGTCTCCAACTTCGACTACACGCCCACCGCGCTCGGGATCCTGGAATCGGCGGGCGTCAGGAATCTCTTCGCCGCCATCGTCGTCTCCGACGAGGTGGGCTGGCGCAAGCCGAGGGCCGACATCTTCCAGGCCGCGCTGCAGCGCACCGGCGCCGATCCCGCGCGCACGCTCTTCGTCGGCGACCGCGCCGACATCGACATCATCGGCGCGCACGGCGTGGGCATGGACGCCGCCTGGATCAACCCGGACCAGGAGCCACTGCCGGTCGGTATCGCCGCGCCCCGCTTCGAGATTCGCGACCTCGCCGAGCTCGAGGAGATCCTGCAGCGCCCCCGGGCGGCATCTACGGGCATGGGGGGTGCATCCTAGAGGGGAGAAGGGAGCGCGACGTCCATGGGCATGACGCGAAAGGTCCTCATCATCGGCTCCGGCCCCGCCGGCTACACCGCCGCCATCTATGCGGCCCGGGCGAACCTGGCCCCGCTGCAGGTGACGGGGATCCAGGGGGGCGGCCAGCTCATGCTCACGACGTCGGTGGAGAACTATCCCGGCTTCGTGGACGGCGTGATGGGCCCCAGCCTCATGGAAACGATGCGCAAGCAGGCGGAACGCTTCGGCACCGAGATGATCGCCGAGGACGCCACCGCCGTCGACTTCTCCCGCCGGCCCTTCGTGGTGCAGGCCGGCGAGCGCGCGTGGGAGGCCGACACGGTCATCGTGGCCACGGGCGCCTCCCCCCGGCTGCTCGGGCTGCCCTCGGAGATGGCGCTCATGGGCCGCGGCGTGTCCACGTGCGCGACGTGTGACGGCTTCTTCTTCAAGGACCAGAACATCATGGTGGTGGGCGGCGGCGACTCCGCTCTGGAGGAAGCGCTGTACCTCGCGCGCCTCGGGCGCAAGGTCCAGGTGGTCCACCGGCGGGATACCCTGCGCGCCTCCAAGATCATGCAGGAGCGTGCCTTCAAGAATCCGAAGATCGAGTTCCTCTGGAACAGCGACGTCGAATCGATCCACGACGTCGGCGAGGGCAAGGTGACGGCGGTCACGCTGCGCGACGTGAACACGGGCGCGCTGTCGGTGCACCCCGTGGACGGTCTCTTCATCGCCATCGGCCACACGCCGAACACGGCCCTCGTGAAAGGCCAGCTCGAGCTTCACCCGAACGACTACATCAAGGTCGTTCCCGGAACCACCCAGACCTCCGTCCCCGGGGTCTTCGCCGCCGGCGACGTCGCCGATCACGTCTATCGCCAGGCCGTCACCGCCGCCGGCACCGGCTGCATGGCCGCGCTCGAGGCCGAGCGCTACCTCGAGGCGATCGAGCGCGGGTAGGCCGGTCGCCGGCCGCGCTACACGGCGCGGGCGGCGATGTAGACGCGCGGGGTGGCGTGCTCGAACGGGTACGATGGCCGCACCTCGATCGTGCCCACCGCGAACCCGGCCGCGCGCACCTGTGACGCCAGGACGTCGGGCGATCTCAAGTGGAGATCGACGTCGATGGGCATGCCCGCGTAGTCGTCGAAGTGCTGCGTGCCCTCCCCGCCGTGGACCGCGATGAGGATCGGAGCACCGCGCCGCAGCACCCGCCACAGCTCACGGAGCGCGGGGGCGGGATCCGCCGTGTAGATCATCGAGTAGAAGGCGACACTCCCCGCGCAGGCGCCGGCAGCGAACGGCAGGCTCTGCATGTCGGCGGCGACGAAGCGCAGCGACGGGTTGAGACGTCGCGCAAGCACCACCGAGCGCTCGGAGAAGTCGACGCCCACCACGCGCACGCCGAGGCCGGCGACGAAGCGTCCCACGTGCCCGGCGGACCCGCACCCGATGTCGAGGACGGTTCCGGAGCCGCAGTCTGCGGCGAAGCGGCGCAGCCGCTCGATGTCCCAGGGTTTGCGCGCGAGCTCGCCGGCGAAATCATCGGCGTAGCGCTCCGCGAGGCGGTCGAACGAAGCACGGAGAGGGTCCGTAGACCCTCAGGTGCCGACGCGCAGCGTGGCGCCGAGATCGCGCAGCAGCGCGATCGTGGACAGGTACGACAGCTTGCCGGTGCGCGGGTTCTCGGTGGGAACGTTCTCGACCTCGATGGACAGCCGGCCGAACTCGCCCTCGACGCGGATGCGGTGCATGTTGCGCGTCTGCCCGGGCACCGCGTAGATCTTCGAGCGGGTGCGCTCCGGTCCGATGCCGGCCAGCGACAGGGCGGCGAGCACGTTGACGTTGGCGGGGAAGGCGCGGCACGCCTCCGTGGCCGGCCCCTCGAAGACCAGCGTCTCCTCGCTGATGGCGGCGAGATCGATCTTCTGCTCGACGATCCACGGCGCCCCCGCGAGGCCGGCGGGCGGCTTGCGCGTCTCCATCGTCACCGAGGTGATGGCGCCGATGGCGCCGCCCTTCACGCCGTCGAGCCCGGCGATCGCCCCCGAGGGGACGAGGATGCGGGCGCCCTTCGACCGGGCGAGCGCGACCCAGTCGGCGCGGCCGAGGAGACCGCCGCACGAGAGCACCACCAGGTCGCGGCCGGCGCCGAGGGCGGCGGGCGCGATCTCCTGCAGGTGCGCCTGGGTCGACGCCTCCACCACGATGTCGGAGGCCTCCACGAGCGCCTCGAGCGTCAGGAAGGGCACGGGGGTCTTCAGGGCGCTCAGGAACGCCTCGGCGCTCGCGCGCGTACGCGAGGTGGCGCCCGCCAGCCGCAGGCCGTCGATGCCGCCGTCGACGGCGCGGCCGACGGCGCGGCCGATGACGCCGAGGCCGGCGATACCGATCGAACGCGGGCGGGACGAGTCCATTGCACGCATGGTCGCTGCGAAGCGGCATGGTATCATGCCGCCGGATCGCTGAATGACGTCAGCCGGCGCGTTGCGACAGCCGCTCGAGCGTCTCTACCGCGAGTTCGATTACGACACGCGCATAGGACGGGACGCCCTCCAGTACCCTCTCCGCTACCCCGAGGCCGCCGACCGCGAGATCGTCGCGCTGCTCACCGCCTGCCTCGCGTACGGCCGCGTCGATCTCTTCGGCCGCGCGCTCGAGGGCGTGCTCGCCGCCATGGGCCCCTCGCCCCACGCCTTCGTGCGCGACTTCGACCTCGCGCGCCACGGGCACGCGTTCGACGCCTTCATCTACCGCTTCAACCGCCCGCGCGACCTCGTGGCCTTCTGCACGGCCGCGCGCGACCTGCTCGCGCGCTACGGCACGCTGGAGAAGTGCTTCACGGCGGGCGACGTGGAGCCCGGCGGTCCTATCGGGCCCGCGCTCGAGCGCTTCGCGCGCGCGTTGCTGGAGGCGGATCTGACCGACGTGTTCCCGCGCGGCCGGCGCTCGCGCGGCTACCGGCACCTCTTCCCGCTGCCGTCCTCGGGCGGGCCCTGCAAGCGGCTGAACCTGTTCCTGCGCTGGATGGTCCGCCGCGACCGGCCCGATCTCGGGCTGTGGACCTCCGTGTCGCCCGCGCGGCTGCTCATTCCCGTGGACACGCACGTGGAGAACATGAGCCGGGCCATCGGCCTCACGCGGCGGCGCTCGCGCACCTGGAAGATGGCCGAGGAGATCACCGCGCGCCTGGCGCGGCTGGATGCGGCGGACCCCGTGAAGTACGACTTCGCTCTCTGCCACACCCGCATGGCCGGTGACTGCCGCGACCGTCGCGATGCCGTGGTGTGCCCGCCCTGCGGGCTGCGCGGGGTGTGCCGCCACTGGCGGCGCGCGAAGGGAGGCGCTCGTGCTTGAGCTGGCGCTGCTGGGAGCGGGACTCGGCCTCGGGGCCGCGGTGGCGTGGCTGGCGGCGCGCGTGCGGCTCACCGGGGCCGGCCGCGCGGACGTGGAGGTCTTGCGCGCGCGGGTGGCCGGCCTCGAGGCGCGCGGCGACGAGATCCACAAGCAGCTCAGCCTGCGCGACCTCGAGATCTCCGACCTGCGCGGCGCCGTCGATACCGAGCGCACGCGGCGCGCGCAGGTGGAGGCGCGGGCGGAGGCGGAGCGACGCTCCGTGGAGGAGCAGAAGGCGCTGCTCGACCAGGCGCGCGAGCGGCTGACCGACACCTTCAAGGCGCTGAGTGCCGATGCGCTCCGGCAGAGCAACACGGCCTTCCTCGAGCTCGCCGACGCGCAGCTCGGGCGGCGCGAGATGGCCATCGACGCCAGCGTCAAGCCGCTGCAGGACGCTCTCGCGCGCTACGAAGAGCACGTGCGCGGCCTGGAGACGGCGCGGCAGCATGCGTACGGCACGCTCGAGGAGCAGCTGCGCTCGCTGGCCGCCAGCAGCGCCGCCCTGCAGCACGAGGCGGGCAACCTCGTGACCGCGCTGCGCGCGCCGCAGGTGCGCGGCCGCTGGGGGGAGATCACGCTGCATCGCGTGGTGGAGCTGGCCGGCATGACGCAGCACTGCGACTACGCCGAGCAGGTGACGGTGGAAGGGGACGCCGGCCGCCTGCGTCCCGACATGGTCGTGCACCTGCCCGCCGGCCGCGACATCGTCGTCGACTCGAAGGTGCCGCTCACCGCCTATCTCGACGCGCTGGCGGCGGGCACGCCGCAGGAGCGGACGGCGGCCTTCGCGCGCCACGCGCAGCAGGTGCGGCAGCACATGACCCAGCTCGCGGGCAAGGAGTACTGGGCGCAGTTCTCCGACGCGCCCGAGCTGGTGGTGATGTTCATCCCGGGGGAGTCGTTCGTGGGCGCCGCCGCCGAGATGGACGCCACGCTCATCGAGGACGGCATGGCGCTCAAGGTCGTGGTGGCTACGCCCACCACGCTCATCGCGCTCCTGCGCGCCATCGCCTTCGGCTGGCGGCAGGAGCGCCTGGCCGCCAACGCGGCGGAGATCAGCGAGCTGGGACGCGAGCTCTACAAGCGGCTGGCCACGCTCACCGCCCACTTCGAGAAGGTCGGGGGCGCCCTCGGCAACGCCACCACCGCCTTCAACAACGCGGTGGGCTCCATGGAGTCGCGCGTCCTGCCCGCCGCGCGGAAGTTCCGCGACCTCGGCGCCGCCACCGGGGACGACATCGACACCCTGAAGGCCATCAACCAGGTGCCCCGCTCGCTGGCGGCGCCGGAGCTGCCGGGTCTCGCGGAGCCTCCCGGCCCCGCGGAGCCGCCGGACTCCCCGGACCCCGCATGACGCTGGGCCTCGTCGACTGGGCCGTCATCGCGGCTTACTTCGCCGTCTCCATCGCCATCGCGCTGGCCTACCGGCGGCGCGCCTCGAAGTCGGCCGAGGAGTTCTTCCTGTCCGGCCGCTCGGTGCCGTGGTGGCTGGCGGGCACGTCGATGGTGGCCACGACGTTCGCGGCGGACACGCCGCTCGCCGTCACCGGGCTCACCGTGAAGTACGGCATCGCGGGCAACTGGATCTGGTGGTCCATGGTGATGAGCGGGATGCTGACCGTCATCTTCTACGCGCGGCTGTGGCGGCGCGCCGGGGTCATGACCGACGCCGAGTTCGCCGAGCTGCGCTACTCGGGCGCGCCCGCCCGCTTCCTGCGCGGCTTCCGCGCCTGCTACCTCGGCCTCGCCATCAACGCCATCATCATCGGCTGGGTGACGGCGGCCATGGTGAAGATCCTCGGGCTCACGCTCGGGGTGGGCAAGTGGCAGGCGGTGCTGGGGCTGTTCCTGCTCACGGGCGCCTACTCCACGATCTCCGGCCTGTGGGGCGTCATCGTCACCGACTTCTTCCAGTTCATCCTCGCCATGACGGGCTGCATCGCGCTCGCGTACTTCGCCCTCGACGCCGTGGGCGGCATGTCCGGGCTGCTCACCGCGCTGCACGCGCGCTTCCCGGACGACGCGCCGCTGGCGCTCGTGCCCGCGCTCGATTCCGCGTGGATGCCCGCGCTCACGTTCTTTGCGTACGTGGCCGTGAACTGGTGGGCGTCGTGGTACCCGGGGGCCGAGCCGGGCGGGGGCGGCTACGTCGCCCAGCGCATCATGTCGGCGCGCAGCGAGCGCGACGCGCTGCTGGCCGCGCTGTGGTTCAACATCGCGCACTACGCGATCCGCCCCTGGCCGTGGATCGTCGTCGCGCTCGTCTCCATGGTGCTCTATCCCAATCTCGCCGACCCCGAATCCGGCTACGTGCGCGTCATGGTGGATCACCTGCCGCCCGTGTGGCGCGGCCTGCTCGTGGCCGCCTTCTTCGCCGCCTACATGTCCACCATCTCCACGCAGCTCAACTGGGGCGCCTCGTACCTCGTCAACGACGTGTATCGCCGCTTCTACGCGCCCGGGCGCACCGAGGGGCACTACGCCGCCGCCGGGCGCGTGGCGACGCTGGCGGTCATGGTGGTGGCGGGCGTGGCCAGCCTCTACATCGGCTCCGTGGAAGGGGCGTGGAAGTTCCTCCTCGCCATCGGGGCCGGCACGGGGCTGGTCTACCTGCTGCGGTGGTACTGGTGGCGCATCAACGCGTGGTCGGAGGTGAGCGCGATGGCGAGCGCGCTCGTGGTCTCGCTCGTCGCGCAGGGCCCGCTGGGCCTGAGCGCGGAGGCGCCGCGCGACTTCGCCATCCTGCTCATGGTCACCACCGCCATCACCACCGTGGTGTGGCTCGCCGTGACGTATCTCACGGCGCCCGAGTCGCCGGAGGTCCTGCGCGCCTTCTACGCGCGCGTGCGGCCGGGCGGGCCGGGGTGGCGCGCGATCACGCCGCAGGCCGACGGCGACGCGCGGCTGGGCGCCGGGCTCGGGCAGTGGGCCGCGGGCTGCGCGGTCGTCTACCTCGGCCTCTTCGGCATCGGGGGGCTCGTGCTCGGCCGCACGGCGCAGGGCGGCGCCGCGGTGGCGGCGGCCGCCGCGCTCACGTGGTTCCTGGTGCGCGCCACGGGCGCGGACCGCGGCCAATCGCGCGTGGTATCATGATCCAACTCGTGTGTCATCGAGGAGGCTCATGACAATCCCCATCCAGGTCTACGGCATCAATCTGCTGGTCAAGATGATGGCCGAGGCGCCGGCGGACGTGCGCGTGAACTGCCCGAAGGGCTCGCCCATCCGCTACGGCGAGGTCGTCGCGCGCGGCGACGGCTTCGACGAAGGCGCCAACGCCTTCCGGGAGATGCCGGATCTGAAGACCATCGTCGCCTTCGAGGAGAGCGCCGAGGAGGTCGAGGGGCACTACTTCTACATCGCCCTCGAGGAATACCGCGTCATCCGCCTCGACGCCGTGATCCTCTCCTTCCCGCACGAGTAGTCCCTGAAGGCTGCCCTCGCTCGCGTCGACGAAGCCGAGATCGTCGAGTTGACGCGCGCGCTCGTCCGGATCCCCAGCGTCGTGCGTCCCGGAGACCCCGCCGCCACCGAGCTCGCCGTCGCCCGCTACGTGGAAGGCTGGCTCCGCAACGAGGGCTTCGAGGTCGAGGTGCACGAGGTGGCGCCGGGGCGTCCCAACGTGCTCGCCATGTACGGCGACCGGACGAAGGGGCCCACGCTGCTCCTCGAAGGCCACACCGACGTCGTCACGGAAGGCGATCCCGCGCAGTGGACGCACGCGCCCTTCGGCGCCGAGCTCGTGGACGGCCGCATCTACGGACGCGGCAGTGCGGACATGAAGAGCGGTCTGGCGGCGGCGATGATCGCGGCCGCCGCGCTCAAGCGCAGCGGCACGACGCTGGGCGGTCGCCTCGTGGTGGGTGCGCTCGTCGACGAGGAAGGCGACATGATCGGCGCCCGGCATCTCGCGCAGACCCCGCTCGGCCGTGAGCTGACGGCGGCCATCATCTGCGAGCCCGAGCAGAACGAGCTGTGCCTGGAGCAGCGCGGCGTGGTGTGGGCGCGCGTGACCGCCCATGGGCGCATGGCGCACGGGGCGATGCCGGAGGCGGGCGTCAATCCCATCACGGCCATCGTGGCGCTCCTGCGCGAGGCGCCCGCCCTCGAGCGCCGGCTGCGGCGCCTCTGCCAGCGCAGCCGCCATCTGCGGCCGCCCACCGTCACGCCCACCGTCGTGCAGGCTCCGGTGCGTGGGGTGCCCCAGTCGAACGTCATCCCGTCCACCGCGCACGCCACGCTGGACGTCCGGCTCATGCCGGGGCCGGACGCCGACGCCGTGGGCAAGGAGATCGACGAGGCGTGCCGCCGCGCGATGGACGCCTGTCCGGGCAGCCGCGTCGAGTGGCAGCCCCTCAACGGCTATCGCCTCGCCACGCGCGTCGACCGCTCGGAGCCGCTGGCGCGGGCGATGGCGTGGGCGGTGCGCCGGGCCACGGGCAAGCCCGCGCGCTACGGCGGCGTGCCGGGCTCCACGGACGGCACCATTCTCAGGATGACGCTCGGCATCCCCATCGTCACCTGCGGGCCCGGCCACCGGCTCATCCCGCACCAGGCGGACGAGTACGTGGAGGTCACGGAGCTGGTGGACGCCGCCCGGATCTACGTCGCCTCCGCCGTGCGATTCTTGCGATCGTGAGCGGCCGCGGACCGCGCCTGCGGGCGATCGAGGTGTTCCCCATCGACCACGAGGGGAAGCGCTACCTGGCGCTCCGCGATCCCGCCGGCTTCACGCCCTCCGTCGCCATGCTGCCCATGGCGCTGCTGGAGGTGGTGTCGCTGTTCGACGGCGAGCATTCCATCGACGACATCCAGGCGGCCGTCCATCGCCACACGGGCGAGCGCGTGGAGCGCGCGCGCATCACGGAGCTCGCGGCCACCCTCGACGAGCACGGCTTTCTGGAGAGCGCGCGCTTCCACGCCCGGCGCGCCGCCATCGAAGCCGACTTCCTGGCGTCCCCCGTCCGTCCCGCCACCCACGCGGGCGGCGCGTACGCGGCGGAGCCGAACGCCCTGCGCGCGGCCATGGATGCGTTCTTCACCTCGGCGGACGGACCGGGCCCCGGCAAGGGGCGCGCCGGCGGCGCGGCGCTGCACGCGGTCATCGCGCCGCACATCGATTTCCACCGGGGCGGGCCCGCCTACGCGTGGGCGTACCGCGAGGTGGCGGAGCGCTGCGAGGCCGACGTCTTCGTCGTCTTCGGCACCTGTCACGCCGGCATGGCCGATCCCTTCGCGATGACGCGCAAGGCCTACGACACGCCCTTCGGCGCGGCCGAGGTCGACGGCGAGCTGGTGGAGGCCATCGTCGCCCGCGCGGGGCAGGATTGCTTCGCCTCGGAAGGCGCGCACCGGGGCGAGCATTCCATCGAGTTCCAGGCGGTCTTCCTGCGCTACCTCTTCGCCGGCACGCGCGACATCCGCATCGTGCCCGTGCTCACGAGCTTCGCGCACGAGGCGCTCGCGCGCGGACAGCGGCCGGAGGACGATCCGCGCGTGCTCCGCTTCCTCGACGCCCTCGCGGACGGCGTGGCCGCCACCGGCCGCCGCGTGGCCTTCGTGGCGGGGGCCGACCTCGCGCACGTGGGGCCGCGCTTCGGCGACCCGGAGCCGGTCTCCGCCGAAGACCTGGCCGCCGTGGCGCGTGAAGACCGTGAGATGCTCGCCAGCGTGGAAGCGGGGGATGCGGCGGGCTTCTTCGATGCCGCCGCCCGGGACGGCGACCGCCGCCGCATCTGCGGCCTGTCGCCGATCTGGGCGCTCCTGCGCGCGACCGGCGGACGGACCGGGGTCCTGCGGCGATACGGGCAATGGCCGGACCCCGCCGCCGTCGTGACCTACGCGAGCGTGGTGTTCTGATGGCCACGCCGCCTTCGGAATGGACGCTGCCCGACCTGCGCATCGACGCCGACGGCGCGTGGTACGACGGCGGGGCGGAGATCACGCACGCGGGCATTCTCGCCAACCTGCGCGGCAACCTGCGGCGGGACGAGGCGGGGTATTTCATCCAGACGCGGGTGCGCATTGCCGTGCGCGTGGACGACGTGCCGCTGCTGGTGACGCGCGTCGAGCGGCGCGCGGACACGCTGCGCGTGTGGCTGAACGACGGTGAGGAGGAGAACGTGGATCCGGCGACGCTGCGGGTGAGCGCCCGCGAGGTTCCCTACTGCGCGGTGAAGGGCGGCGCCTTCGAGGCGCGCTTCACGCGCGCCGCTGCCTTCCAGCTCCTGGCGATGGCCGAGTACGACGAGGGCACGGGCCGGGCCGCCCTGCGCCTGGCGGGCCGTGAGTACCCCTTGTCGAGGGCGTCGTGAAGCGCGCGGCTCAGCGGGCGGCCCCCCGAGCGTTGAGCGCCGCATGAACGTCGCCGCCGCCCTCATGTCGATGCTGCGCGCGGCGGGCGTCACGCACCTGTTCGGCAACCCCGGCACCACGGAGCTGCCGTTCCTGGACGCCCTCGACGGCTCCGGCATCGAGTACGTCCTCGCGCTGCAGGAGGCGACGGCGGTGGCGGCCGCGGACGGCTACGCCCAGGCCTCCGGGCGCGTCGCCGTCGTGAACCTGCACGTGGCGCCGGGCCTCGGCAACGGCCTCGCCATCATCCAGAACGCCGCGCGCGCGCGCTCACCGGTGGTGGTCACCGCGGGCCAGCAGGATTCGCGGCTGCTCCTCGACGAGCCCATCCTCGCCGGCGACATGGTGCAGATGACCGAGCAGTTCACGAAGTGGTCCCACGAGGTGCGCACGCCCGCGGAGGCGCTCACGGCCATGCGGCGCGCGCTCACGCTGGCGCGCACGGCGCCCACGGGCCCGGTCTTCCTCTCGCTGCCGATGGACGTGATGGTGGACGCGGCCGACGATCCCGGCTCGCAGGGCTTCGATCCCCCGAGCGCAGCGATGCCCGACCCCGAGGCGCTGCAGCGGGCGGCGGCGCTTCTGGGCGCGGCCCGGGCGCCGCTGATCATCGCGGGCGACGGCGTCGCGCGCGCGGGCGCGGTGGACGATCTGGTCGCCGTCGCGGAGGCGCTGGGGGCGCCCGTGTACGGCGAGCCCATCTTCCGGCGCACCAATTTTCCGGGCGACCACCCCCTGTGGCGCGGCGGCATGTTTCCCACGCCCGCCGGCGTGCGCCGAGCGCTGGAGCCGAGCGACGCCGTGCTCATCGTGGGCGCCAACGTGTTCGCGTGGTTCCTGCACACGCCGGGCCGCCCCTTCCGCGACGGCCTCGGCGTCGTTCAGGTCGATGACGATCCGTGGGAGATCGGCAAGAGCCATGCGGTGACGCTGGGCATCGTGGCCGATCCCGGCGCGGCCCTGCGCGCGCTGCGCGCCGCCCTCGCCGGACACGGGTCGGCGGGCGCCGCCGAGCGCCTGGCCGCGGCCACGCGCACCCGCGGCGAGTACGTGCGCAGACTCCACGCCGAGGCCGATGCGCAGGCCGAGCAGATGCCGGTGTCGCCCGCCTACCTGATGCGCACGCTCGCCGCCCTCGTCGACGACGACACCGCCATCGTGGACGAGTCGGCGTCGTCGCTGCCGCACGTGCTGCGGCACTTCAAGTTCCCGGCGCGGGGCGCCTTCTTCGGCTCCAAGACGGGCACGCTGGGCTGGGGGATGGGCGCTGCCATCGGCGTGCAGCTCGCGCGGCCCGGCCGCAAGGTGGTCGCCACCATCGGCGACGGCGGACTGATGTACGCGCCGCAGGCGCTGTGGACGGCCGCGCACTACCGGCTGCCGATCACGTACGTGGTGCCGAACAACGCCTCCTACGCCATCCTCAAGTCGGGCATGCTCAGCCTCGGCCTGCCCGGCGCCAAGCGCGGCATCTTCCCCGGCATGGACATCACGCAGCCCGAGATCGACTACGTCGCGCTCGCGCGCGCCCTGGGGGTGACGGCCTCCAGAATCGACACGCCGTCGGCGCTCGGCGACGTGCTCCGCGGTGCGCTCGCCGCCGACGGTCCGAGCCTCGTGGAGGTGCCCATCGACCGCGGCTTCAAGGCGATGATGTGATCCGCACGGGCGGCGAATGCGTGGTGGAGGCTCTGCGGAAGGACGGCGTTCGGCACGTCTTCGGCATCCCGGGCATCCACAACCTGCACATCTACGATGCGCTGCTGCGCCAGTCCGACATCGTCCACGTCCTCGCCCGCCACGAGCAGGGCGCCGCCTTCATGGCCGACGGTTACGCGCGCGCGTCGGGAGAGCCGGGGGTGGTGGTGGTGACCACGGGACCGGGCGCCACCAACACCATCACGCCGCTCGCGGAATCGTACGCGGGCTCGGTGCCGGTGCTGCTCGTCATGTCCGACATCGCCTCGCACCTGGTGGGCCGCGATCTCGGAGCGCTGCACGAGGTGCCGCACCAGATCGAGTGCTTCCGATCCGTCACGCGGTGGGCGGAGGCGCTCACCGATGCGGCGGCCATCCCGACGTCGCTCGCGGGTGCCTTCGCGCTGATGCGTACGGGGCGGCCGGGTCCCATGGCGGTCTCGATCCCGCACGACTTTCTCGCGGCGCGCGTGGACGCGGTCACGCCCGCCGGCGGTCACGGCGTGCGCCCGCCCTGCCACGTGGACGACATCGCGCAGGCGGCGCGCCTGCTCGCACGGGCGGCGCGCCCGCTCATCATCGCGGGCGGTGGAGTCGTCGCCGCCAACGCCGCCGCCGAGCTGCGGGCGGTGGCGGAGCGCTTAGGAGCGCCCGTGATCACCACGGTCATGGGCCGCGGCGCCATGGACGAGCGGCATCCGCTCTGGCACAGCGTGCTGCCGGATCGGCGCTTCACCGTGCCCGCGCTGCAAGGCGCCGACGTGGTGCTCGCCGTCGGCTGCAAGTTCGGTCACCGGTCCATGGACAAGCTGGGGGCGGCGCTCACCGACGAGCAGACGCTGATCCATCTCGACATCGACCCGGCCGTGATCGCCCGCGTGTTCAAGCCGAGGCTGGCCATCGTTGGCGATGCGCGCGACGGGCTCGCCCGCCTCGGGGCGGAGCTGGGGACGGGCGCGCCGGCGCCGGGATGGGATCGTGGCGCGCTGGCGGCCGTGCGGCGGGATCCCGGGCCGCGCTGGACACCGGCCATCGCCGAGCTGGTGGGCACGCTGCGCCGCGCGCTGCCCGAGGACACGATCGTCGTGAACGACCAGACGGGACTCACGTACTGGGCGGAGTGGCGGCTGCCGGTCTACGCCCCGCGGACGTTTCTCTACCCGGTGGGCTCGGCCACGCTCGGCTACGCGGTGCCGGCGGCGATCGGCGCGAAGATCGCGCGGCCCCACGCGCCCGTCGTCGCCATCGCCGGCGACGGCGGCTTCATGTTCTCCGTGGCCGAGCTGGCCACCGCCGTGAAGTACCGGCTGCCCATCGTCTTCCTGGTGGTCAACGACGGGCGTTACGGGGCGATCAAGTTCCTCCAGGAGAAGATCTTCGAGGGACGATGGGGCGAGACCGAGCTGTCGAACCCGGACTTCGTTGCCCTCGCCCATGCGTTCGGCGCGCGCGGCGTGCGGCTGGACAATGTTGCCGCGCTCCCCGCCGTCGTCGCGGCCGGCTTCGCCGCGGACGGCCCCACCGTGATCGAGCTGCCGGCGGCGATCGAGCCGCCCTGGGATGGTTAGCAGCTTCCAAGGAGGGCAGGTGGTGCGAATTGCCATCATGCCTCGTCGCCCAGCGGCACGCAGGCGGCGGGGGGGATGGACAGCGCGACGGCATCGCCCGCGCGCCGGGGGCTGGCGGGCGCCGTCGCCACGCGCAGGACGACGTCGGTGCCGGTGAGCGCCACCTCGTAGTCCACGCCGTCGCCGAGGTAGGTCGCGCGCCTGACCGCGCCGTGCAGCCGGTTGTCCGCCGGGGTGCCCGCGCCGCCGAGCACGATGTCGTGGGGCCGGATCGACAGCGCTCCGAGCCTGCGGGTCAGTGTCATGGGGTGTCTCCCTTTGCGGCGGCGCGCAGCCCCCGCACGACGCCGTTGAGGTCCGGCGCCGTGGCGAGCTGTCGCACGCCGTCGATGAGCGGGTCGATGGCCGCCTCCGCCAGCGCCAGGCGCGCGTTGCCGCGACATTTCGCCTCCAGCTCCACCGCCGTCAACGGCGCGGCGGCGCCGCCCCGCGGATGGTCCTGATAGGCGTGCAGGGTGCGCCCGTCGGTGAGCCGCACGGTCACGTCGCCCACGAACTGGCGCGGGTAGTCGATGGTGTCGTCGAGGTCGTAGCGCACGCGGGCGGCCACGTCGAGCACGGCAGGGTCGTGCACCGCCTCGTCGGAGAACTCGGCGAGCCCGGCCCGCCCCTTCACCAGCATGACGGCGAGCAGGTAGGGAAGGCTGAACTTCGCCGCGTAGCCGTTGGGCGGGCGGTGCTTGGCGGCCAGCGGCTCCCACAGGCGCGGCACGGGCCCGGCGGCGGTGCGACAGCGGACCTCGGCGATGGCGCCCGGCGCAAGGCGATGCTCGTCGCGCAGGCGCAGCGCGCAGTCCATGTAGGGATGCGCGATGGAGCCGCACGGGTACGGCTTGAAGGTGAGCGCCTGCAGCTCCCAGGTCGTCCCGAGCGCCGCCAGCAGTGCGTCCATGCGCGCGTGGTCGTGGCCGTCCGCGAAGGCGGCGAAGAAGCCGTGCTCGCCTTCGAACACGGACTCGGGGCCCGTGAATCCGCCCTGCGCCAGCATCACGGCCACCACGCCCGCGTGCGCCGCCCAGCCCGGGTGCAGCCGCTTGGTCCACGAGCCGTCGGCGAGGTACTCGATGATTCCCGCCGACTAGCTGCCGCAGATGCCGAAGGCGTGGACGAGCTCTCGCTCGCCGAGGCCGTGCAGCCGGCCCGCGACGGCGGCGGCGCCATAGGCGCCCGTCACCGCGGTGGGATGGAAGTGACGCGCGTGCAGGCGCCCCGGCACCGCGAGGCCGACGCGGCACATCACCTCCACGCCCGCCACGATCGCCTCCAGGACCGCCCGCCCGTCGGCGCCGACGGCCTCACCGACGGCGAGCGCGGTGGGCACGGTGACGGAGCCCGTGTGGACGATGGCGTCCTCGCGCGTGTCATCGAAGTCGAGTCCGTGCGCGAGCGTGCCGCCGGCGAGCACGGCGCTGGCCTGGCCGACCTGCGCGGGCGCGCCCACCAGCGTGCTCTCGGCAGGCCCGCCCAGACGGGCGGCGGCGGCGATGGCGGCCCGCCCGAAGTCCATCGTGGAGGAGGCCAGCACGCTGCCGAGGGTGTCCAGCGCCAGGAGCGCGGCGCGGTCCATCACCGCGCCGGGGATCGCCGGCCCGCGCAGCGCGCAGACGAAGCGGGCCAGCCGCCGCGCGACGGACGGTGAAGCCATCAGGGGGCGCTCAGCGCCCTTCGGGGATCACGAGGCGTGCGCGCGGAGATCGGCCAGCACCGCCAGCATCTCGTCGTGAATGTGGCCGTTGGTCGCCACCAGGCTGGGGGCGTCGACGTCGAGGGGACCGCCGTGGATGTTCGTCACGCGCCCGCCCGCCTCCTCCACCACGAGGGCGCCCGCGGCGACGTCCCACGGCATGAGCTGCAGCTCCCAGTAGCCGTCGAAGCGCCCCGCCGCGATGTAGGCGAGGTCGATGACCGCCGAGCCCCAGCGGCGCACGCCGCGCGAGCGCAGGCTGAAGGCCGCGTACTCGGCGAGGTTGTTGTCGGCGCGCACGCGCACGTCGTAGGGAAAGCCCGTGGTGAGCAGGCTCGCGTCGAGCCGCGTGGTGGCGGAGACCGCCAGCGGCACGTCATTCAACGTGGCGCCGCCCCCGCGCTCGGCCACGAACAGCTCGTCGAGGTTGGGCTCGTACAGCACGCCCACGTCCACGCGGCCGTCGCGCTCGAGCGCGATGGACACGGCGAAGGCGGGGACGCCGTGCGCGTAGTTCGTGGTGCCATCGAGGGGATCGATGATCCAGCGCCGGCCGGACGCCCCCGCGGTGGCGCCGCCCTCCTCGGCGAGGATGGCGTCGTCGGGAAAGGCCGCGTGCAGGGCGCCGACGATGAGCGCCTCCGCGCGCGCGTCCATCTCGGTGACGAGGTTGGTGGGCGCGCCCTTGTAGGAGATGCGGCGGACGCCGGCGAGCTCGTCACGCAGGAGACGGCCGGCCGCGCGCGCGGCGTTCACCGCCACGCGGCGCTCGAGAGATGTCATCGGCGCGGACTCTACCATAGCGTCCCTTGACAACCAACGGAGCCTCCCGGAGCATGACGTACCGATGGCTGACGAGACGAAACGCCGGCGGCGCGTGCGCGCGATGCTGGGCACGCGCCGCCGCCGCGTGCTCCGCGTCCGTCCGGGCGCGATGCCGGGCACCCTCGTCGGCGCCGACTCCGGTCAGCCGCCGGTCATCTCCGTCATCGCGTTCACCCGGGAGACGGTGACGGAGCGGAGCGGCGTGACGATCGACGAGGCGCTCGGGCTGGTGGCGCCGGCCGGCCTCACGTGGATCAACGTCGACGGTCTCGCCGACCCCGCCGTGCTCATCCGGCTCGGCGAGCGCTTCGGCCTGCATCCGCTCGCGCTCGAGGACGTCCTCAACGTGGGGCAGCGCCCCAAGGTCGAGCGCTACGACAAGCACCTCTTCGTGGTCATGCGCACCGTGCGCGTGGACGTGCCCGTCACCGAGGGCAGGGAGACGCGGCACGGCGAGATCGTGGAGGAGCAGGTCAGCCTCTTCCTCGGGCCGGACTGGATCGTCACCGTCCAGGAGCGCAGCGGCGGCGACTGCTTCACGGGGGTGCGGGAAGCCATTCGCAAGGGTCGCGGCCGCGTACGGGAGGCGGGGGCCGATTACCTCGGCTACCTGCTGCTCGACGGCGTGGTGGACGCCTACTTCCCGGTCATCGAGGAGCTCTCCGACCGGATGGAGCACGTGGAGAGCGAGGCCCTCGCCGACCCCTCCGCGGACGTGCTCATCCGGCTGCAGCGGCTGCGCCACGACCTGCTCGCCATGCGGCGGGCGGTGTGGCCGATGCGCGAGGAGCTGGCCATCCTGCAGCGGGAGGAGACGCCCGTGTTCACGCCGGAGACGCGCGTCTTCCTGCGCGACGTCTACGACCATACCGTGCAGGCGCTGGAGATCGTGGAGTCCCTGCGGGAGACGGCGACCTCCGTGATGGAGATCTATCTCTCCGTGCAGAACCAGCGCCTCAACGAGGTGATGAAGGTCCTCACCGTCATCGCCACCCTCTTCATCCCCCTCACGTTCATCGCCTCCATCTACGGCATGAACTTCGAGGTCCTGCCCGAGCTGCGATGGCGCTACGGCTACGGCTGGGCGCTCGGCCTCATGGCGCTCACCGCCGCCGGGCTCGTGGCCTTCTTCAAGAAGCGGGGCTGGTGGTGATGCGCGTGCTCGTGGTGGGGGCGGGGGGTGTGGGCGGCTACTTCGGCGCGAAGCTGGCGCGGGCCGGCACCAGCGTCACCATGCTCGCGCGCGGCGCCCACCTCGAGGCCATCCGCCGCCACGGCCTGCGCGTGCGCTCGGCCATCGAGGGCGAGCTCGTCGTGGACGTCGAGGCGACCGACGTCGTCGGTTCCACTCCCGCAGACGCCGTGCTGCTGTGCGTGAAGTCGTTCGACACCGAGAGCGCCGTGACGGCCATCCGGCCCGCGGTGGGTCCGGACACGGGCGTGCTGTCGCTGCAGAACGGCGTGGACAACGAGGAGAAGATCGATGGCATCGTGGGCGCGGGGCATGCGCTGGGCGGCGCCGCGTACGTCTTCGCCACCATCGAGGCGCCCGGCGTCATCGCGCACCGCTTCGCGGGGCGCATCGTGTTCGGCGAGATGGACGGCCGCCCGCGGCCGCGCGCCCGGCGCCTGCACGACGCCTTCGCCGCCGCCGGCGTGCCCGTGGAGCTGTCGGACGACGTGCGGCGCGTGCTGTGGGAGAAGTACCTGCTCATCAGCGCCCAGGCGGGCATGACGAGCATCACGCGCTGTCCCACCGGCGTGCTGCGCGACACGCCGGAGTCGTGGACGATGTACCGCCGCATCGTCGAGGAGCTGGCCGCGGTGGCGCGCGCGGCGGGCGTGGCCCTCGGCCCCGACGTGGTGGAGACCGTCATGAAGCAGGCGGCGGCCGTGGGCGCCGACACGTACTCGTCGCTGCACCACGACCTCACCAGCGGCCGGCGGCTGGAGCTGGAGGCGCTGCACGGCCACGGGGTCCGGCTCGGCGAGCGGCTGGGGGTGGCCGTCCCCACCGTGTTCGCCGTGTACGCCGCCCTCAAGCCCCACGTCGACGGGAGCCGCGGCTGAGGCAAGCGTCGCCGGCGCGGGCGGTGTGGCGGTACGCGCGCCGGTACCAGATCCGTTACGCGGTGGGAATGGCGGCGCTGCTCGCGGCCACCGGCATGTCGCTCGCCATCCCGTGGACGGTGAAGCGGGCCATCGACGCCTTGCAGGCGCAGGGCGCACAGGCGCCGCTGGGGATGTTCGTCGGGCTCATCGTCGCCCTCGCGTTCGGCAACGGGGTGGCCCGTCTCGCCTCGCGCTTTGCCATCCTCGGCGCCGGCCAGCGCGTGGAGTCGGACCTGCGCGGCGATCTCTACGCGGCCTTCCAGACGCTGTCGCCGCGCCTCCTCGCGCGCCACACCACCGGCGATCTCATGGCGCGCGCCTCCAGCGACGTGGCGGCGGTGAAGACGCTCGTCGGCTTCGGCGCCGTGAGCATGGGCGCGACCGGCTTCGCCTTCGTCGGCGCCCTCGTGGCCATGCTGGCCGTCGATCCCTGGCTCACGCTGTGGTCGATGGCGCCGTACCCGGTGCTCGTGGCCCTCGCCCGGCGCTTCAACGTGGCCATGCACGAGCGCACGCACGCCATGCAGGAGCAGCTCGGCGTGCTGTCGGGGCGCGTGCAGGAGAGCGTGGCCGGCATGACGGTGGTGCGCGCCTACGCCATGCAGGCGCGCGTGGCCGAGGCCTTCTCCGTGGCCAATCGCGAGCTGCTCGACCGCTCCGTGGCGCAGGCGGCCATCCAGGCCCGCTTCACGCCGCTCATGAGCCTCATCGCGGGCGTGGGCACGCTCATCGTCGTGTGGGCGGGCGGCCGCGCCGTCGTGGACGGACGGCTGAGCCTGGGCGCCCTCGTCGCCTTCAACGGCTACCTCGCCTACCTGGCGTGGCCCACCATCGCGCTCGGCCTCACGCTGTCGGTGGTGCGTCGCGGCCTGACGTCGATGGAGCGCATCCAGGAGGTGACGGCGACGGCGCCGCCGCCCCTCGTGGAGGGCACGCCGCTGTCCGGCGCGCTTTCCATCCGCTTCGCCGGGCTCACCTTCGCCTACGAGGGGCGGCCGCCGGTCCTGAGCGACGTGAGCTTCGAGGTGAAGCCGGGAGAGACGGTGGCGGTGGTGGGGCCGACGGGCAGCGGCAAGACCACGCTCGGCCTGCTGCTCGCGCGGCTGTGGGAGCCGCCGCCCGGCACCGTGTTCGTGGCGGGCCACGACGTGACCACCGTGCCCCTGGGGGCGCTGCGCTCCACCGTGCGCTGGGTGCCGCAGGAGGCGTTCCTCTTCTCGCGCTCGCTGGCGAGCAACATCACGCTCGGCCGTGAAGGCATCGGCGACGACGAGGTGCGCCGCGTGGCGCGCGTGGCGGGCATCGCGGGCGAGGTCGAGCGCTTTGTCGCCGGCTACGACACGGTGGTGGGCGAGCGCGGGCTGACGGTGTCGGGCGGGCAGCGGCAGCGGCTGGCCCTGGCGCGCGCGCTGGTGGGCGCGCCGGGCATGCTGGTGCTCGACGACATCTTCGCGAGCGTGGACGCCGTCAAGGAGGAGGAGATCATCGCCGCCCTGCGCGCGCTGCGGGCGGACGGCTCCGAGCGCACCGTCCTCCTCATCACGCACCGCCTGCGCGCCGCCCACATCGCCGACCGCATCGTCGTCCTCGAGGGCGGGCGCGTGGTGGACGAGGGCACGCACGAGGCGCTGCTGGCGCGCGCGGGCACCTACGCGCGCCTGTGGCGGATCCAGCAGCTCGAGGCCCAGATCGCGCGTGCGTGACCGCGCGCCCCTCGACGACGCCGACGATCTCCTCGGCCGCGCCTTCGACCGGAGGCTGGCGCGCCGGCTGTGGGCGGCAGCACGGCCCCAGCGCCCGCTGCTGCTGGCGACCATCGCCCTCTTCCCCCTCATCGCCGCCGCCGAGCTCGCGCAGCCCTACCTTCTGAAGGTCGCCATCGACGATTACATCCTCCGCGCGGACTGGGCCGGGCTCACCGTGGTGGCCGCGCTGTATGCGGGCGTGCTCGGCGCGCTGTACGGGCTGCGCAGCGTGGAGGCTTATCTGATGGCCCTCGCCGGCCAGCGGGTCACCCACGACCTGCGGGAGAGGCTGTTCCGTCACCTGCTGAAGCTGGAGGCCGGCTTCTTCGATCGCAATCCCGTGGGGCGGCTGATGACGCGCGTGCTCAACGACGTGGAGGCGGTGAGCGAGGCGTTCACGAGCGGCCTCCTCGCGGTGGCGGCGGACGTCATCACGCTGGCGGGGGTGGTGGCGATCATGCTGTGGATGGACTGGGAGCTGGCCCTCGTCACCTACGCCATCGTGCCCGTGCTCTTGCTCGCCGCCTCGTACTTCCGGTTGCGCGCGCGCGACGCCTACCGCCAGGTGCGGCGGCGGCTGGCCACGCTCAACGCGTTCCTGCAGGAATCGCTGCAGGGGATGTCGGTCATCCAGCTCTTCGCGCGCGAGCGCGAGGAGTCCCGCGCCTTCGGCCGGCTCAACGCCGACTACCGCCGCGCGCTCTTCGGGTCCACCGTCTTCGAGTCGTCGCTGTACGCCTCCGTGGAGGTGCTCGGCTCCGTGGCGCTCGCCGTCCTGCTCTGGTACGGCGGCGGCCAGATCGTGGAGGGCGCGCTCACCTTCGGGGCCCTGGTGGCGTTCATCCAGTACACGAACCGGTTCTTCCTGCCCATCCGCGACCTCGGGGCCAAGTACACGGTGATGCAGTCGGCGATGGCCTCCGCCGAGCGCATCTTCGGCCTCCTGGACCGGGCGCCGCTGATCGTGACGGGTGTAGCGGAGGATGGGAGCCCGGCTCGAGGCGAGGGTGGCCTGGTCGAGACGGGGCGCGTCGAGGGGGCGGGCCACCGGTCGGGCCACCGTGCGGGCCACCGGCCTGCCGTCGAGTTCAGGTCCGTGTGGTTTGCGTACGAGGGCGAGCAGTGGGTGCTGCGCGACTGCTCGTTCACGGTGGCGCCGGGCGAGCACGTGGCGATCGTGGGCGCCACCGGCGAGGGCAAGAGCACGTGCGCGCGGCTGCTCAATCGATCGTATGACGTCACGGGCGGCATGGTGCTCGTGGAGGGGATCGATGTCCGGGAGTGGGACCTCGACGGGCTGCGGCGACACGTGGGCCTCGTGTTCCAGGACACGGTGCTCTTCACCGGCACCGTGCACGACAACCTCGCCCTCGAGGGCGCGCGGCCGGTCACGCGCGCGCAGGTCGAGAGCGCCGTCGACACCGCCCACGCGCGCGCCCTCATCGCCTCGCTGCCCCTCGGGCTCGACGAGCCGCTGGGGGAGCGCGCGGCGAATCTCTCGTACGGCCAGCGCCAGCTGTTGGCCATCGCGCGCGCGCTCGTATACAATCCCGCTGTCCTCGTATTTGATGAAGCCACCTCCAGCGTCGATCCCGAGTCCGAATGGATGATCCGCGAGGCGATGAAGCGCTTGACGACGGGACGGACGAGCGTGACCATCGCGCACCGCCTGTCGACGATCGCCGGCGCCGACCGCATCCTCGTCCTGCATCACGGGCGCGTGCAGGAGGAGGGCTCGCACGGAAGCCTGCTGCGCAGGGGCGGCCTGTACGCCCGGCTGCACGAGCTGCAGGCGGGCGCCGCGCCCGCCTGACGTTTCCGGCGGCGGTGCACCGGCTGGTGCGGCGCATCCCGCGCGGGCGCGTGGCCACCTACGGCCAGCTCGCGGCGCTGCTCGGCGTGCCGCGCGCCGCACGCGCGGTGGGGGCGGCGATGCGCCACTGCCCGGCGGGACTGCCGTGGCATCGCGTGGTGAACGCGCGCGGGGCCATCAGCCCGCGGCGGCGCATGAGTGGAATGGTGACGCAGCGAATCCGGCTCGAGCAGGAGGGCGTGCCGCTGCGGGGCGGCCGCGTGGCGCTCGCTCGATGCCGCTGGCAGACACGAAAGGACGCCTGACATGCAGCTCGCGATGAACCTGAACTACTCCGGGGCCTCGATGGCCATCGACATGGACAAGATCCTCGACGCCGAGCGCCTCGGCTACGGCTCCGTGTGGACGTCGGAAGCGTACGGCTCCGACGCGGTGACGACGGCGGCCTGGATCGCCGCCCGCACCACCACCATCCACGTCGGCACCGGCATCATGCAGATCGCCGGGCGCACCCCCGCCATGACCGCGATGACCGCGATGACGCTCGACATGCTCTCCGGCCGCCGTTTCCGACTCGGCCTCGGCGTGTCGGGCCCCCAGGTGGTGGAAGGCTGGCACGGGACGGCCTTCGGCAAGCCCCTGGCCAGGACGCGCGAGTACGTGGACATCGTGCGCGCCATTCTCCGGCGCGAGAAGCCCGTGGAGTTCCGCGGCGAGTACTACCAGATCCCGTATGCCGGTCCCGGCGCCACGGGCCTCGGCAAGCCGCTGCGCTCCATCATCCACGGCCGTCCCACGATGCCGATCTATCTGGCCGCCGTGGGCCCGAAGAACGTCGCCCTCGCCGCCGAGATCGCCGATGGATGGATCCCCATCTTCTTCTCGGCGCGCCGCATGCGCATGTTCCGCGGCTGGCTCGACGAGGGCTTCGCGCGCGCGGCGGGCAGGGAGCGCGCCGCCTTCGACATCATGCCGATGGTGAGCGTGGTGGTGGGCGACGACGTGCAGAAGTGCCGGGCGGTGGTCAAGCCCCGCATCGCGCTCTACGTGGGCGGCATGGGCGCGCGGGGCCGGAACTTCTACAACGACATCGCGCGCCGCTACGGCTACGACGAGGCGGCCACGGCCATCCAGGACCTGTACCTGAGCGGCAAGAAGGCGGACGCCGAAGCGGCGGTGCCGGACGCGCTCGTGGACGAGGTGGCGCTGTGCGGGCCGCGCGAGCGCATCCGCGAGGGCCTCGCGGAGTGGAAGGCCTCCGGCGTCACCACCATGATGGTCGCCGGCGACGCCACCGCCCTCCGCACGGTGGCCGAGGTCATCTGAGCCAACCCGCGTCACAGGAGGACAGCCGCATGAAACTCGAAGGCCGTGTCGTCGTCATCACCGGAGCGGGCTCGGGCATCGGCGCCGCCGCCGCCCTCGCCATGGCGCGCGAGGGCGCGCGCGTGCTCGTGGCCGACATCAACGAGGCCGCCGCCAAGTCGACGGTGCAGCAGGTGGAGCAGGCGGGCGGCCAGGCCATGGCCTTCCGCGCCGACGTCACGCGGGCGGCGGACAACCAGGCGATGGTGCAGCACGCGCAGGCGACGTGGGGCCGCCTCGACGTCTTCTTCGCGAATGCGGGCGTGCCGCAGTCGCCCACCGAGGTCCAGGACGTGGACGAGAGCGTCTTCGACCAGATCATGGCGGTGAACGTCAAGGGGGTGTGGCTCGGGGCCAAGTACGCGCTCGCCGTCATGAAGGCGCAGAGGCGCGGCGTCTTTCTGATCACGGCCTCCACCTCCGCCATCCGGCCGCGGCCCGGCGTGCAGGCCTATTCGGCGTCGAAGGGCGCGGTGGTCACCCTCGCCAAGAGCCTCGCGCTCGAATCGGCGCCGTACGGCGTGCGCGTCGTCTCCATTGCGCCCGTGGCCACGGAGACGCCGATGCTGGCCGCGTTCATGGGCAAGAAGGTCGTGGACGAGGAGGGGCGCAAGCGGTACGAGGGCACGGTGCCGCTGGGGCGGCTCAATCAGCCCGACGATCTTGCGCGCGCGGCCGTCTTCCTCGCCAGCGACGATGCGGCCATGATCACCGGCACCTGCATCGAGGTCGACGGCGGCCGGTGCATCTAGCGCGTCTAGCGCATGAACGGTGCACGCGGCGGCGGCGAGTCCTGTCGCCGGCCGGGCGCCCTTCGGGGTGCGAGGACCACGTGGATGGTGGCCGCCT
>JBBDXO010000106.1:0-4695 GCA_040902295.1 Candidatus Rokuibacteriota bacterium | reverse complement strand
GCGTCGAGCTCGGCCACCGGCACCACGCGGTTGACGAGGCCGATGCGCGCGGCCTCGGCGGCGTCGATGATGTCGGCGGTGAAGATCAGCTCCTTGGCACGCGCCAGCCCCACCACGCGCGGCAGGAGCCAGGTGCCGCCGCCGTCGGGCACGAGGCCGATCTTCCAGAACAGCTCGCCGAACTTCGCGCGGTCGGAGGCCACGATGAGGTCGCAGCAGAGCGCCAGGTTGGAGCCGGCACCCACCGCGAAGCCATCCACCCTGGCGATGGTGGGCCGCGGGAAATCGACGAGGCGCAGCACCATGCGGTTGAGCAGCTCCACGCGCGCGCGGCCCTCGGCCGCGGTATGACGCTTGTCGCGCATGGTCTTGACGTCCCCGCCCGAGCAGAAATGCTCGCCGGCGCCGGTGAGGACGAGCACCCGCGCGCCCGCATCGGCCTCGACCTCGTCGAGGGCGGACACCAGCTCGCGCCGCATGACCATGTCGAGGGCGTTGCGCGCCTCCGGGCGGTTCAGCGTGATGGTGGCGATGGAGCCGTCACGGTCGAGGACGAGTGTCTGGTAGCCCACGGCGCTCTCCTGTCCTGGTTGCCTACCGCATGATGTCGTCGAGCCGCTTGATGTCGGCGAGGAAGCCCTGCAGGCTGCCGAGATGCGTGCGGTGCACCTGCTCGGCCGGGATCTCCACGCCGTCGGGGTCCTGCACGGCCTTGGCCGCCGTCGCGTCCGCGAGCACGGTGACACCGAAGCCCAGGTGCGCCGCCTGGCGCGCGGTGGTGTCCACGCACATCTGCGTCATGAAGCCGCTCACGATGAGGCGCTCCACGCCGCGCTCGCGCAGGAACTGCTCGAGGGCGGTGGACGTGAACGAGCCCGGCAGGTGCTTGGTCATCACGGGCTCCCCCGGCGCCGGCGCCGCCTCGGGATGAATGGCGAGGGCGGCGCTGCCCGGCGCGAAGATGGCCGCGCCCGGCTTGCGGCTCTCGTGCACGATGTGGACGATCGGGATCGACTCCGCGCGGGCCCACGCCAGCGCGCGCGCGATGCGGGTGACGGCGGCGGGACCGCCGGGCAGCACCACCTTCCCCAGCGGCGCGAAATACTCCTGCTGCGCGTCGATCACCACGAGCGCGGTGGCCGGCATCACGGGACTCATCAGCTCCCCGCCACGGGCGAGAGCGTGGGCACCGTCCGCGGCCGCTCGTCGAGGCGAAGGCTGACGAGCGCGGCGCACACGAGCAGGCCGATCGCCAGCGCGAAGGGCGCGCCGTAGCCGCCGGTGGACTCGAACAGAAAGCCGGCCAGCCATGACCCGAGGGCGGCGCCCGTCTGGTGGACGAGGAAGATGGTGCCGAAGACGGAGCCCATGGAGAAGCGTCCGAAGATGTCCGCCGTGAGCGCCGAGCTCATCGCGATGCTGCCCGCCATGCTCGCGCCTCCCGCCACCGCCACCACGAGCAGCGCCACGGGCTGATCGCGGATGAGAAAGAGCCCGGCGAAGATGAGCGCGCGCGAGGCGTACAGCCAGGCGAGCACGGGACGCCGGCCGACGCGGTCGGCGACAACGCCCAGCACCATGGCGAAGGCGACGCTGGAGCCGCCGAGCACGCCGAGCGCCCACGACGCCGTCATGTCATGGTAGCCGTGGTCGGTCAGCATCGGCACCCCGTGCGCCGAGAGCAGGCTCATGGAGAAGCCGCACGTGAAGAGCCCGCCCGCGAGCTGCCAGAAGGACAGCGTCTGCAGCGCCTGCGTCATGTCCGTGCGCTCGACGAGGACGGCGCTGCCCGCGGCCATCGGCGCCGCCGGCACGCCGTCGGCCGTCGTCCCCATCGCTTCGGGCGACTCGCGGATGACCCACAGGCACAGCGGCACCATGATCACGATCACCGCGAGACCGCAGATCACGTACGTCATCCGCCAGCCCACGGTGAGGATCAGCCACATGGCCACCGGCACGAGCAGGCTCATGCCCGCCATGGAGCCGACGCCGAGGGTGGAGAGGGCGGTGGCGCGCCGGCGCGAGAACCAGCGCGAGATCACGGCCGCCGCCACCACCTGCCCGGTGGCCGCGAGGCCGACCGCCATGAGCACGCCGTAGATCGCCCACAGGTGCCACAGCTGCGTGACGAAGCCGGTGCCGGCGAGGGAGCCGCCCAGAATGACGGCCCCCGCCACGAGGACCGGCCGCGCGCCCACGCGGTCGACGAGGCGCCCCACGAGCGGCGTGAAGGCGCCGTACAGGAAATGGCCGGCCGCGACCACGAGCGAGAAGCTGGCGCGATCGAGGCCGAGGTCGGCCACGACGGGCTTGAGGAACGGTCCCACCGTGAAGCGAAGGCCGACGGAGAGAAAGATCATCACGACGAAGGACATCACGACCCACCAGCCGAAGAAGATGCGGGGCGGCGCCTGATTGGCGTTCATGGACGGCTCACTATACACCGCCGCGTGCTACACTTTTCCTCGCGATGCGCCTCATCGGCATGGTTCACCTCGCTCCGCTGCCGGGCAGCCCGCGCTGGCACGGCGCGATGAGCGGTGTCGTCGACAGCGCCCTCGCCGACGCGCACGCCCTCATCGAGGGCGGCATGGACGCCCTCCTCGTGGAGAATTACGGCGACGTTCCCTTCGCCCCCCGCCGCGTGCACGCCGCCACCGTGGCCGCCATGAGCGTGGTGGCGGCCGAGATCCGCCGCGCGCTGCCGCGGGCGCCCCTGGGCATCAGCGTGCTGAAGAACGACGCGCGGGCGGCGCTCGCCATCGCGTGCGCGGTCGATGCGCGCTTCATCCGCGTGAGCGTGCACGCGGGCACGGTGGTGGCCGACCAGGGCCTCGTGCAGTCGGACGCGTACGCCACGCTGCGCGATCGGCGGCTGCTCTCCGCCGACATCGCCATCTTCGCCGACGTGTACGGCAAGCACGCCGCCCCCCTCGCCCCCGTCGACCTCGAGCAGCACGCGCGCGATCTCACGCACCGCGGCCTCGCCGACGGCCTCGTCGTCTCCGGCCACGCCACCGGCGCCCTCACGCCGCTCGCCGACATCAAGCGCGTGCGCAGCGCGGTGCCGGAGGTGCCCCTGCTCGTGGGCAGCGGCGTCACCAGCGAGAGCGCCGCCGAGCTCCTGTCGATGGCCGACGCGCTCATCGTCGGCACTGCCGTCAAGCGCGACGGCCGCGTGGGCAATGGCGTCGACCTCGAGCGCGTGCGGAGGCTCGTCGCCGCCGTTGGCGCGTAGGCTCGCGGGCGGCGCGCTCGCCGCCTTCGCCGCGCTCGTGCTCGCCGCCTGTGCGAGCGCGCCCTCCGCCGACGTCCTCGCCCGCCTCGAGCCCCGGCTCGGCCAGCTCCTGCTCGCCGGCTTCCGCGGCACCACCTTCGCCGACAATGCCGAGCTCGATGCCCTCCTGTGCCGGGCCCGGACGGGCGGCATCCTCCTCTTCGGCCGTAACATCGTCGACGCCGCCCAGGTGGCCGCCCTCACGGCGGCGAGCGCCGCGCGCGCGGCCGAGTGCGGCACGGCGCCGCTGCTGGTGGCCGTCGATGCCGAGGGCGGGCGCGTGATGCGTCTGTCACCGGGGGCGGGCTACGTGGCCACGCTGTCGCACAAGGACCTCGGCGACGGCAACGACCTCGCCCTCACCGAGCTGGAGGCGCGCCGGATCGGCGCCATGCTGCGCGAGGCGGGCATCAACTGGAACCTCGCGCCCGTCGTCGACGTCGGCTACAACCCCGCCAATCCCGTCATCGTCGGCTACGGCCGCAGCTTCAGCGCCAATCCCGTGCTGGTGGCCGCGCAGGCGCGCGCCTTCATCACGGGCCTGCGCCGCGAGGGCGTGCTGTCGGCGCTCAAGCACTTCCCCGGCCACGGCTCGAGCTTCGCCGATTCGCACCACGGCTTCGTGGACGTCACCGACACCGCCGACGCACGTCTGGAGCTGGCGCCGTACCGGCGCCTCTTCGCCGAGGGCGCGGTGGACAGCGTCATGACCGCGCACGTCTTCAACCGTTACCTCGACGACCAGTACCCGGCCACGCTGTCGCGGCGCACCATCACCGGCCTGCTGCGCGGCGACCTGGGCTGGTCGGGCGCGGTCGTCAGCGACGATCTGCGCATGGGCGCCATCGAGCAGCACTACGGCCTGGAGGACGCGGTGGTGCTCGCCCTCGACGCGGGCGTCGACGTGCTGCTCATCGCCGAG
Organism: Candidatus Rokuibacteriota bacterium; assembly: GCA_040902295.1. Classification (GTDB taxonomy): domain Bacteria; phylum Methylomirabilota; class Methylomirabilia; order Rokubacteriales; family CSP1-6; genus JBBDXO01. Next base: position 493 of record JBBDXO010000106.1, on the reverse strand, counting down.
GACCACCTGCCCGACGGCCGCTCCGCCGCCGCCGTCGCCCTCGAGGCCATCCGCTCGGCGCTGCGCGAGGGACGGCTCTCCGTGGCCGCGGTCGAGGCCGCCCTGCACCGGGTGGAGACCCTCAAGCGCGCGCTACGTACTCGCGAGTCCGCAAGCCCGTGAGACTGCGGTCGGTTCATTCATTCATTTGAGCTTGGCCCGAGCGTCCCTAACCTGGATTATTCGTGAGGCGCGGGTGGGCGAGTGTCGGGGTGCGAGGACCCGTTTCCCTCTCACCAGAATCGGACAAGGCGTGTCGATGGAGCCCAGCCGCCCTCGGCGCGGGCGGCCACCATCCACGTGGTCTCCGCACCCCGACACTCGCCCGCCCGCGCCTCACGAATAATCCGCGCGTAACGGTGATCATTCAGGACCGGTGCACGCGGAGGCGGCGAGTCGTGTCGCCGGCCGGGCGCCCTTCGGGGTGCGAGGACCACGTGGATGGTGGCCGCCT
>JBBDXO010000105.1:0-31176 GCA_040902295.1 Candidatus Rokuibacteriota bacterium | reverse complement strand
GGGGGGCCGCGACGGCCCCCCCAAGCCCCCCGACGTTCGTCGCGCCGCGGCAAAGCCGTGGTGCTCCTCTATCACGCCCGCATTTCTCATTGCTTCGTCTCCTTCGTGTCTTTCACGCGGGCCCGCGCGGCGTCGCCGTGCGCGGTGAGCCCTTCGATTCCCGACAGCGTCTCCAGATGCGGCAGCGCGGCCGCCAGCCCCGAGGGGGAGTACTCGATCACGCTCGAGCGCTTGACGAAGTCCTCGGTGCCCAGGGGCGACGCGAAGCGCGCCGTCCCTGCCGTGGGCAGCACGTGGTTGGGCCCCGCCACGTAGTCGCCGACGACTTCCGGCGTGTGCGCGCCCAGGAAGACAGCGCCCGCGTGCCGCACGCGCGCCAGCAGCGCGGCAGGGACCGTCACCATCAGCTCCAGGTGCTCGGGGGCCAGTCGGTTGGCCACCTCCACCGCCTCGTCGAGGGACGCCACCACGATGACGGCGCCGTGGCGCTCGAGCGCTTCCGCGGCGATGGCGCGGCGCGGCAGCGTGGCGAGGCGACGGTCGAGGGCGGCCTGCACGGCGGGCACGAGGGCGACGGCGTCCGTCACGAGCACCGCGCGCGCCATCGGATCGTGCTCGGCCTGCGCGAGCAGGTCGGCGGCGATCCAGTCGGGATCGGCGGCGGCATCGGCGATGACGACCACCTCGCTCGGTCCCGCCATCATGTCGATGCCCACCTCGCCGAAGACGCGCGTCTTGGCGAGCGCCACGTACACGTTGCCCGGCCCCACGATCTTGTCCACGCGCCGGATGGTGGCGGTGCCGTAGGCGAGCGCGGCCACCGCCTGCGCGCCGCCCACGCGATAGCCTTCCGTCACGCCCGCGATGCGGGCGGCGGCAAGGATCACGGGGTGCACGCGGCCGTCGGGGCCGGGCGGCGTCACGAGCACGATCTCGCGCACGCCCGCCACCCGCGCCGGCACCGCCGTCATGAGCACGGTGGACGGATAGGCGGCACGGCCGCCGGGCACGTAGATGCCGACGCGATCGAGCGGCCGTACGTCCTGGCCGAGGATGGAGCCGTGCTCGTCCGTCATGCGCCACGACTTCGGCATCGCCGCCGAGTGATAGCGCTCGATACGCTCGGCCGCGTAGCCGAGCGCCGCCCGCGCCGCCGGCGGCAGCGCGCGCTCCGCCGCCTCGAATTCCGCCGCCGCGATGGCGAGCGCCCCCGCCGTGCCCGCCCGGAAGGTGTCGAAGCGCTCGGTGTACTCGAGCAGCGCCACGTCGCCGCGCGCCCGCACGCCGGCCACGATGGTGTCCACCGCCGCCACCACGTCGGCGGCGATGTCGGAGGGCGGCCGTGCCACCGCGCGCACGACGGCATCGAGACCGAGCGCGCGCACGTCGAGGATCTTCATGGCCGGTGCGCCCGCATCTCGTCGATGAGCTTGGCCACCGCCGCGTGCTCGGTCTTCATGGAGGCGCGGTTGACGATGAGCCGCGCCGTCGAGCGCGCGATCTCGGCCACTTCCACGAGGCCGTTGGCCCGCAGCGTCTCGCCCGACTGCACGAGGTCCACGATGCGCTCGGCGAGCCCGACGAGCGGCGCCAGCTCGATGGAGCCGTCCAGCCGCACGATCTCCACCTGGATGCCGCGCGCCGAGAAGTACGCTTCCGTCAGCCGCGGATACTTCGTGGCCACGCGCACCCACGACCACTTCGCGGGATCGTCGCGCTCGAAGAGCGCTCGGGGCTCGGCCACCACGAGCCGGCAGACGCCGAAGCCGAGATCGAGCGGCTCGTAGACGTCCGGCTCCTGCTCGAGCAGGATGTCCTTGCCCACGATGCCGAGATCGGCGGCGCCGTAGATGACGTAGGCGGGCACGTCGGCGGGCTTGAGGAACAGCATGTCGAGGCCGCGCGCCTCGTCGGTGAAGACCAGCTTGCGCGAGCCCTCCTCGATGCCGTCCACGCCGAGCGCGCGCAGGAGGTCGAGCGCCGGATCGAGCAGCCGGCCCTTGGGCAGCGCCAGCGTGAGCCGGCTCTTCACGGCTTGCGCACGACGCGGGCGCCGAGGGCGCCCAGCTTCGCCTCCAGCTTCTCGTAGCCGCGGTCGAGGTGGTAGATGCGCGAGACCACCGTGCGGCCCTCGGCGGCGATCCCCGCCAGCACGAGGGCGGCGGAGGCGCGCAGGTCGGAGGCCATCACGGGAGCGCCCGAATACTGCTCCACACCGCGAATGACGGCGATGGCGCCGTCCGTCTCGATGCGGGCGCCCATGCGCGCCAGCTCGGCGGCGTGCATGAAGCGGTTCTCGAAGATGGTCTCGGTGACACGCGACTGGCCGTCGGCGAGACCGAGCAGCGTCATGAGCTGCGCCTGCATGTCCGTGGGAAAGCCCGGATACGGGCTCGTCGTCACGTCGGCGGCCCGGGGGCGCCCGCCCGCGCGCACGCGCACGGAGGACGGCCCCACCTCGAGCGACACGCCGCACTCGTCGAGCTTGGCGAGCACCGACGACAGGTGATCGGGGACGAGATCCGTCACGAGCACGTCGCCGTGCGTGATGGCGGCCGCCACCAGCAGGGTGCCCGCTTCGATGCGGTCCGCCACCACGCGGTGGGCGGCCCCGCCGAGCTCCTTCACGCCCTCGATCTCGATGCGCCCCGTGCCCACGCCGTCCAGGCGCGCGCCCATGGCCGTGAGCAGCGCGGCGAGGTCCGCCACCTCCGGCTCGCGGGCGGCGTTCTCGATGACGGTGGTGCCCTCGGCGAGGACGGCCGCCATCATGAGGTTCTCGGTGCCCGTCACCGTCACGAGATCGGTGGTGATGCGCGCCGCCCGCAGGCGCCGGGCGCGCGCCACCACGAAGCCGTTCTCGATGGCGATGTCCGCGCCCAGCTTGGCGAGGCCCTTGAGGTGCTGGTCGATCGGACGCACGCCGATGGCGCAGCCGCCCGGCAGCGCCACGCGCGCCGAGCCGTGGCGGGCCACGAGCGGGCCCAGCACGAGCACGGAGGCGCGCATGGTGGAGACGAGCTCGTAGGGCGCGAGATCGTTCGTCACCGCCTCCACCGTCACCGTGGTCTCGCGGCCCTGCGAGGCCACGGTGGCCCCGAGCGTTTGCAGCAGCTTGAGCATCGTGCGCACGTCACCGAGGGCAGGGACGTTGAGCAGGCGCACCGGGTGCGCCGTGAGCAGTCCCGCCGCCAGCGCGGGCAGCGCGGCGTTCTTCGCCGCGCTCACCGCCACCGTGCCCTTGAGCGGCACGCCGCCTTCGATCTCGAGATGAGCCGGCATCACGCCACCTCCGCGGGGACTCGCCCCGCCACGAAGCGCTCGACGCCGGCGAGATCGCGCCGGAACGAGACCTGCGTGAAATCCGCCGCCCGCAGCAGCGCGGCCACCCGATGCGCCTGCTCGGCCCCCGCGGTCTCGAGGACGAGCGCCGCGCCCGGGCGCAGCCGGGCGTGCGCGCCTGCCACGAGCGGGCGGATCACGTCGAGGCCGTCGGCGCCGCCGTCGACGGCGACGCGCGGCTCGAACTCCGCCACCTCCGGCGGCAGCGCCGCCATGAGGGCCTCGTCGAGATAGGGTGGGTTCGAGACGATGAGATCGGCGCGATGATCGCCGAAGGGGGCGAGGAGGTCGCCCACGAGCACGCGCACGCGCGCGCCGAGGGGCGCGGCGTTGTCCCGGGCCACCGCCGCCGCCGCCGGGGATCGCTCGATGGCGACGACGCGCGCCGCCGGCCGCTCGGCCGCGATCGCGCACGCGATGCACCCGGAGCCGGTGCCGACGTCCACCACGAGGGCGTCGCCCGCCGGCAGCAGCTCGAGCGCCCACTCCACCAGCACCTCCGTCTCCGGCCGCGGCACGAGGACGTCGCGCGTCACGCGCATCCGCACGGAGCGGAACTCCTGGCTGCCGACGATCTGCTGCAGCGGCTCCCGGCGGGCACGACGCGCCACCGCCGCCGTGTAGCGGGCGGCGGCCTCATCGTCGACCGCGCGCGCGGGCGCGAGGCGGAGCGTCATGCGCTCCGCCGCCAGGCAATGCGCGAGGAGCCACTCGGCGTCGACGCGCGGCGTCTCCACGCCCGCGGCGCCGAGCTCGGCGGCGGCGCTGTCGAGCCATTCCGTCACGGTGACGGCCACGGCGGACGGCATCACGGCCCCACTCGTTGCAGGTGCTGCGCCTGCTCGGCGGCGGTGAGCGCGTCGATGAGCTCGTCGAGGTCGCCCTCCAGCACCTGGGACAGCCGGTGCAGCGTGAGCCCGATGCGATGGTCCGTCACGCGCGTCTGCGGGACGTTGTAGGTGCGGATGCGCTCGCTGCGATCGCCCGTGCCCACCTGGCTCTTGCGGTCGGCGGCGATGGCCGCCGCCTGCTCCTCCTGGGCGCGCTCCAGCAGGCGCGCCTTGAGCACGCGCATGGCCTTCGCGCGGTTCTTGATCTGCGAGCGCTCGTCCTGGCAGGTGACCACGAGGCCGGTGGGAATGTGCGTGAGGCGGACGGCGGAGTCGGTGGTGTTGACGCCCTGGCCGCCGGGTCCCGACGAGCGGTAGACGTCCACCCGCACGTCCTTGTCCTCCACCCGGATGTCGACGTCCTCGGCCTCGGGCAGCACCGCCACCGTGACCGTGGAGGTGTGGATGCGGCCGCTCGACTCGGTCACCGGCACGCGCTGCACGCGGTGCACGCCGCGCTCGAACTTCAGCCGGCTCCAGGCGCCGCGGCCCTGGATGAAGAAGACCACCTCGCGATAGCCGCCCTGGCCGGTGGGACTGGCGTCCATCGTCTCCACCTTCCAGCGCTGGCGCTCCGCGTACTTGGTGTACATGCGCGCGAGATCGCCCGCGAAGAGCGCCGCCTCGTCGCCGCCGGCGCCGGCACGGATCTCGACGAAGACGCTCTTGTCGGCGTTGGGGTCACGCGGCAGCACCAGCCGCGTGAGGGCCTCCTCCAGCACGCTCTGCCGGGCGGCGAGCTCGTCGATCTCCGCCTGCGCCATCTCCAGCAACTCGCGGTCCCCGCCCTCGGCGAGGATGTGGCGGGCTTCGCTGATTCGCTTGAGGATCTCGCGGTACTCCGTGAAGCGCTCGACGACGTCCTGGGTCTCCGCGTGCTCCTTGCGCAGGCGGGCGTATTCGGCCTGCTGGGTGAAGATGGCGGGGTCGGAGAGGGCGCGGGCGATCTCATGGGATCGCTCCTCGATCTGCCGCAGCTTGTCAAACAGCATCGCGACTCAGCGCCTCCCGGGCGGTCTTCGCGCGCGCGGCACGGCCGCAGGCCCGCTCGCCCCTGGCAGGCCCGCACGAACCCGACGTCGCCGGAGCGGGAAGAAGCGCGAGCGGGCGGCTACCCGGCCGGACTTGTCGTGGTCGGCCGGTTGTACTTGCGCTGGAAGCGCTCGACGCGGCCGGCGGTGTCCATGAACTTCTGCTTGCCGGTGAAGAACGGGTGGCACTTGGAGCAGACCTCGACCCGGATCTCGGGCTTGGTCGACCGCGTGTGCACCACTTCGCCGCACGCGCAGGTGATCGTGGTGTCGATGTACTCAGGATGAATGCCCACCTTCACGGATGTTCCCTCCTCACACGAAGGCCAAGGATACCAACCTCCGGCCGAAAACGCAAAAAACCCGACTACATGGCGTGCATCGCGGCCAGGAAGTCCTTGTTCGTCTTGGTGAGCTTGAGCTTGTCGAGCAGCAGCTCCATCGCTTCCACGGGGTTGAGCTGCGACAGCGCCTTGCGCAGCAGCCACACCTTCTGGATCTCGTCCTTCTCCAGCAGGAGCTCTTCCTTGCGCGTGCCCGACTGCTCGATGTTGATGGTGGGGAAGATGCGCTTGTCCATGAGGCGGCGGTCGAGGTGGACCTCCATGTTGCCGGTGCCCTTGAACTCCTCGAAGATCACGTCGTCCATGCGGCTGCCCGTGTCGACGATGGCGGTGGCCATGATGGTGAGGGAGCCGCCCTCCTCGATGTTGCGCGCGGCCGCGAAGAAGCGCCGCGGACGCTGCAGGGCGTTGGCGTCGAGACCGCCGGAGAGCACCTTGCCCGAGGAGGGGATGATCGCGTTGTGCGCGCGCGCGAAGCGCGTGATGGAGTCGAGCAGGATCACCACGTCGCGCTTGTGCTCCACGAGGCGCTTGGCCTTCTCGATCACCATGTCGGCCACCTGCACGTGGCGGGCGGGCAGCTCGTCGAAGGTGGAGGCGATGACCTCGCCCTTCACCGAGCGCAGCATGTCGGTGACCTCTTCCGGCCGCTCGTCGATGAGCAGCACGATGAGGTACACCTCGGGATGGTTCTTGGCGATCGCGTTCGCCAGCTTCTGCAGCAGCATCGTCTTGCCGGTGCGCGGCGCCGCCACGATCATGCCGCGCTGGCCCTTGCCGATGGGCGTCAACAGATCCATGACCCGGCTCGTCAGATCCTCGGCGTCGTACTCGAGGCGCAGCCGCTCCATCGGATAGAGCGGCGTGAGGTTGTCGAAGAAGATCTTGTCCCGCCCCTGGTCGGGCGTCTCGAAATTGATGGCCTCGACCTTGAGAAGCGCGAAGTACCGCTCGGTGTCCTTCGGAGGACGCACCTGGCCGGAGATGGTATCGCCCGTGCGCAGGTCGAAGCGGCGGATCTGCGAGGGCGAGACATAGATGTCGTCGGGACCGGGCAGGTAGTTGTAATCCGGCGCGCGCAGGAAGCCGAAGCCGTCCGGGAGGACCTCGAGCACGCCTTCGGCGTAGATGAGGCCGTCCTTCTCCGCCTGCGACTGGAGGATCTTGAAGATCAGCTCCTGCTTGCGCAGACCGCCCATGTTCTGGACGTTGAGGTCGCGCGCAATGGCGTTGAGGTCCGCGATGCTCTTTTCCTTGAGCTCGGAAAGATTCATGCCGGTAGTGGCGGCTTCAGAGTTCTGGGGGGCGTTGCCTTGACCTTGACCTCGTTCTCGGCGGGCGCTCATGCAGGGGGCTCCGGGGCGCGGCCATGACGGGCCGCACGAAGTTAGTGGTTCTGACGTGGAGTTCCAGGTTTTCTACGGGGTTGGAGCGACGTCGGGCCTCATCCTCCCACGCGGGCGGGCACAGTGTCAATCATTATCACAGACGCACTTCGATGATCGCCCGCTGCTTGATCTCGCGCAGCCACGCCTCGAGCCGCGTGTCGTACTTCTGCCGGAAGAGGATCTCGCGGATCTGCTGCCGGGCCCGTGCGAGGCCTTCGCCTTCCAGCGACTCCTTGGACTCGAGCCGGAAGAGATGGTACCCGAGCGGTGAGCGGTACGGCGGCGAGATCTGCCCCGGCTCCAGCCGCAGGATCTCGGCCTCGATCTCCTGGGTGAGCTCGCCGCGCTTCATGCTGCCGAGATCGCCCCCGTCGCGCGCGCTGGCGTCCTTCGACTGCGCCCGGGCCACCTCGGCGAAGTCGGCCCCCTCCACGAGCTGCGTGCGCAGCATCCCGGCCTTGATGCGCGCCTGCTCCCACGCCGCGTCGGTCGCCCCGCCCTCCGGCACGACCAGGATGTGCCGCGCGTGATAGACGAGGCCCGTCTCCAGCCGGGTGCGGTTCTCGGCGAGATAACGGTCGATCTCCTCGTCGGTGACCGAGACCCGCAGGGCCACCTTGCGGCGCACGACCTTGGCGATCCGCAGCGAGTCGCGCAGCCGCTTGCGCACGGAATCGAGCGTCAGCCCCTGCTCGCGCAGGAGGCGCTCGAACTCCTCCTGCGTCTGCACCCCGTAGCGCTTGATGCGGTCGGCCAGCTCTTCGGCGACCTCCGAATCTTCGATCACGATCTTCTCGCGCTCGGCCTCCTGCAGCTGGAGCCGGCTGTCGATGAGCCGGGAGAGGAAGCGCTTGGCGAGCTCTTCGTCCGTCGTGCTGTCGCGCTGGCGGTTCTCCTGGCGGTAGCCGACGATGCTCTCCTGCAGCTCCCCGAGGGTGATGGCGTCGTTGTTGACCACGGCCACCACGCGATCCGACACCGCGTCGTCCGCCTCCACCGCGCGCGTGCGCACGTCCCCCGGGCTCAGCGGCGTCCGCGACGATGACGGCTCGCGGACCGGCGTCACCACCGCCGCCGTCGAGGACGACTTCGGCGTGCCGAGGAACGGGACCCAGCCCGGCAGGGCACAGCCGCCGAGCAGGAGCGGGAGCAGCGCGAGGGCGAGGGCGGGACGTGTCATGCGGCGGCCAGCTCCTTGAGGACGCGTAACAGGGAGTCACGCACCGTGGGCCACGGCCCGCGGTCGAGGACGGCATCGACGGTGAACTCGCGCTTCATCCCGAGCCGGCCGCGGCTCGCCTGGATGACCCGGACGAGACGCGCGGGATCGATGGAGGTGGCGGGCGAGAAGGTGATCAGCGCGCGGCCCTCGCCCGCTTCCACCTTGTCGGCGCCCACCGCGCGCGCGGCCACCCGGATACGCACGATGTCGAGCAGCTGTTCGGCCTCCAGGGGCGGGGGCCCGAAGCGGTCGGCCAGCTCGGCGCGCAGATCATCGATCTCCTCGTCCCGAAGGGAGGCCGCCAGGCGTTTGTAGAACGCGAGCCGTTGGTTGACTTCGGGCACATAGTCCTCGGGCAAGAACCCTTCCGCCGCCACGCTGACGACCGGATCCACCACGGGGGCGGGCTGTTCGCCGCCCAATTCTCGCACGGCTTCCGCGAGGAGCTTGCTGTAAAGATCGTAGCCCACGGCGGCGATGTGGCCGTGCTGCTGGGAGCCGAGGAGGTTGCCGGCGCCGCGGATCTCGAGGTCACGCAGGGCGAGCTTGAAGCCCGAGCCGAGCTCGGTGAGCTCCTGGAGGGCCCGCAGCCGCCGCTGCGCCTGCTCGTCCACGCGGCCGTCGGCGGGCACCAGCAGGTAGGCGTACGCCTGCTGCCGCTCGCGGCCCACCCGCCCGCGCAACTGGTAGAGCTGCGCGAGGCCGAAGCGGTCGGCGCGATTGATGATGATCGTGTTGGAGGCGGGGATGTCGAGGCCCGACTCCACGATGGCCGTCGACACCAGCACGTCGGCCTGGCCGGTGACGAAGCGCACCATCGCGGCCTCGAGCTCGCGCTCCTTCATCTGGCCGTGGCCCATGATCACGCGCGCGTCCGGAGCCTGCTCCTGGATGAAGCGCGCCATCGACGGCAGCGACTGGATGCGGTTGTGCACGAAGAAGAGCTGGCCGCCGCGCTCGATCTCGCGGTCGAGCGCCTCCTTGATGACGGCCTTGCTGAAGCGGCGCACGAGCGTCTCCACGGGCAGGCGCTCGGGGGGCGCCGTCTCGATCACCGACATGTCACGCACGCCCGACAGCGACATGTACAGCGTGCGGGGGATGGGCGTGGCCGTGAGCGAGAGCACGTCCACCGAGGCGCGCAGCTGCTTCACGCGCTCCTTGTGCGCGACGCCGAAGCGGTGCTCCTCGTCCACGACGAGCAGGCCGAGGTTCTTGAAGACGATGTCCTTCGAGAGGAGGCGGTGGGTGCCGATGACGACGTCCACCGTGCCCTGCTTCAGCCCCTCCACGACCGCCTTCTGCTCCTTCGGCGAGCGGAAACGGGACAACAGCTCGACCTTCGCCGGAAAGGCCGAGAAGCGGTCGACGAAGGTCGACCAGTGCTGCTGCGCGAGCACGGTGGTCGGCACCAGCACCGCCACCTGCGTGCCGTCCGCCACCGCCTTGAAGGCGGCGCGCAGGGCCACCTCCGTCTTGCCGTAGCCGACGTCACCCGCCACCAGCCTGTCCATGGGACGCTCGCTCTCCATGTCGCGCTTGACGTCCTCGATGGCCTTCATCTGGTCGGGCGTTTCCTCGAAGCGAAAGCCCGCTTCGAACTCCCGCTGCCACGGGGTGTCGGCCGAGAAGGCGTGGCCCCGGGCCACCGCCCGCTGCGCGTAGAGCTTCAGCAGCTCCTCCGCCATCTCGCGCAGGGCTGCCCGCACCGACTCCTTCACGCGCTGCCAGGAGGGGCCGCCGAGGCGGTCGAGGCGGGCGGTGCCTTCCTCCGCCCCCAGGTACTTCGACACGAGGTCGATGCGCTCGACGGGCACGTAGAGCTGGTTGCCCTCGGAATACTCGAGGAGCAGGAAATCCGCGTCGCGGTCGCCCACGCTCATCGTGCGCAGGCCGAGATACTTGGCGATCCCGTGATCCTCGTGCACGACGAGATCGCCCACGGAGAGGTCGGTGAAGGCGGAGATGGCCGCCCCGCGCTGGTACTTCGACCGGCGCAGGGAGCGGCGGCGGGCGCCGAAGATCTCGCTCTCCGTGAGCAGGATGAATCCGAGCGCGGGAATCGAAAATCCCGCCGAGCACTCGCCCACCACGATGGCAAAGGGCTCCGGCGCCTCCAGCCGCTCCACCACGAGCGCTTCGAGCTGGTGGTCGCGCAGCATCTGGCGCAGGTGCTCCGCCTGCCGCTCGTCCGCGGTGGCGAGGCGGAGGGTGAAGCCTTCCGCGCGCCAGCGCCCGATCGACTCCGTGAGCTGCGCGAAGTGGCCGCCCGCGGAGACGACCGCGTGCGCGTCCAGCACGAGCTCGCCCGGCGCGCCCTTGCGCTCGACCCCGGTGACCTGCGCCAGCTCCACGCGCGGGCGCCCCTCGATGGTCTCGGCCAGCGGCCGCCGGCCCGGGGCATCCGGGGAGGTCTCGTCGAGGAGGGCGGGCGCGTCGAGGATGACGGGGGCCGTGCGCGGGACGTACGCGAGCAGGCGCGCGCCGCTCTCCGACGTCTCCGGCGGCGCGGTGAGCGGCAGCACCAGCAGCTCGTCGAGGGGCGCCGTGGAGCGCTGCGAGGTGGGATCGAAGAGCCGGATCGACTCGATGTCGTCGCCGAAGAACTCCAGGCGCGCGGGCGTGCCGTGCATGGGCGAGAAGATGTCGACGATGCCGCCGCGGGCGCTCCACTGCCCGACCTCGACCACGGTGTCGACCCGCTCGTAGCCGCCCCGCTCGAATGCCTCCACGAGCAGCTCGCGATCGAGGCTGTCCCCCACCGTGAGGCGCAGGGTCCCGCCCACGAAATCGGCGGGCCTGGGCAGCGGCGTGTCGAGGGCGGCCGGCGTCGCCACCACCACGATGGGCTCGCCCGCGCCAAGGCGCCGGGCGATGACCGCCCGCTCGGCGTCCGCTTCCCGGTGATGCCCCCCGCGCCACAGCCGCGGCTCCGTTTCGGGAAACTCCAGCGCCGTGGCGCCGAAGAAGCGGAGATCCTGGGTCCACCGGTGCGCGTCGGCCAGCGTGGCCACCACGACGAGCGCCGGACGCGGATGCTGCTGCACCAGCTCGGCCACCACCATCGCGCGCGCCGCCCCCGTCAGCCCCGCCACGCGCAGGCAGGCCTCTCCCTCGGCGAATCGCTTCGCCAGCTCTTGAAAGGCCTGCCACTTCGTTAGCAATTGATCTGGATGGGGGCCTCGAAGGGCCCCCAAGCCCCCGATCGGCGGACGTTGGTCGACAGCACGCGCTCGGCCTGAATTTTCTTGATCTACATGGGGGCCGCGACGGGCCCCCAAGCCCCCATGACGCTCGACGGCGTTCCTAGAGAATACGTCGTTCCTGCGAGCGGGCGCCCTTGGCGAGGTAGAAGGACAGCGTCTCGAGCTCGATGGAGAGATCGACGTGCTTGAGGCGGACGTCGCGGCCGACCTTGAGCCGTGACGGCGCGAAGTTCAGGACGGCCTTGATGCCGGCCGCCACGAGCTGGTCGGTGACGGGCTGCGCCGACTCCGACGGCACCGCGATGATGGCGATCTGGATGGAGCGCGCCTTGATCTCGCGCGCCATGTCGCGGGCGGCGATGATGGGCACGCCCTCGACGTCGCGGCCGGCCTTGGCGGGGTCGTCGTCGATGATCACCGCGATGCGGAAGCCCTGGCGGCTGAACCCCTTGTAATGGAAGAGCGCCGATCCCAGATTGCCGAAGCCGACGAGCGCCACCGGCCACTCGCGGTCGAGCCCGAGGATCTTCTGCAGCTCCGCCTTGAGGCCGGAGACGTAATAGCCGATGCCGCGCACGCCGAACTCGCCGAAATAGGCGAGGTCCTTGCGGACCTGGGCGGAGTTCAGGCTGAACCGCTCCGCCAGCTCCTGCGAGGAGATCGTCTTCACGCCGTCCTCTTCGAGCTGCAACAGACAGCGCGTATAGACGGAGAGGCGGCGGATCGTCATCTCCGGGATCTTCGGCAGCCTGTAAGTCGAGCGCGTCATGTGTTGCGGGGCCGGCCCGGCACGCGGCGCGCCGGGCCGACGGTGCATCATTCCAGCGCTACTGGATCGGCTGCACGAAGAGCAGGATCATCGCCACCACGAGGACGTAGATGGCCAGGGACTCGATGAGCGCCAGACCGATGATCATCGCGGTCTGGATGCGCGCCGCCGCGCCCGGCTGCCGGGCCATCGCGTCGACGGCGGAGGCCACCGCCCGCCCCTGTCCGAGCGCACACAGGCCCGCCGCGAAGGCCATCGCGAAGCCGGCCACCAGCACCGAGTACGGCCCCACCCAACCACCCGGAGCGGCGGTGGTGGCGGCCGTCGTCGCCTGCGCCAGTGCCACCGCGGGAACTGCCACGACTGCCATGACTGCCAGAATCAATGAACGTCGCACGACCGTCCTCCTCTGTAGGTGTGGTCCGCTGCTGCGGTACGGCCGGTTCAGTGGTGCGCCCCCGGGTGGGGCTCCCCCGAATGGTGCTCGGCCTCTTCGATCGCTCCCGAGATGTACAGCATCGTCAGCATCACGAAAATGAACGCCTGGAGAAAGGAGACCAGGATCTTGAGAGGGTACAGAAACCCGACGGTGAACACGATCATCACGAGGCCGCCGATGCCGCCCACGACCGCCCCCATGCCGCTGCCCGACAGCGCCCACCCGATGAGCCCGTCCAGCCCCATCAGGAAGAAGATGATGGCGAGCAGGATGTGGCCGCCCACCATGTTGCCGAAGAGCCGCAGCGTGAGCGAGAGCGGCCGGGCGAGATGGCTGATGATCTCGATCACGAACATGAGCGGCTTGAGCGCCAGCGGGACGGGGCCCATGAAGTGCTTGAGGTACGTGAGGGCGCCCTGCTTGCGCACGCCGATCCAGTGGTAGGCGAAGAAGACGACGAGGGCGCACGCCGCCGTCGTGTTCAGGTTCGCCGTCGGCCCTGCCATACCCGGCACCAGGGACAGGAGATTGCCGCCCAGGATGAACAGCCCCAGCGTCGCGATGAGGGGCAGGTACTTGCGGCCCTCGTGCCCCATGACGTCGTCGATCATGGAGAGGAACTGCTCGAGGACGACCTCGAGAACGTTCTGCAGCCCGCGCGGCACGAGCTGCACGTTGCGCGAGGCGATGAAGGCCACGCTGGCGAGGACGATCATGACCAGCCACGTGTACGTCACGTGATCGGGAATACCCGGCAGGCTGAAGATGGGCGGATGCTCGATGACGCCCACTTACGCCTCCTGCCGCGCCGCGTGCAGCCCGAGGGCGACGATCGCGCACGGCAGCACCGTGAACCCGGCGAGCAGCGCCACCGGATGCGCCCAGCCGGACACGAAGAGCACGCCCGCCACCGCCGCCACCAGCCCGAAGCGCAGCACCGCCCCCACGTGCCACAGGGCGCCCGCGAGGCCGGGCGCGGCCGCCGCCACTTCCGCGCGCGCGGCGAGCCAGCGGAAATTCACGACGGCGAGGGCGCCGCCGGCGAGGATCCCGAGCGCCGCCGGCGCGCCCGCGAGCCACGCGAGCGGCACTGCCATCACCACCGCGCCCGCGCACGTCGCCACCGTCACGCGCGCCTTCAGCTCACCTGGGGTCATCGAGCTCCCGTTCCGCCTTCTTGACCGATCGAAAGAGGTTCACGAATCCGGCCACGATCCCGAGGATGAGGCCGATCAGCGTCAGCCACGGCTTGCTGCCCAGCCACATGTCCGCGAAGTAGCCCCCCGCGAGCCCGACGATCGTGGACATCACGAGCGTCATCCCGACGGCGGAGAGCTCCGCGAGCGCTTTCCAGGCTCCCGGCTCCCTGGGTGCCGCCATGTGAAGGAGAACACTAGCACAGCCCTTGGAGGGGCACAACTCGAGTCAAGTCCCTGATCTCGCGCCACTTTTCGCGAGGCCGCTTGCGCCGGGCCTGCACGCCTCAGCCGAACATCCCGCCCATCCGCGACCCCGCGATGCGATTGATCGCGAGCACGCTCACCGCGGCCACGAGGATCAGGATCACGCCGAGGGCGGCCGCCTCGTTGGCGCTGCCGGCGATGTAGAAGGCGAAGATGCCGACGGGGATCGTCTCCCAGCCGCCGAGCGACAGGAAGAGCACGGCGGAGGCTTCCTGCAGCGAGGTGACGAACGAAAAGAGCGAGCCGACCAGCACGCCGCGCCAGATGAGCGGCAGCGTGACGTCGCGGAACGAGCGCGGGCCCGACGCCCCCACGCTCGCCGCCGCCTCCTCGAGCGAGCGCGGCACCAGCAGCATGGAGGCGTACGAGCCGCGCACCGTGTAGGGCAGCCGGCGGATGGCGAGCACGATGGGCATGATGATCCACAGGCTCGTCAGCCCGCGCTCGAAGCCGGGCGGGGCCCAGTGAAAGGCGCGGATGTAGGCGATGCCGATGGCCGTGCCCGGGATGGCGAGGATGAGGGTGTTGAGCCCGTCGAGGGCGTCACGCCCGGGCAGGCGCGTGCGGGCCAGGATCCACGCGATGGGTACGCCGATCACGATACAGAGGAGGACGGCGAGCCCGGAGTACAGGAAGCTGTTGACGATGTACTTCGGCGTCTCCACGATCACGCGCTCGTAATAGAGCCACGTGTATTGCACGGGAAAGGGCGTCATCGACCATCCCCTGCCCACGGACGCCAGCAGCACGCCGAGATACGGGATGAACGACAGCAGCATCAGCGTGGACAGGAAGGTCACCGCGCCCGCCTCGCCCAGCGGCGACAGGCGGCGGCGGGGGATGCGCGAGTAGGAGAGCGACGAGTAGTCCTTGATGGCCACGTAGCGGCGCGCCAGTACCAGAAACAGGATGGCCAGCCCCACCATGAGGGCGGAGATCACGATGCCCATGCGGAAGAGGCGGCGGTCGACGAACTGCACGATGTTGAGATAGGCCTGGGAGGCGAGCAGGTCCTGCACGCCCAGCACGAGGGGCGTGGCGAAGTCCGAGAAGGTCCAGATGAACACGAGGAGGGCGCCCGCCAGGTACCCCGGCGTGGTGAGCGGCAGCGTGATCGTGCGCAGCTTGCGCCAGCCGCGCGCGCCCACGCTCTCCGCCGCCTCCTCCAGCCCGGGATCGATCTTGCCGAGGGCATCCACCACGTTGAGGGCGATGAGCGGAAAGAGGTGGAGCGTCTCCACGAGGAGCACGCCGTGCACGCCGTACACGAAGTTGATGGGCGTGCGCAGGCCGAGGTAGTCCTCGAGCAAGATGTTGACGGTGCCCGCCCGTCCCAGGATGAAGGTGAAGCCGAGCACGCCCACCAGGGGCGGCGAGATCATGGGGATGAGCGTGAGGTACGAGAAGAGGCTCCGGCCGCGGAAGTCGTAGCGCACGAGGAGGAAGGCGACGGCGAAGCCGAGCACGGAGGTGCCGGCCACCGTGCCCACGCCGAGCAGGAGCGAGTTCCAGAGCGAGCGGCGGTAATACGCATCGGACGCGAACTCGACGAAGTGCATGACGGTGAAGACGCCCGCCTCGTCCGTGAAGGCGTCGTAGAAGATCCGCAGCAGCGGGTAGACGAGGAACACGATCAGGAAGAGCCAGATGGCGGCCACGCCCAGCGTGGGCAGCGCGGCCGCCATCACGCCCCCGCGCGGGGGCGCCGCCAGCCGCTCAGTCGTCGCCAAGGGCGAGGGCGGCGGACGCCGCGAAGGCGATGGTGACGGGCGTACCGACCGCGAGCGGCTCGTGGTGCCACGGGTCGCGCACGTCCACCTTCACTCGCACCCCCGCCTGCGCCTCCACGTCGTAACGCAGCGTGTTGCCGAGGTACGAGGCGAGCACCACGCGCGCCTCGAAGCGGTTGTCGCCGCCGCCGCCGAGCGCCACGTTCTCCGGCCGCACCACCAGCACGCAGCGGGAGCCCGGCGTGAGGGCGGCGCTGGGGACGGGCCGGCCGCGCACGAGGCCGAGCGCCGTCTCCGCCACCACGTACGCCGCGGTGGCCTCGCGGCACACGCCGGGCAGGAAGTTGTTGACGCCCACGAAGTCCGCCACGAAGCGGCTCAGGGGGCGCTCGTACATCTCCTTGGGCGCGGCCACCTGCAGCACGCGCCCCTCGCGCATGACGGCGATGCGGTCGGAGAGCGACAGCGCCTCCTCCTGATCGTGCGTGACGTACACGGTGGTGATGCCGAGCGCGCGCTGCAGCGTGCGGATCTCCGCCCGCACGGCGAGGCGGATCTTGGCGTCGAGGTTCGACAGCGGCTCGTCGAGGAGCAGGATGTCGGGGTTGAGCACGAGGGCGCGGGCGAGCGCCACGCGCTGCTGCTGCCCGCCCGAGAGCTGCCCGGGATACCGCTCCTCGAGCCCGGTGAGATTCACCGTGCGCAGCCCCTCCTGCAGCCGGCGCGCCACGTCGGCTCCGCCGAGCCGGCGGAGCTTGAGCCCGTACGTGATGTTGCCGCGCACGGTCATGTGCGGCCACAGGGCGTAGTTCTGAAAGACCATGCCGATGTTGCGCTCGTACGGGCGCAGGTGGTCCACGCGCCGGTCGCCGAAGCGGATCTCGCCCGCATCCGGCGTGGAGAAGCCGGCGAGCATGCGCAGCAGCGTGGTCTTGCCGCAGCCGGAGGGGCCGAGCAGGGTGAAGAGCTCGCCGTCGCGGATGTCGAGCGTGACCCGATCCACCGCCGTCACCGCGCCGAAGCGCTTGACGACCTCGTGGACCCGGACCTTCACGCGCGGGCACCCGCCACGGCGAGCGGGATCACGGCTTCTTCCAGGTCGCCTCGATGTCCGAGCGGAACTTGACCTTCAGCCCGTCCGAGCGCCGGGCGGCCACCGCCTCGTCGTAGACGTTGGCGACCTCGGTGTCGAAGTACGAGCGCATGCCGCCGGTGAACTCCACCGCCATCTCCGCCGTGGAGCCGGGCGCCCCCTGCACCTTGTACTTCGGCGTGATGGGGAAGAGCCCGCGCTCCATGAACACGCGCTGGCCGCGCTCGGTGAGCAGGAACTCGATGAAGGCGCGCGCCGCCTTCGGGTTGCGCGAGCCCGCGAGCACGGCCATGGGCTCCGGCGTCACGAAGGCGTTCTTCGGCGCCACGAACTTGATGTCGAAGCCGGCCAGCTTCTCCTCGAAGGCCATGTACGACGGCACCGCGAAGCCCGCCGCGTACTCGCCCTTGGCGACGACCGTGGGCACGTCACGGCTGCGCGCGGTGAAGTGCCCGGTATTGGCGGCGAGCCGCTTGAGCCACTCCCACCCCTTGTCCTCGCCGAAGAGGGACAGCATCACTTCGTAGGTGGCGTTCGACGAGGACGAGCGCGTGGGCGCGCACTGCGCCACCTCGCCCTTCAGCTTGGGATGGAGGAGGTCGTCCCACTCCTTCGGCTCCGCGATGCCGAGGCGCTGGATGCGCCGGGGGTGGTAGACGAGCCCGTACGGCTCCAGCGCGGTGCCCACCCAGTACCCGTCCGGATGCTTGAGCGGGATGGGCCTGGGCTTGCCGATGGAGGCGGGGATGGAGTCCCAGGCCTCCTTCGAGATCTCGACCTTCTGCAACAGCTTCTGCTCGACGAGCTTCTCGAAGAGCGCGGACTCGCCCCCCCAGAAGATGTCGGCGTCGGGCCGGCCCTTCCACTCCACGATGCGGCCGTACGCCACCGGGGTGCCGGCCGGGATCGCGTTCACCTTCACGGTCACGTTGTACTTGTCCTTCGCATACTCGGCGAAGGCCTTCAGCGCCGCGTCGTGGATGAACTTCGACACGGGCGTGATGAGGGTGAGCTCCCCCTCGATGGCGGCCTGGGCGGAGGCCACGGCGGGGCTCAGGGCAAGCACGAGGGTCAGCAGCAGCAGCGGCAGTCGCATCATGGGGTGTTCTCCTCCATTACGGGGTTCGGGTCTCACGCGGGGGCGTCCCAGTGCCGGGCGCGCTCCACGGCGCGCCGCCAGCCGGCGTACAGCCGCGCGCGCGTGGCGCTCGCCATGCCGGGGTGGAACGTGCGCTGCACGGCGTGGCGCGCGGCGATGGCATCGAGGTTCGGCCACACACCGGCGCCGAGGCCGGCGAGGTAGGCGGCGCCGAGCGCGGTCGTCTCGATGACGGCGGGGCGCACGACGTCCGCATCCAGGATGTCGGCCTGGAACTGGCAGAGGAAATCGTTGGCGACGGCGCCCCCGTCGACCTTGAGGGCGCGCACGACGCTGCCCGCATCCGCCGTCATCGCGTCCAGCACGTCACGGCTCTGGTAGGCGATCGCTTCCAGGGCGGCGCGCGCCAGGTGCGCGCGCGTGGTGCCCCGCGTGAGGCCGAGCACCGCCCCGCGCGCGTACGCATCCCAGTAGGGAGCGCCGAGGCCGACGAAGGCGGGCACGAAGTAGACGCCGCCCGTGTCGGGCACCGAGCGGGCGAGCGGCTCGCTCTCGGCGGCGGTGGTGATGATGCCCAGCCCGTCGCGCAGCCACTGCAGCGCCGCCCCCGCGATGAACACGCTGCCCTCGAGCGCGTACGTTGTGTTGCCCCCGATCCGCCAGGCAATGGTCGTGAGCAGGCCGTGCGCGGAGGCCAGGGCGCGCTCGCCGGTGTTGACGAGCACGAAGCAGCCGGTGCCGTACGTGTTCTTGGCGCTGCCCGGCGCGTAACACCCCTGCCCGAAGAGGGCGGCGTGCTGATCGCCCGCGATGCCGGCGATGGGCACGCCCGCCGGCAGCCAGCCCACGTCGGCCGTCTCGGCGCACACACCGGAGGAGTCGACGAGCGCGGGCAGCACCTCGGGCGGCACGCCGAGCAGCGCCAGCATCTCGGGATCCCACTGCACGCGGCGGAGGTCGAGACACAGCGTGCGGGAGGCGTTGGTGACGTCGGTGGCGTGCACGCGCCCGCCGGTGAGCTTCCACACCAGCCACGCATCCACGGTGCCGAAGGCCAGCTCACCGCGCCCGGCGCGGCGGCGCGCGCCCGGCACCGCGTCGAGGATCCAGCCGATCTTCGTGCCGGAGAAGTAGGCGTCGAGCACGAGGCCGGTGCGCTCGCGCACCATGGCTTCCGCGCCCGAGGCCCGCAGGCGGTCACACACCTGCGCGGTGCGGCGGCACTGCCACACGATGGCGCGGTGGATGGGCGCCCCCGTCGCGCGCTCCCACAGCACCGCCGTCTCGCGCTGGTTGGTGATGCCCACCGCGGCCACGTCGCGACCGCCGATGCCGGCCTCCACCAGCGCTTTCGCCGCCGCCTCCCCCACCGTCCGCCAGATGTCCTCGGGGTCGTGCTCGACCCAGCCCGGCTGCGGATAGTGCTGCGGCAGCTCCGCGTACCCGCGGCCCCGCACCGCGCCCTCGGCGTCGATGACGAGCGCGGTGGAGCCGGAGGTGCCCTGGTCGAGCGCGAGGACGTAGCGCACCCCCGTCACCTCAGCGTCCGAGCACGCGCGTGACGACGTCGGGCCGGTCGGAGATCACGAGATCGACGCCGAGGTCGAGCACGCGGCGGATGTCGGCCTCCTCGTTGACGGTCCAGGCGGCCACCCGCAGCCCGGCCGCGCGCGCGGCCTCGACGAGGCCCGCATCCACCAGCCCGAAAAAGATGCCGAGGTCGGTGGCGCCGGCGTCCGTCGCCCATCGCACCGCCTCTGCCGGCCACGCCCGCGCCCGCTCGGCGCGGACGCGACCGACGAGGAGCGTGGTGCGCACGCCGGGCTCGAGCGCCCGCACGCGGCGCACGGTGTCGTCCTCGAAGGCCATCACCACCACGCGGTCGAGCAGGCCGCGCGCCTTCACGAGCGCGAGCGCCTTCTCCTCGATCCCGGGATAGGCCTCGCGCCCGGCGCCCGCCTTGATCTCGAGGAGCAGCCGCGCGGAGGAGGGGGCGAGGAGATCGAGCAGCTCGCCCAGCATGGGAATGCGCTCGCCGGTGACGGTGCCGTCGGCCGCCTTGAGCCGCACCTGCCCGAGAGCGGCCAGCGACGATGCGCGCACCGCTCCGCGCCCGGTGGTGGTCCGCTCCAGCGTGGGGTCATGGAGGATGACGATCTCGCCGTCGGCGGTGAGATGGACGTCGGTCTCCAGGTAGTCGACGCCGAGGGCGAGCGCGTTGCGATAGGCGAGCAGGCTGTTCTCGGGCCACAGCAGGGCTCCGCCCCGGTGGGCGGCGACGAGCGGGCGGGCGGCGGCCGCGGGGGCGGCGTGCATGGCGACATGGTACGCGGGCGGCGGCGCCGGCGAGTGGCCGTGAGCGGCGAGGGCGGAGCCCCCGGCCAGCGCGAGCGCGAGCGCGGTGGCGGCGGGCGCCCGGCGCCTCACCGGTCACCGCCGGCCGGGATGAGCTCCGGGTGGTCCGTGATGATGAGGTCCACGCCCGCGCGCTCCAGGCGGCGCATCGTGTCCGGGTCGTTGACCGTGAACACGCCCACCAGGATGCCCGCCGCGTGCGCGGCCTCCACGAGGGGGGCGTCGCACAGCGTGTGATGCAGCCCCACCGCGGTGACGGCGGCCGCGCGCGCCCACTCGAGCACCATCATCGGCGGCACGCCCGCCGCCTGCACGTGGTGCGCGTCGACGAGGAGGGCCGTCGCCTGCCCGGGCGCGAGCGTCCGCACCTGGGCGAGCACGGCGGGGTTGAAGGCCATGACGATCGTGCGCCCGGCGCAGCGGGCCGCCGCGAGCGCGTCCAGGACCTTGCGCTCCAGCCCCGCGTACCGCGCCCCCGGCACCGGGTTCACGCGGCCACCGCTCCGCTCGTACACGACGGCGGCGCCCGGCGTCTTGATCTCCACGAGCAGTCCGGCCCCGGAGGGCGCCGTCACCTCCAGCACCTCGCGCAGCGTGGGCACGCAGTCCGCGGTGAGTCCGCCGGCGGCGTCGCGCAGGCGCGCGGCCCGGAGATCTGCGGCGGTGCAGGCGGCGAGCGGTCCGCGGCCGGTGCTGGTGCGGTCGAGGGTGGGGTCGTGGATGACGGCCACCTCCCCGTCGGCGGTGAGGTGCACGTCGAGCTCGAGCAGCGTGGCGCCGCCCGCGAGGGCGGAGCGGAAGGCGGTGAGGCTGTTCTCCGCCCACCGTGCCGCCCCGCCCCGGTGCGCGACGTAGCGCGGCATCACTTGTCGCTCTCGACGAGCCCTTTGACGAACCAGCGCTGCATGAAGATGATCACGGCCACCGGCGGCAGCAGGGCCATCATGGCCCCCGCCATGATGAGGTTCCACGTGGGCAGCTCCGTGCCCGAGCGCGGGATGAGCGCCTCGAGCCCGATGATCACCGTGCGCATCTCCTCCGTGTTGGTGATGAGCAGCGGCCAGAAATACTCGTTCCAGCCGTAGATGAACAGCACGACAAAGAGGGCGGCGATGTTCGCCCACGACAGCGGCAGCAGGATCGACCACAAAAAGCGCAGCGGCCCCGCCCCGTCCAGCTGCGCGGCTTCCGCGAGCTCGTTGGGGACGGTGAGATAGAACTGACGGAAGAGGAAGGTGGCCGTGGCCGACGCCATCAGCGGCACCGTGAGCCCCCAGTAGCTGTCGAGCCACCCGAGGTTGCCCACCACCTCGTAGGTGGGCAGGATGCGCACGGGAATGGGCAGCATGAGGGTCAGGAAGATCATCCAGAACACGAGCTGCCGGCCGCGGAAGTTGAAGTACACGATGGCGAAGGCCGAGAGCATGGAGATGACGATCTTGCCCACCGCCACCGCCACCGCCACGATGGTGGAGTTCAGCAGCAGGCGGCCCATGTTCGCCTTGTGCCACGCCTGCACGTAATTGTCGACGAGGTGCGTGGACGGCAGCAGCCGCGGCGGCCGTTGCACGACCTCCGACAGCTCCTGCGTCGAGATCACGAAGGCGTAGTAGAGCGGAGAGGCGATCACCGCCACGCAGGCGAGGAGCAGCGCGTGCACGAGCAGATTCGGCCGCCGCCGGCGGCGACGCCGCCCCGCCGCCGCCACCTGGGGGGCGGTGGTGGCGAGCGCCCCGCCCCGCAGCGCCTCCACGCCGCCGAGGCGCGTGCTAATAGGTCACCTTCTTTTCGGCGTAGCGGAACTGCAGCATGGTGAGGCCGATGACGATCGCCATCAGGATGACCGACTGCGCCGCCGACGAGCCGAGGTTGAGGCCGATGAACCCGTCCTTCCACAGCTTGAAGACCATGATCTCGGTGGCGTTGCCCGGCCCCCCCTGGGTCACGGCGTGGATGACGCCGAAGGAGCCGAAGAAGGCGAAGACCATGTTGACGACGACCAGATAGAAGGTGACGGGCGAGATCAGGGGCACGATGATCGCCGTGAACTTGCGCACGGGGCCGGCGCCGTCGACGTTGGCGGCCTCCATGATCGACTCCGGGATCCCCTGCAGGCCGGCGAGGAAGAAGGCGATGTTGTAGCCGACGTGCGTCCAGGCGGTGGCGAGGATGACGAGGGTCATGGCGATCCAGCCCTTGAGCAGCCAGTTGAACTCGTAGCCGATCACGAAGGAGAGGAAGTAGGGCAGGATGCCGTAGGAGGGATGGAACATGAAGAGGAAGATGATGCCCGCCACCGCGGGCGCGATGCCGTACGGCCACAGCAGCGCCGTGCGGTAGAGGCCGAGGGCGCGGATCTTCTGGTTGGCGAGCACGGCCACCACCAGCCCGCCCGCCACGCTGAGCACGGTCACCCCGCCCGCGAAGACGAACGAGTTGATCACGGAGTCGTAATACTCGGAGGTGGTGAGCAGGCTCGTGAAGTTGTCGAGGCCCACGAAGACGTCGCGGCCGCCGAAGGGCGGCGACTTGAACAGGCTCAGGTACAGCGACTTCCACGCCGGCCAGAAGAAGAACACGACGGTGACTGCCACCTGGGGAAGCACGAGCAGGTAGGGCAGCCACCGGTTCGGGAAGACCGTCCGCTTCACGGCGCGCCCGCGGCTACGGCTTGTGCGTCGCCGCGAAATCCTTCAGGAGCGCGTTCGACTTCGCCACCGCGTCGTCGAGGCCCTGCTTCACCGTCTTCTTGCCGCCGAAGATGTTCTCCAGCTCGCCCTCGATGGCGTCGCGGATCTGCACGAAGTTGCCCAGGCGCAGGCCGGAGCTGTTGGCGGTGGCCACGCGCTCGGGCTTGAGCGGCGCCGCCTTCTTGCCGGCAAGCGCGGCGGGCGGCGTGGCGGGCAGCCCGGTGAGCTGGGCGAAGGCGGTGTACTGCTTGGGGTTCTTCACGAAGTGATAGCCCTGCTCGAGGTTCTTCACGGCGGTATTGGAGACGGCGAGGTAGCCGGTGTTGACGTGCCACCACATCTGCGTCTCCGGCCGCGCGAGGAACGCCAGGAAGCGCGCCACCCCCTTGTACTCGGCGGCGGGCTTGCCCTTCAGCACCCACAGGGTGGCGCCGCCGATGATGGAGGTCGCCTTCCTGTACGGCGCGCCCCAGTGCGGCAGCTCGCCCGTGCCCCAGTCGAACTTCACGCCTTTCGTGAAGCCGCCGATGAGGGCCGAGGACTGGATGTACATGGCGCAGTCGCCGTTCACGAACTTTGGATCCGCAGTGCCGGCGCGGCCGCCGTACGAGTAGACGTTGTCCTTCTGCCACGCCGCGAGCTGCCCCACGTGCTTCTGGCCGAACTCGCGGTTGATGAGCAGCTCCACGCCGTCCACGCCGCCGAAGCCGTTGTTCTTCGTGGCGAAGGGCTGGTCGTGGGTGGCGTGCATGTTCTCCATCATCGTCCACGAGGGCCAGCCCGTGGAGAAGCCGCACTTGGCGGCGCCGGCGGCGAGGATCTTCTTCGCGTAGCTCTCGACGTCTTTCCAGGTCTTCGGCGGCTTGTCGGGATCGAGCCCCGCCTTCTTGAAGGCGTCCTTGTTGTAATAGAAGATGGGCGTGGATGAGTTGTAGGGCATCGAGTACAGCTTGCCGTCCTTCATGTAGTAGCCGACCACCGGCTTGATGAAGTCGCCCCAGTTGATGGCGATCTCCTGCTCCTTCATGAGGTCCTGCACCGGGTGCACCGCCCCCGACAGCAGCATCGTCTGCGTGCCCACCTCGAACACCTGCACGAGGTGGGGCGGGTTCTTCTGGCGGTAGGCGGCGATGGCGGCGGTGAGCGTCTCCGCGTAGGTGCCCTTGCGGATCGGCTTCACCTCGTAGTCGCTCTGGCTGTCGTTGAACTCCTTGGCCTGCGCCGTCAGCGCCTCGCCGAGCTGGCCCGTCATCGCGTGCCAGAAGTGGATGTCCGTCTTCGCGACAGCGGGCGCGGGCGCCAGCGCCGTGAGCACGCCACCGAGCACGAGCAGCCGGGTCCAGCGCTTCGTCAGCCTCTTCATGAGGGAGTCCTCCTGATCCGGGTGTCGGGACACGGACGCGATCGCCTGCCGGGGCCCGAACTATACCACGCGGCTCATTTCCGGAACTTCTGGGAGCGCTCCACGTGGGCGGCGAAGGCGTCCAGCTCCGCCGTGAGCCGGCGCCCGCTCCAGCCGCACAGCGCCCGCATGCGCTCGCCGATCGACGGCGCGCAGTCGGCGCCCTGGCAGGCGCTGGTGCCGATGCCGGTGCGACGCAGCAGCACGTCTTGCAGCGACACCGCCCTCTCCTCGTGCACGGCGTGGTGCAGCTGGGCGACGATGTCGGCGTTGTGCGGGCACAGGCGCTCGGCGCCGCCCGCCACCTTGCCCGCCAGCTCGACCACCCGCGGGTACACGCGGCCGTACGTCGTCACCAGCGTCTCGAGGGTGTCGCGCGTGAGGCCGCTCGTCGCCATCTCCGCGGAGACGTCCATCCACGCGCGGGCCTCCCCGCGTGACGCGTCCTCGTCGGCGCCGTCGAGGGTGAGGGCGCCGCTGCGGCTCGGCCCCCCGCGCCCGAGGGTGCGCGCCACCGCATCGCCGAGCTCCTCGGCGAGGCTGCGGAAGCACGTGAGCTTGGTGCCCGTGATGGACAGGAAGCGTCCGCCCGCCTCCGCCACGATCTTGTGCGCGCGGGAGACGTCGGAGGCGCGCGTGCCCTCTTCGTACGACAGGGGCCGCACGCCCGCGTACGTGTAGACGACCGCCCGCGCGCTCACGCGCGGGTCGGGAAGGGCCTTGCGCGCTTCGCCGAGCAGGTAGCGCACCTCGTCGCGGGTGGCGTGCACGCGGTCGAGGTCCCCGTCGAAATCGGTGTCGGTGCTGCCGATGAGCGAGAACTCGCGCCAGGGAATGATGAAGATCATGCGGTCGTCGCTCGTCGACAGGTAGACGGCGTGATCGGTGATCTTCGGGAGCAGGCAGTGGATGCCCTTCGTCCGCCGCACGATGTGCGGGCCGCGCTCGTCGATGCGGGCCGCCGCCCGCACCTCGTCCACCCACGGCCCCGTCGCGTTCACGATGACGCGGGCGCCGAGCGTGGCCACGCGGCCGCTGAGCAGGTCGCGCACCGTCACACCGGTGGTGACGCCCGCCGCGTCGCGGACGAACTCCTCCACCTGCGCGTAGTTGAACGCGTGCGCGCCGTGACGGCAGGCCGACAGCACGTTCTCCAGGCACAGCCGCTCCGGAAAGACGAGCAGATCGTCGAAGTAGTAGCCGGCGCCGCGCAGGTCGGCGGGCGCGATGCCGGGCTCCAGGCTCAGGGCGTCCACGGGCCGCAGGACCCGGTAGCGCTCGCGATCGCGCCCCGGCGTGAGCCAGTCGTAGAGGGCCATGCCGAGGCGCACCTTGATGAGGCCGCGCGAGGCGCCGCGGTAGATGGGGACGAGAAAGGGCAGCGGGCGCACGAGGTGCGGGGCCAGACGCTGCAGCCGCTCGCGCTCCCGCAGCGACTCGCGCACGAGCGCGAAATCGAACAGCTCGAGATAGCGCAGGCCGCCGTGAATGAGCTTGGAGGAGAGCGACGTGGTGGCGGAGGCGAAGTCGCCCTTCTCGACGAGGGCCACGGAGAGGCCGCGCAGGGCGAGCTCGCGCGCAGCACCCGCGCCCGCCATGCCGCCGCCCACGATGACGACGTCATAGTCGGCGTCGGCGAGCGGGCGGGGGCGGGCGGGCGTCACGACATCAACTCCGAGAGCGATGGTAGCACGAGGTCCGGAGCGATCTCGGCGATGCGCGGGTCACCTGCGCGCGTGATGCCGCTCAGCACGAGCACGGTGGCGAGGCCGAGCCGCTTGCCCATGACGATGTCCGTTTCGAGGCGGTCGCCGACGATGGCGCACTCGGGCGCGGTGAGCCCGAGGGCGGCGAGGGCGACCTCCAGCATGAGCGGCGACGGCTTGCCCACCACCGCGTCCACCGTGCGCCCGGTCACCGCCTCCACCGCCGCCGTCATCCCCGCGCAATCGGGAATCTCGCCGTCCTCCGTGGGACAGGTGCGGTCGGGATTGGTGGCGATGAGACGCGCGCCCGCGCGCGAGGCCTGCAGCGCCGTGGCGAGCTTGGCGTAATCGAAGGTGCGGTCGAAGGCGATCACCACCCATCGCACACGGGCGTCCGCACGCACCTCGAAGCCGTGCGCGCGCAGCTCGGCGTGCAGCGGCGGCTCGCCGATGACGAAGAGGGGCGCGCCGGGGTCGAGCCTCGCGAGATGGCGCGCGAGCACGAGCGAGGAGGTGATGACGTCGTCGGGCGCGGTGGCGATGCCCAGGCGCGTGAGCTTGGCCGCGTAGTCGGCGCGGGTCTGCAGCGGCTTGTTGGTGAGGAAGGCCACCCGACGCCCCTCGCCGCGCAGGGCGGCGATCACCGCCGCCGCGCCGGGCAAAAGCCGGTCGCCGAGGTACACGGTGCCGTCGAGGTCGAACAGCCAGCCGCGCTGCGGCAGGCGGATCGCCGTCACGTGGCGCGCACCACCTTGGCCGCCACCAGCCGCGCCACCTCCGCGGGGCGGTATCCGAGCTCGGCGAGAAGGCGACGGCTGTCGGCGCCGAGCGCGGGCGCCGCGTGGCGCAGCCGGGCGGGCGTTCCGCGCAGCTGCAGGGGAAAACCCATCGTGCGCATGCCGCCCGCGCGCGGGTGGCGCGAGCGCATGACCACGGAGTTGGCGGTGAGCTGCGGGTGCTCGAAGACGGGGGCACCCCACTGCACGCGCCCGGCGGGCACGCCGGCGGCGATGAGGATCTGGAGCCATTCGTCGGTGCTCCGGGTGCGGAAGCGCGCCTCGAACGTCTCGCGCAGCGCCCCCTGCCACTCCGGCGACTTCGCCCACGACGCGTAGCGAGGATCCTCGAGGAGATGGTCGAAGCCGAGGGCCGTGCACAACCGCTTCCAGAGGCGGGCCGCGATGACGGCCACGGTGATGAAGCCGTCCGCCGTCGCGTACGCGCGGTAGAAGATCGTCTTCGGCGGCGCCATGTCGGGGGCCGCTTCCCCGTCGAGCCAGATGAACCGGTGCGCCTGCAGGGCGATGGCGGCGCTGGCGAGCGCCGTCTCCACCGCCTGCGCGCGGCCCGTGCGCTCGCGGTGCAGCAGCGCGAGCGCGATCCCGTACGCGAGCATGAGGGCGCCGCCGGTGTCGGCAATGGGGGCGGCGCTGATGAGCGGCGCCGGCACGCCCTCCGGGAGCAGGAGCAGGCCCGTCTCCCCGCCCACGATGAGATCGAAGGCGCGGCGGCCCGCGTCGGGACCCTTCGTCCCGAAGGCCGACAGCGAGCAGACGATGAGCTTCGGGTAGCGGCGCGCCAGCCGCGGCGCGTCCATCTTCAGCTCGCGCAGCACGCCGGGCGCGAAGTTGGTGAGCAGCACGTCCGCCGAGGCGAGCAGGCGGTCGAGCACGGCGCGGCCTTCGGGGGCGCCGATGTCGACGGAGAGGCTGCGCTTGTTGCGGTTGATGGCGAGGTAGAGCTGGCTGTCGCCCGCCGGCGACGGTCGCCCCCACCGCCGCCAGTCCTCGCCCTCGAGCGTCTCCACCTTCACCACGTCGGCGCCGAAATCGCCGAGGTGCTGGCCCGCGAGCGGGCCCGCGAGGTGGTGCGCGAGCTCGACCACCCGGTAGCCGGTGAGCGGCTGGGCCGGCGGCGGCCGGCGGCGGCGGGCGGGGACGCGCCGGGGGGGGCGGGCCATGCGGGTCAGCGCAGCAGCGGCGCGACGGCGCTCTGGGCGAGATCCACGAAGGGGGCGGGCATGAGGCCGAGGAGGACGATGCCCGCCAAGGAGATGGCGAGGGCGAGGCCGCCCGCGAAGGACGGTGCATACACGGCGGGCGTGGAGGAGCCGTCGGGCTCGCGCATGTACATGTAGACGATGACGCGCAGGTAGTAGTACGCGGCGACGGCGGAGTTCAGCACGCCCACCACGGCGAGCCAGACGTACCCCGAGCGCACGGCGGCGCCGAAGAGATAGAACTTGCCCACGAAGCCCGCCAGAGGCGGGATGCCGACCAGCGAGAGCAGGAAGAGGGCGAGCGTCGCCGCCAGCAGCGGATGGCGCCGCGCGAGGCCCGCGTAATCGCCCACGTCCACCGCCTCCTCGCCCGCCCGCTCGCACAGCGCGATGACGCCGAACGTGCCCGCGGTCGTGAACGTGTACGCGAGCAGGTAGAAGAGGACGGAGCCCGCGCCCAGCGTGCCCCCCGCCACCACCCCCACCAGCATGTAGCCGACGTGCGCGATGGACGAATAGGCGAGCAGGCGCTTGAAGTTCGACTGCGCGATGGCCACCACGTTGCCCACTGTCATCGTGACCGCCGCCACCACCCACAGCAGGGCGGACCAGTCGGGCTGGGCCGAGCGCAGGGCGACGAAGAGCAGGCGCATCATGGCGGCGAAGGCGGCCGCCTTGGAGCCGGTGGCGATGAAGGCGGTCACGCTCGTGGGCGCGCCCTGGTAGACGTCGGGCGCCCACGAGTGGAAGGGCACGGACGAGATCTTGAAGCCGAAGCCCACGAGCAGCAGCGCGAGGCCGACGAGGAAGAGCGCGTCGAGCGCGCGGCCGGGGGGCAGGGCGGCCGCGATGCGGTCGAAGCTCGTGCTGCCGGTGGCGCCGTAGACGAGGGCGATGCCGTAGAGCAGGAAGGAGGACGCGAAGGCCCCGAGCAGGAAGTACTTCATGGATGCCTCGCCGGAGGCCAGGCGCGTCTTGAAGAGCCCGGCGAGGACGTACAGCGACAGCGACATGAGCTCGATGGCCAGGAAGACGACGATGAGGTCACCCGCCGAGGCGAGCAGCATCATGCCCGCCATCGAGAACAGCACGAGCGCGTAATACTCGCCCGACTCCACTCCGTTCCGGCGCAGGTAGTCCATGGACAACAGCACGGCGAGGGCGGCCGCGTAGCCGATGATGATGTTGAAGAACAGCGCGTAGCCGTCGAGCACCACCATGTCGCGGAAGGCGCGCGCCTCCGTGCCCCACTGCCACAGGCTGGCGAGGAGGGCGCCCACGATGCCGAGGAGGGCGACGCCCCCCAGGTGCTGCTTGCCGTGACGCGGGGGCAGGAGGTCGAGCACGAGGACGAGCGCGGCGGCGCCGAGGACGACGAGCACGGGCAGGAGCGCGCCGAGGGCGACCTCGGGGGCGGCAATCATGGCCGGGCCGCCCAGCGCCCGGTGACGGGCGCCGCCGGCCGCGCCACGCTCGCCTTGATCTCCACCTGCGCGCGCAGCGCCTCGATGGTCGCCTCCATCTTGCCGGTGAAGGGCGTGGGATAGACGCCGATCCAGACGATGAAGAGCACGACCGGCAGCAGCACGATCCACTCCCGCAGCGAGAGGTCCTGCATGCGGCGGTTCGCCTCGTGGCGCACCTCGCCGAAGATCACCTGCTGGTACATCCACAGCATGTACACGGCGGCGAAGATGATGCCGGTGGTGGCGACGACGGCGAGCAGGACGTCCACCTGGAAGGCGCCCACGAGGATCAGGAACTCGCCCACGAAGCCGTTGAGGCCCGGCAACCCCAGGGACGACAGCGACACGAGCAGGAAGAGGGCGGAGAAGGCGGGCACCACCGACCACAGGCCGCCGAAGTCCGCGATGCGGCGCGTGTGCCGGCGCTCGTAGATCATGCCCACCATCAGGAAGAGCGCGCCCGTCGACAGCCCGTGATTGATCATCTGGAGCACGCCGCCCACCATGCCCTGCTGGTTGAGCGTGAAGAGGCCCAGCATGACGAAGCCGAGGTGGCTCACGCTCGAGTAGGCGACGAGCTTCTTGAGGTCGGCCTGCACGGTGGACACCCACGCGCCGTACACGATCCCGAACACGGCGAGGGCAAAGACGAGCGGACCGAACGCGATGCTGGCGTCCGGGAAGAGGGGCAGGCAGAAGCGCAGGAAGCCGTACGTCCCCATCTTGAGGAGCACACCGGCGAGGATGACGGAGCCCGCCGTGGGCGCCTCCACGTGGGCGTCGGGCAGCCACGTATGAAAGGGAAAGAGCGGCACCTTGATGGCGAAGGCGAGGGCGAAGGCGAGGAACATGAGGTTCTGCGACAGGCCCGGCTCCATCACCCAGCGCGCCAGCATGGGCACGTCGAAGGTGAAGACGCCGGTGGCGGCGCCGTGCTGGTAGTAGAGGGCGAGGATCGCCACCAGCATGAGCGCCGAGCCCGCCATGGTGTACAGCACGAACTTGACGGCGGCGTAGATGCGGTGGGCGCCCCCCCACACGCCGATGATGAAGTACATCGGGATCAGCATCGACTCCCAGAAGACGAAGAAGAGGAAGAGGTCGAGGCTGACGAAGACCCCCAGCATGCCCGTCTCCAGCACGAGCATGGTGATCACGAACTCCTTGGCGCGGTCCTCGATGGCGTGCCACGCGGAGAGGAGCGCGATGGGCGTGAGGAACGTGGTGAGGAGGACGAGGAGGAGGCTGATGCCGTCGATCCCGAGGTAATAGCCCACGCCCAGCGACGGCATCCACACCGCGTACTCCACGAACTGGTAATCCGGCACGTCACCGTCGAAGCGGAAGAAGAGCGGCAGCGAGATCACGAAGGTGGCGGCCGCCACCAGCAGGCCCGCGCCCATGAGGAGGTGGGGGCGCCGGCGGGGCATCAGGACGAGCGCGAGGGCGCCGGCGAGAGGCAGGAAGAGAACGGCGGAGAGGATGCCCATCTAATGAGTCTCGTGAAATACGGCGACACCGGGGGGGGGGGGGGGGGGGGGG
>JBBDXO010000104.1:3847-4749 GCA_040902295.1 Candidatus Rokuibacteriota bacterium | reverse complement strand
TCTCCGCACCCCGACACCCGCCCGCCCGCGCCTCACGAATAATCCAGGTCAGCTGATGGTGGGCAGAGGCTTGAGGCCGGCCACCGCGTCGAGCCGCTCGATGACCCGCGCCGCGAGCTCGTGGAAGGCGAGCGCCTGGGCCGACTTCGGGCGCCGCACGGTGATGGGCGCGCCCTCGTCGCCCCCCGCCCGCGTCTCGGGATCGAGCGGCAGCTGCGCGAGCAGCGGCACGCCGTACTCGGCGGCCACCTTCTTGCCGCCCCCTTCGCCGAAGATCTGATAGCGCGTGCCCGTGTCGGGCGCCTGGAAGTAGCTCATGTTCTCCACGACGCCGAGCATGGGCACGTTGAGGCGCTGGAACATCCCGATCGCCTTGCGCACGTCGAGCAGCGCGACGTCCTGGGGCGTGGTGACCATCACCACGCCGCCGAGCGGGATCACCTGCGACAGGGACAGCTGGGCGTCGCCCGTGCCGGGAGGCATGTCGAAGACCAGGTAATCGAGCGGCCCCCACATGACGTCCCGGAGCATCTGCTGGATGAAGGAGTGGATCATCGGCCCGCGCCAGACGAGCGGCTCCTTTTCGTCGACGAGGAGACCGATCGACATCATCTTCACGCCGTGCGCCTCGATGGGGATGATGCGGTTGTCGAACATCCCCGGGCGTCCCTTGGTGCCCATCATCATCGGCAGGTCGGGGCCGTAGACATCGGAGTCGATGATGCCGACGGCGGCGCCCGTGGCGCGCAGGGCGAGGGCGAGGTTGACCGCCACCGTGGACTTGCCCACCCCGCCCTTGCCCGAGGACACCGCGATGGTCTGGCGCACCTCGGGGATGAAGTCCGCGCCCTTGACGGGCGGCGCCGGCGCCTGGGGCGCGGCGTGCGCGTGGCCGGCGTGCG
>JBBDXO010000104.1:0-3837 GCA_040902295.1 Candidatus Rokuibacteriota bacterium | reverse complement strand
GGGGGGGGCGGGGGCGGGGGGGGGGGGGGGGGGGGGGCGGGGGGGCGGGGGGGCGCCGCCGCCGCCCGCGCCCATCTTCACCTGCACCTTGGTCACGCCCGCGAGCTGGCCGACGACCTTCGTGGCCATGCTGTGCACGATCACCTTGGTGGCGGGCGGCTGCCCCGCGAAGGCAAGCGTGAAGGTCACGTGCCCTTCGTGAATGGCCAGATCGCGCACGAGGCCGAGCGTGACGATGTCCTTCTGCTGCTCGGGATCCTTGACGGCGCGCAATGCATCGAGAACGGTCTGCTCGGACGGCATAGGCCGACTATACAGGACGGATTTACCGGATGCGACGAGTAGGAAAGTTCCCGGAATGGGTGGCGCGCTCCTGCCCGGCGAGCGGCGGCGCACGCGCCAAGTCTCGATGAAGTGAAGGTGTACGCGGTGTGGAACGACGCTTGCTCGGGTGAGAGCGCGTCGTTGCTCTCTTCGATCCCCCTCCCCCGCGAGGGCGGGCCTGCCAGGGCCCGTCCTCGCTTGAAAAGCCGCCTCCTTCCTGCTACATAGAAGCGATGCTCGCACCCGACGACTTTCGCCGCGTTCTCAGTCACTTCGCGACCGGAGTCACCATCCTCACCACCGTCGACGGCGACGGGCGGCCCACCGGCCTCACCGCGAGCGCCTTCAGCTCGGTCTCGCTCGATCCTCCCCTCGTGCTCGTGTGCGTCGATCACAAATCGCAGAGTTACCCGGCGCTGCGCGACAGCCGCCGCTTCGCGGTCAACGTGCTCACGAGCGACCAGGAAGCGGCCTCGCGGCGCTTCGCCTCCACACGGCTCGACAAGTTCGACGAGGTCGCCTTCACGCTCGGCGACCTGGGCGTCCCCCTCATCGACGGCGCGCTCGCGCAGCTCGAATGCGCCACCGTGAGCGCGTACGTCGAAGGCGACCACACCATCTTCGTGGGACGCGTGGAGCGCGCCCGGGTGGGGAGCGGGGAGCCCCTGCTCTACTTCCGGGGACGGTATGAGCGCCTTCCCGGCAGCGCCCAGTAGGCGCGTGCCGTGACCGCGATGGCGTCGACACCCGCCGTCCGCGACTTCTTCGGAGTCTGAGTGGGCGAGCCCCTTCGGGTCCTGCAGATCTACCCGAAGGGGGACTTCTTCACCGGCGCCGCCGTCCAGGTTCGCGATCTCGCGGTCGGCCTCGCCGCGCGCGGTCACGCGGTGACGGTGGCGACGCCGCCGAGCGCGCAGTGGGAGGAGCGGTGCCGGGCGGCGGGCCTGCAGCACGTGGCCATCCCGATGCGGCGGCCCTGGGACGCGCGGGCGGCGTGGCGGCTGGCGCGCGTGATCCGCAGCGGGCGCATCCAGGTCGCCCACGCGCACAAGGGACGCGCGCGCACGCTCATGGTCCTCGCCGGCTTCCTGGGCGCGCGCGCCCGGCTCGTCCTCAATCGCGGCGTCAGCTTTCCGATCAGCCGCGTCAACCGCGTGGGCTACACCACCGGGCGCGTGCACGCCATCGTGGCCGTGTGCGCCTCCATCAGGCGGGGCCTGATGGCGGCGGGCGTGCCGGGCGACAAGATCGAGGTCATCTACTCGGGCACCGACGTGGCGCGCTTTCACCCGGGTGTGGACGGCGTCGGCGTCCGGCGCGAGCTGGGCCTGGCGCCCGACGCCTTCCTCATCACCCAGATCGGCGTGCGCTCGTGGCGCGGCTGGCGCGACGTGCTGGAGGCCATGGTGGACGTGGCGCCGCACTGCACGCGCGCGCGCCTGCTCTTCGTGGGCGCGCCCCCGCCCCGCATCGCGCAGCTGGCCGACGAGGCGCGCGCACGCGGCGTGGGCGGGCGCGTGCTCGCGCTCGGCCATCGTGACGACGTGCCCGCCGTGCTCGCCGCCTCCGACCTCGTGGTCGACGCCTCCTACGCCGGCCTCGGCATCACGGGCTCCATTCGCGAAGCGCTGGCGTGCGAGCGGCCGGTGATCGCCACCGACCTCGAGGGCATGCCGGAGCTGATCGGCCACGGCGAGACGGGGCTGCTGGTGCCGCCGCACGATCCCAAGGCGATGGCGGCCGCCATGCTCCGCGTGATCGGCGATCCCGCCCTCGCGCACGCGATGGCGCGGGCGGGGCGTGCGCGCGTGGTCGCGCACTTCTCCCTGCACGCCAAGCTCGACGCCACGGAGGCGCTGTACCGGCGGCTCGTGGAGAACGGCCCCGCCGCGTGATCGCGGCCGCCTTCGGCATCTACCGGCGCCTCTTCGTCTACCTGCGTCCCTACGTGGGCGTGCTCGCGGTGGGGGCGTCGCTGGCGCTGGTGGTGGCGGCCATGGAAGGCGCGATCGCGTGGCTGGTGAAGCCGGCCATGGACGAGATCTTCATCAAGCGGGACCTCTTCATGCTGAAGGTCATCCCGCTCCTGCTCTTCGGCGCCTACGTGATCAAGGGCTTCGCCCGCTACGGGCAGTCGTACCTGATGGCCTCCGTGGGCGAGCGCGTGGTGGCCACCCTGCGCCGCGTCCTGTACACGCACATCCAGCGCATGCCGCTGTCGTTCTTCGCCGACCTGCACTCGGCGGAGCTGATGTCGCGCGTGATCAGCGACGTCAACCGCCTCGCGCGCGTGTCGTCCACGGTGATGGTGATGGCGATCCGCCAGGTGGCGATGATCATCGCCCTCGTGTCGGTCATGTTCGTGCGCGAGTGGCGGCTCACGCTGATCGCGCTGCTCATCTTTCCCGTCGTCGGCATCATGGTGCGCATCATCGGCCGGCGGCTGTACAGGATCAACAAGCGCGCGCAGGAGAAGATCGCCGAGCTGAACGTGCTCCTCCACGAGGCCTTCTCGGGCACGAAGATCATCAAGGCCTTCGGCCGCGAGCGTCACGAGGCGGGGCGCTTCGACCGCGTCAACGACCGCCTCCTCGCCCTCGCCCTCAAGGACAAGCGCACGGACGAGATCACCGAGCCCCTCATGGAGATCCTCGCCGCCTTCGGCATCATGGGCGCCCTCTGGTACGGCGGCCAGCAGGTCATCGCGGGCACGCGCACGCCCGGCGATTTCTTCTCGTTCACGGCGGCGGTGGCGCTCTTGTACGGCCCGGTGCGGCAGCTGTCGAGGATCGCCAACACCATCCAGCAGTCCACCTCCTCGGTGGAGCGCGTGTTCGAGATCCTCGACCGGCCCCCCGCCATCGACGACCGCCCGGGGGCGGCCACCCTGGCCGCCTTCACGGAGGGCCTCCGCTTCGAGAACGTGACCTTCCGCTACCCGGGCACGGCGGAGCCCGCGCTCCGCGAGATCAACCTCGACATCCGGCGCGGCGAGGTGGTCGCCTTCGTGGGCATGAGCGGCGCCGGCAAGTCGACGCTGATGGACCTCGTGCCCCGCTTTCACGACGCCACCGAGGGGCGCATCACCATCGACGGCCACGACGTGCGTGACCTCACCCAGGCCTCCCTGCGCGCGCAGATGGCCATCGTGACCCAGGACACCTTCCTGTTCAGCGACTCCGTCTACTACAACATCGCGTACGGCCGCGACGAGGCCACGCGGGAGGACGTGATCCGCGCCGCGCGGCAGGCGCACGCGGCGGAGTTCATCGAGGCGACGCCGGAGGGCTACGACACGCTCGTGGGCGAGCGCGGCGTGCGGCTGTCCGGCGGCCAGCGGCAGCGCCTGGCCATCGCGCGCGCTTTCCTCAAGGATCCGCCCATCCTGATCCTCGACGAGGCCACCTCCGACCTCGACGCCGAGAGCGAGTTCATGGTGCAGCAGGCGCTCGCCGAGCTGATGCGCAACCGCACCGTGCTCGTCATCGCCCACCGGCTGGCCACCGTGCGCAA
>JBBDXO010000103.1:3307-31244 GCA_040902295.1 Candidatus Rokuibacteriota bacterium | reverse complement strand
CGCTGCAGCGGACACGACGAGCGCGCCGATGAGCGCGAGCGATCGGCGGCGGACCCACGTCTTCTCACGTGTCGCAATGTCGGTCTCGATCATTGCCCGCCCTCAAGAGCGCCTGCTTCAGGCTTGAGGGACGCGCGATAGCGAGGAGAGTGGACAGAGCCGACGGCACGCCGACGCCTTTACACAACGGCCTCTCGACCCGATATCCCAAACCGGGATGTTCTTCTCCCTATGGCTTCATCGTGTCCGCCGTCCTCACCGCTTGCTCCAAGGCGATCGCACGCCGCGGACAATGCTACGCGGGATCCGGCGGCCGGCGGCCCGCCCAGGGCGCCGCCTGCTCGAACGCCGCCGCCGCGCGCAGCACGCCCACTTCGTCCCGCCAGCGCCCCGCGATCTGCAGCCCGACCGGCAAGCCGGACCGGCTGAACCCGCATGGCACGGAGATGGCGGGCACGCCGGCGACGGTGAAGGCGTACGTCAGCATCACCCACTGGATGTAGCTCTCCATCGGCTTGCCGTTGATCTCGCGCGGGTAGCTCTGCTCGACGGGGAACGGCTCCACCGCCGCCGTGGGCGTGATGATCAGATCGTAGCGTTCGTAGAAGGCGCGCAGGCGGTGCCACAGCTCGGTGCGCAGCCGCTCGGCACGGCCGATGTCGGAGGCGGTGAGCGTGAGGCCGTGCTCGATGTTCTTCACGAGGTTGTCCTGCATGACCGGCCGCCACGTGTCCAGCTTCGCCTCGTGGCGCGCCACCATCGTGGCGCCGCGCGTGGTCTGCACGATCTCGAGGAGGCCGTCGAAGTCGGGATGCGCCTCGTCCACGGTCGCTCCCAGCGACCGGAACACGCGCACCGCGCCGGACGCCACGCGCCGCACCTCGTCGGCGACGGGGGTGACGCCGAGATCGGCGCTCCACGCGATCTTCAGCCCCTTGATCGACGGCCGGCGCGTGGCGGCGGCGAGCGCGCGCGTCTCCACGGGATACGACATGCGCGCGCGGGGGTCGGGGCCCGCGATGGTGGAGAGCATGAGCGCGACGTCGGACACCGTGCGCGCCATCGGGCCTTCCACGCTCATGCTGTCCCACGCGAGCACGGTGGGATGGACGGGGACGAGGCCGGGCGACGTCCGGAAGCCGACCACGCCGCAGAAGGCGGCGGGCAGGCGCAGCGAGCCGCCGAGGTCCGAGCCCTGGGCAAGGGGGCCGAGGCCGAGCGCGAGGGCGACGCCCCCGCCGCCGGTGGAGCCGCCGCACGTGAGGGCGCGATTCCACGGATTGCGCGTGGCGCCGAAGACGGCGTTGACGGTGTTGGCGCCGGCGCCGAACTCCGGCGTGTTGGTCTTGCCGATCACGATGGCGCCCGCGGCCTTCAGCCGCTGCACGACGAGGCCGTCCTCCTCCGGCACGTGGTGCTCGAAGATCTTCGAGCCCCACGTGGTGCGGATGCCCTTCGTGGGCACGAGGTCCTTGATCGACACCGGCACGCCGTGCAGCGGTCCGAGTCGGGTCCCGCGGCGCTTGACGGCGGCGGTGGCGAGCGTGGCCGCCTCCAGCGCCTGCTCGGCGGCCACCGTGCAGTACGCCGTCACCGCCGGGTTGACGCGCGCGATGCGGGCGAGCACCGCCTGCGTGATCTCCAGCGGCGACACGCGGCGGCGGCGGATGAGCGAGGCGAGCTCGGTGGCGGGCGTGAAGCAGAGATCGTCGGCAGTCATGTGCGCCTCAGTGGCCGAGGACTCTCCGTGGATCGAGGGCGTCGCGGAGGCCGTCGCCGATGTAGTTGATGGAGAGGACGGTGAGGAAGATCGCGGTGCCGGGGAAGATCGCCCAGTGCGGGGCGAAGTCGAGGTTGTCCTTGGCGTCGAAGAGGATGCGGCCCCAGGTGGGGATGTCGGGCGGAAAGCCGAGGCCGAGGAACGACAGCGACGACTCGGCGATGATGGCCGCCGCCACGTCGAGCGTCGCGGCCACGATCACCGGGCCCAGCGCGTTGGGCAGGATGTGCCGCCACACCTGCCGCAGCGCCGGCGCCCCCAGCCCGCGCGCCGCCTCCACGAACTCCCGTTCCCGCAGCGAGAGGAACTGGGCGCGGACGAGGCGCGCCACCGGCATCCAGCGCAGCCCGCCGATGACGGCGACGATCATCACGAACACCCCGGCCTCGGGGCCGAGGACGGTCTTCAGCGCGTCCCGGAACAGGTAGACGATGAGCAGCAGCAGGGGCAGCTGGGGCAGGGCGAGGAAGAGGTCGGTGATGCGCATCAGCGCGTGGTCGGCGACGCCGCCCACGTAGCCGGAGATCGCCCCCAGCAGCGTGCCGATGATGATGGCGATCAGCATCGCCGCCACGCCCACCGCCAGCGAGATGCGGCCTCCGTACAGCATGCGGGCCAGCAGGTCCTGACCGAGGTCGTCGGTGCCCAGCAGATGCGCGGCGGAGGGGCCCCGCAGCTTGACCGAGAAGTCGATCTCGTCGATGGGGACCCGGTACACGAAGGGCCCGGCGACCACGGCCACCACCATCACCGCCAGGATGGCCGCGCCCATCACCGCCAGGCGGTGGCGGCGGAAGCGCCGGAGCGCGTCGGCCCACAGCGAGGGCGAGGCGGGCGCGGCGGCCATCGGCAGTCCCGGGACCACGGTCGTGGCCGTGTGATTGGCCATCGCCCTACCGGTACGAGATCCGGGGATCGAGCCAGCCATACGTCACGTCGGCGATCAGGTTGAAGAGCACCACCAGGCACGAGAACACGAACGTGATCGCCATGATCACGGGCGTGTCGTTGGCGAGGATCGAGGCGATGAGCAGCGAGCCGATGCCGGGGACGCGGAAGATCTGCTCGGTGATGACGGCGCCGGTGAAGATGGCGGGCACCTGGAGGGCGACCAGCGTCACCACCGGGATCAGCGCGTTGCGCACGACGTGCTTCACGATGGTCACGCGCTCGGACAGTCCCTTGGCCCGGGCGGTGTTGACGTAGTCGAGGCGGATCACGTCCAGCACCGCCGAGCGCACGAAGCGGGTGAGCGCCGCGCCCTGGAAGAGACCCAGGACGGCGACGGGCATGAGGGCCTGCCGCAGGTGCTCCCAGTACCAGCGCCACCCGGTGGCGCCGATGTCGGCCTGGTAGATGAACGGCAGCCAGTCGAGCGTGATGCTGAAGAGCAGGATGAAGAGCAGCCCGGTGAAGAAGGTGGGCAGCGAGAAGCCGATGAACGCCAGCGTGGTGGCGATCTGGTCGAAGACGGAGTACGGCCGCATGGCCGACAGCGTGCCGATGGGCACGGCGACGAGAATGCCGAGGAGCTGGGCGGCGCCGAGGACCCAGAGGGTCGTGGGCAGGCGTTGCAGGATGAGCTGGTCGACGTCCATGCGGCTGGTGAACGAAAATCCCCACTCGCCGCGGACCATGGCGCCGAGCCAGCGGACGTAGCGCACGACCACGGGGTCGTCCAACCCGAGCTGGGCCCGCAGGCGTGCCGTCACCTCGGGGGGGACGTTGGGGTTGGTGACCAGCTCCTCGAAGGGATCCCCGGGCGCCAGCGCGAGCACGGTGAACAGCACGAGGCTGATCCCCAGCAGGGCCGGGACCGCGAGCGCGACGCGGCGGATGACGTACCTGGACATGGCGGCGAGGGGCCGGGCCGCGGGGCCCGGCCCCCACGCTTCAGATCAGCCTTCGCGAGTCCAGTTGGCGATGTTCCACAGATTCGAGTCCCAGCCGGAGACCGAGGTGTTCTGGAGCCGGTTGGAGACGGCCGAGATCACGCTCCGCCAGAGCACGGGGATGACGACCACGTCCTGGATGACGAGGTCGTTCATCTTGATGAAGAGCGCCGCCCGCTTCACGGGGTCGATCTCGGTCTCGGAGGCGTCGAAGGCCCGATCGTACTCCTGGTTGCGCCAGCGCGTGACGTTGCGTCCCTGCCACTTGTTGTCCTTCGAGGCGATCTCGGTCGACAGGAACTGGCGCATGAAGGATTGGGGGTCCGGCGCGCCCATGGTCGTCGTGTACATCTGGATGTCCGTGTAGAACTTGCGGTAGGTGTCCGGGTTGCCCACGTCCGAGGAGAAGTAGACGGAGGCCACCACCGACTTGATCTCGATGTCGATGCCGGCCTTGCCGCACGCCTGCTTGACGATGGCCTGGTTCTTCTGCCGCGGGGCGTTGATCGACGTCTGGTACACGAGCTTGAGGCGCTTGCCGTCCTTGGCGCGGATGCCGTCCGCTCCCCGCTTCCAGCCCGCCTGGTCCAGGATCTGATTGGCCTTGTCGACGTTGAACTCCCACTTCATGTTCCTGGAGTGGAACCGCGAGGGGGCATTCAGGAAGTTTGCCGTCGACTGCCCCAGGCGTCCGTAGATCTGCTCCTGGACCGAGGCCCGGTCGACGAGGAGGTTCAGGGCCTGCCTGACCGCCGGCTCCGTCAGGAAGGGGTGCGGCGTCTTGGCATTCGAGCGCTCCCCGTCGATCTCCTTCCAGGGATCGGTCTGGTTGCACTGGATGTGCTCGATGTTGCCGGCCACCGCGATGTCGACCTTGCCCTTGCCGCCCTGCTCCATTCGGCGAAGGATCTCGTCCTCCACCTGCATGTTCCAGGCGAAGTCGTACTCGGCGGTCTGGATGACCGCGCGCGCGGCGGAGACGGCGTCACCGCCGCCCTTCATCTCGAGCTGGTCGAAGAAGGGCCGGTTCGGCTGGTGGTAGGCGGGGTTCAGCTCGGCCCGCACCATGTCGCCGGGCTTGAACTCCACGAAGCGGTAGGGGCCGGTGCCGACCGGCTTGAGGTTGGTGGGGGCTTCCCGGGACTTGCCGCCCTTGAAGGCCTCGAAGAGGTGCTTGGGGACGATCTGTCCGGTGGCGGCGCCGCAGAACGCCTCCGCCCAGAACGGCTTGGGCTTCTTGAAGACGATCTTGACGGTGTGGGCGTCGAGCTTGTCCACCCGCTCGATGTCCTGGTAGTTGCCCACCGTGGTGGCGGCCGTGGCCGGGTCCGCCGCGTACTCCCAGTTGAAGACGACGTCGTCCGCCGTGAACGGCTTGCCGTCGTGCCAGGCGACGTCCTTCTTGAGCTTCCACGTCACCGACCGGCCGTCCTTGGCCACGCCGCCGTTCTCGAGGCTCGGCACCCCCGCGGCCAGGATGGGGACGAGGTTGCCGTCGGGATCGAAGGCGGCCAGGGGCTCGTAGAACACGCGTGAGCCGTCCTGGTCCTTGGTGCCCACCGCGAAGTGCGGATTGAGCAGCGTGGGCGATTGCCACCAGAGCACCTTCAGCGCGCCGCCGCCGCCGCGGCGGGTGG
The DNA here is from genome assembly GCA_040902295.1 of Candidatus Rokuibacteriota bacterium. Classification (GTDB taxonomy): domain Bacteria; phylum Methylomirabilota; class Methylomirabilia; order Rokubacteriales; family CSP1-6; genus JBBDXO01. The sequence continues at coordinate 25,935 of JBBDXO010000103.1, read as the reverse complement.
GCATCGCCGCCGGCCGGGTCTGCGCGTGGGCCACGCCGGCGGAGGCGAGCATCTGCGCCACCATCGGGCCCGTGAGGCCGACGGCCAGCATGGTCTGCATGAACGTGCGGCGCGACAGGCGGCCCGCCTTCACGTCGCCCAGCATTTCGCGAATCCGGTGCTCGTCCATGGACTCCTCCTTCGATGTGGCTGGTGTGCGATTCAGAGTGCGGCGGTCACGCGGCGTCCAGCATCCGCACGGCGACGTCGAGCGCCTCGATCATGCTCTCGGGATTGGCGATGCCCTTCCAGGCGCGGTCGAAGGCGGTGCCGTGATCGACGGACACACGCACGAAGGGCAGGCCCACCGTCACGTTCACGCCGGAGAGCCCCGTCCACCGCTTGCTCTGCTCGTCGTAATTGAAGCCGAGCGTCTTGACGGGGATGTGCCCCTGATCGTGATACATGGCGACGACAATATCAAATTCGCCCCCGCGGGCGCGGGAGAACAGGGTGTCCGCGGGCAGGGGGCCGAAGACGGCGGCGCCCTCGGCGCGCGCGGCCTCGATGGCGGGCATGATCTGCGTTTTCTCCTCGTCGCCGAAGAGCCCGTCCTCGCCCGCGTGCGGGTTGAGGCCCGCCACCGCGATGCGCGCCTGCGGCCGGCCGAGCCCGCTCATCGTGGCCCGCGCGAGGCGGATGACCGTGAGCACGCGCTCGCGCGTGACGAGGTCGGGCACCCGCCGCAGCGACACGTGCGTGGTGACGTGGATGACCTTCAGCTCGTGGCCCATGAGCAGCATGGCGAAGTCGCGCGTGTCGGACAGCCGCGCCAGGATCTCCGTGTGGCCGGAGTGCTGCATGCCCGCCGCCGCCAGCGCTTCCTTGTTGATGGGCGCGGTGACGATGCCGTCGATCTCGCGCGCGGTGGCGAGGGCGACCGCGCGCTCGATGTACTCGTACGCCGCCCGTCCCGCCGCCGCGCTCACCTCGCCGCGCGGCAGGGCCGCCATGTCGACGTTGGCGAGATCCAGCACCTCGAGGCTGCGCGCGTCCCACCCGCACTCCGCGATGCGCCGCACGGGGCGCAGGGTGAGGGGGGAGCCCACGAGCGCCAGGGCTTCGCGCATCGCCTCCGCGCCGCCGATGACGACGGGCCGGCACGTCCCGCGCACCTCGGGCACCGAGGCCGCCCGCGCGATGATCTCGGGCCCCACCCCGGCGGGGTCGCCCATCGTGATGCCGAGCACCGGGTTCTTCATGCGCTGCTCCTCAAGGTCTGCGCGCCGTGCGCGTGGGCGAGGGTCACGAACAGATCGGGCAGGCCGAAGCCACCGGCCTTGGTCACGACCGCCAGCGTGCGGGCGCCGAGCCGGAGCTGCCCGAAGGCCAGACCGGGGCACGGCGTGCCCAGCAGATCGATACGCTCGGCGCCGAGGGCGCGGTAGAGCGCGACGGCGGTCTCGCCGCCGGTGACGACGACGACGTCGTAGCCGCCGCCCGCGAGCGCCGCGCACGCCCGGGTGGCGAGGCGGGCGGCGGCCGCCCGGTCCGGCTCCGGCTCGTCGGCGGTGGCGAGCACGGTGAGCCCCGCCGCGCGCGCGGCGGCGATCTGCGCGCGCGTGGCCGGATGCGCGCTGCCGGCGACGATCAGCCAGCGGCGTCCCACGGGGACATCGGCATCGCGGCGCAGCAGGCCGAGGGCGGCCGCGAGCGCGCGCGCGAGGCCGGCGGCGCCCACGAGCAGCGGGGGCGTCGCCAGCGGCAGGGCCGCCTGCACGAGCGCGTCGAGATCCTCGTCGCGCTCGGCGTCGGCCACGACCACGGTGCCCGTGAGGCGGAGCATGCGCGCCGACAGGCTCGCCGCTCCCGCGCGGACCTGGTCGAGGGGAATCCACGCCAGGGGCCGGTTGACGTCGGGGCGCAACAGGTCCACCACGCTGGAGGTGCGGGGGGCGGGGAACTCGGGATCGTCCGCCACGGCCGTCTCCGCCACGGGCAGGCCGCCCACGAACAGCACGCGGTCGACGACGGCGCGTCCTTCCGAGGGCAGGGCGGGGCAGACGATCGCGCTGCGGGCGCCGGTGGCATCGAGGAGGGCGGCCACCTCGGCGCCGATGCGTCCGCGCAGCGTGGAGTCGATCTTCTTGAAGTATCGCGCGCGCGGTGCCGCCGCCACGAGCGTGCGCACGCGCGCGGCGGCGTCGGCGGCCGGCTGCGCGCGCGTCTCGGTGTCGACGACGGCCACGGCCGCCCGCCGCGCGGGCACCGGCCACACGGTGACGGGGACGGCGCCCCCTCCTGCGAAGAGGGCGCCCGTGTCACAGGCGCCGGTGAGGTCGTCGGCGAGGATCGTGAGCGGCAGAAACGACGTGAGCGCCATCTGGGTGGCCCAAGAATAGAGGTATACTGCCCGTGATTCAAATGCCACCGAAGCTCGCGATTATGATCGCCGGCACGCTCCTGGTGGCCGCTGCCGCCGTGGTAATTTTTGCAGTCCATGACATGGGGGGCCTCGACGGGCCCCCCAAGCCCCCCGAACGCTCGGCCGCGTCCCGGGAAACGCGGGACGCGCCTCGGTCTCCTGCACGCTCGGATGCGTCCCGGGAAACGCGGGACGCGCCTCGATCTCCGACGGTCGCGCGGGTGGGGCAGGTGTACGGCCTCGACGAGGCCATCAAGCGTCTCGATCTCATCAAGCCCGCGCGCCAGAAGATCGCCGATGACTTCACGCTGCCCACGCCGGGGGCGGCGAAGTTCAAGCTCAGCGAGCACCGGGGCAAGGTGGTGCTGATCAACTTCTGGGCGACGTGGTGTCCGCCGTGCCTGCAGGAGATGCCGGCGATGGATCGCCTCTACCGGCAGCACAAGGAGGCCGGCTTCGAGATGGTGGCCGTGTCGGTGGATACGGACGGGGGGGCGGTGAAGCCGTTCCTCGCCCGCCACCAGTTCGCCTTCCGCGTGGCGCTCGATCCCACGATGGGGCTCGCGAACACGTACGGCGTGCGCGCGCTGCCCTCGAGCTTCATCGTGGACCGCAAGGGGATGCTCGCCGCCCTCGCCATCGGGCCGCGCCACTGGGACAACGCCGCCTCGCACTCGCTCGTGGAAGCGATGGTGCGCTGATGGGCGGCTCGGTGGGGGTGGTGGTCGCGTTCAGCGCCGGCCTCTTCTCCTTCCTGTCGCCCTGTGTGCTGCCGCTCTTTCCGTCGTACATCTCCTTCATCACCGGCATGTCGGTGGCCGACCTCTCCGCCGACCTCACGGCGGCGGCGCGGCGGCGCGTGCTGCTGCACGCGGTGGGCTTCGTGCTCGGCTTCTCCATCGTCTTCGTCGCCCTCGGCGCCTCCTTCAGCGCCGCCGGCCAGTTCCTGCTGGACTACCGCGACCTCATCCGGCGCATCGGCGGCGCGCTCATCGTGGTCTTCGGCCTCTACATCGCCGGCATCCTCAAGATCGGCCTCTTCGGGCGGACGCAGAGCTGGCAGCTGCGGGAGAAGCCGGCGGGCTACCTCGGCTCCTTCGCCGTCGGGGTCACCTTCGCCATCGGGTGGACGCCGTGCGTGGGCCCCATCCTCGGCGCCATCCTGTCGCTGGCCGGCACCGCGGAGACGGTGGAGCGCGGCATCGGCCTGCTCGTCGCGTACTCGGCGGGGCTGGGCGTGCCCTTCCTGCTCTCCGCGCTGGCGCTGGGGCCCTTCCTGCGCCTGTTCAAGCGGTACCGGCGGTTCATCCCGATCGTCGAGCGCGCGGCCGGCGTGCTCCTCGTCATCGTCGGCGTGCTCGTCTACACGAACTACTACGTCATCCTGAACTCCTGGGCGATCTCCCTCACCCCGGAGTGGCTCCTCCGACGGCTGTAGTGCGCGTTCACGTTCGCGTGCCCGCCACCTCCGCCAACCTCGGTCCCGGTTTCGACGCCCTCGGCCTCGCGCTGGCCCTCTACAACGACGTCATGGCGGAGGAGGCGGACACGGTGTCGGTGCGCGTGGAAGGGCAGGGGGCGGGGCGCCTGGCCTCCGGCGCCGACAACATCGTGGCCCGCGGTGTCGCGCTCGCCTACGAGACCGCCGGCCGTCCCTTCAAAGGGTGCGCGCTGGCATGCGTCAACCGCATCCCGACCTCGCGCGGGCTGGGCTCGAGTGCGGCGGCGTGGGTGGGAGGGCTCGTGGCCGGCAACGCGCTGCTCGGCCTGCCGCTCCCGCGCGAGCGGCTGCTGGAGGTGGCGGCGCGCGCGGAAGGGCATCCCGATAACGTGGCCGCCGCCATCATGGGCGGCCTCACGGTGTCGTGCGCGGGCGCGGAGGGGGTGACGGCGGTGACGCTGCCGGTGGATCCGGCGCTCGCCTGGGTGTCGCTCATTCCGGAAGTCATGGGCTCCACCGCGGAGGCGCGCGCCGTGCTGCCGCAGTCCGTCCCGCGCGCGGACGCCGTGTTCAACGTGCAGCGCGTGGCGCTCCTGCTGGCCGGCTTGCAGGCGGGGCGCCACGATGCCGTGCGCACGGCCCTCGACGACCGCCTGCACCAGCCCTACCGCCGCGCCCTGTTTCCGTGGATGCCCGCCGTCGCCGCCGCCGCCCGCGCCGCGGGCGCGCTCGGCTGCGTGCTCAGCGGGGCGGGGCCGTCGCTGCTCGCCGTGGTGGCGGGCGATGCGGCGGCGGTGGGCGCCGCGATGGAGTCGGCGCTCCTGGCCGCCGGCCTGCGGGGCCGCGCGCACGCCTTCGCCGTCGACACGGCCGGCGCCGCCGTGCTGCGAGCCTCGGCATGAGCGCGGGCACGGGCGCCGGGCACGCCGCGGGCGTGCTCGCCGACCGCGAGCTGCGCGCGGCCGCCGGGCGCGGGTGGATCGCGGCGGCGCAGCCGCTCAGGGACGAGCAGTTCCAGCCCTCCAGCCTCGACCTGCGCCTGGGGCCCGTGGCCTATCAGGTGCGGGCCAGCTTTCTGCCGGCGCGGCAGACCGTCGAGAGCCGCCTGCGGGAGGGCGCGGGGGACCTCGTCATCGACCGGGTGTCGCTCGACCCCGGCGTCACGCTGCAGCGCGGGTCGGTGTACGTGGTTCCCCTCCTCGAATCGCTCGCGCTGCCGGCCCACGTGCGCGGCCGCTCCAATCCCAAGAGCACCACGGGGCGGCTGGACATCTTCACGCGCGTCATCACCGACCGCACGCCGCGCTTCGACGAGGTGAGCGCCGGCTACGAGGGCCCGCTCTATCTCGAGGTGTCGCCGCAGTCCTTTCCGGTGCGCGTGCAGGCGGGCGCCTCGCTGAACCAGCTGCGCCTGCTGTGCGGGGAGACGACGATGACCGACGCCGCCCTGCGCGCGCTGTACGCCGAGGTGCCGCTGCTCTATGACGACGACGATCGGCCCCTGCCCGAGGCGCGCGTGGCGTTCAACGACGGCCTGTGCATGGGTATCGACCTCTCGGGACGGACCACGGACGGCATCATCGGCTATCGCGCCCATCCCAATCCCCCCGCGGTGGACCTCGCGCGCGTCGGCGCCTACGACCCCGCGGAGTTCTGGGAGCCCATCAAGCAGCCGAGCCGCGACGGCTACATCCTGGAGGCCAACCGCTTCTACATTCTCGTCTCCAAGGAGCGCATCCGGGTGCCGCCGGAATACGCGGCGGAGATGGTCGTCTATGACTCCGGCGCCGGCGAGATCCGCACGCACTACGCGGGCTTCTTCGATCCAGGCTTCGGTTTCGGGGACGGGAGCGTTCTGGGCACCAAGGTCGTTATGGAGGTGAGGGCGCGGGAGGTGCCCTTCATGGTCTACGACGGCCAGACATCGTTCAAGGTCTGGTTCGAGCGCCTGCGCGGCCGCCCCGACCGCGTCTACGGCGTGGGCCTGGGCTCGTCGTACCAGCACCAAACCTTGAGCCTCAGCAAACACTTTCGCAGGCCGTGAGCGCCGGACAAAGGCGGACGGCAAAGATATTGCTGGGTGCTAGAATGAAGTCAGTCGCGGGTCACGGTCGAGTTGCGCCACGGTCAGGAGGGCGACATGGCAGAACAGAAGAAGAAGGATACGCGGCCGAGCAAGCCTGCCGAGGGTGGCGAGGGCGCGTCTGCGAGTCCCGAGATCGCCAAGAAGGGCAAGAAGATCAAGGAAGACATCGACAAGCTGCTGGACGAGATCGACGACATTCTCGAGGAGAATGCCGAGGAATTCGTCAAGAGCTACGTCCAGCGCGGCGGTCAGTAGCCGATGCCGATCTACGAGTACCGTTGTCGGGGCTGCAGCAAGGACTTCGAGAAGTACGTGGCGGGCGCATCGACCGCCGTGGCCTGTCCTTCCTGCGCCAGCGCCGACATCACGCGCAAGCTGTCCGTCTTCGGTCTCAAGAGTGACGGCGGGTTGGCCGCCTCCATGCCGGCGGGCGGAGGCGGGTGTTGCGGTGGCGGCGGGTGCGGCTGCCACTGAGCAGCGCGGACCCCGCGTGACCCCTCCTGACGACCGCGAAGGGCCCGCAAGGGCCCTTCGTCGTTCCGGCACTCCAATGGACCTGCGCCGGCTGGAAGTCTTCGCCAAGGTGGCCGAGCTCGGCAGCTTCTCACGCGCGGCACAGGCGCTGTCGCTCACGCAGCCCACCGTCTCCGAGCACGTGCGCGCGCTCGAGGACGAGATGGGCCTGCCGCTCCTCGACCGTCTCGGGCGGGGCGCCACCGTCACGCCCGCCGGCCAGATCTTGTTGTCCTATGCGTTGCGCATGCTGTCGCTCGCCCGCGAGGCGCGCCAGGCCATCGACCGCTTCCAGGGGACGATGAGCGGCGAGCTGATCGTGGGCGGCAGCACGATCCCGGGCGAGTACGTCCTGCCCGCCCTCGTGGGCGTCTTCAAGTCGAAGTACCCGGACATCTCCATCTCGTTGCTCATCGGCTCCAGCCGCCAGGTGAACGAGTGGGTGGACGAGGGGCGCGTGGAGGTCGGCGTCGTGGGCGCGCCCCCCGTCTCGAAAGCGCTCGAGGCGCGCGCGCTCATGGACGACGACATCGTGATCGTGGTGCCGGCCGGGCACCCGTGGGCCCGCCGTGCCAGCGTCACCGTGGACGATCTCAGAGGCGAGCCCCTGCTGCTGCGTGAGCGCGGCTCGGGCTCCCGGGAGGCGGTGGAGCGCGCGCTTGTCACGCGCGGCCTGACCTTCGCCGCCTTCCGGATCGTGGGCGAGATGGGCTCCACGCAGGCCATCAAGCAGGCGGTGCGGGCGGGCGTCGGGGTGTCGCTGATCTCCCGCCGGGCCGTCGCGGACGAGTGCCGGGCGGGGTTGCTCACGTGCGTGGGCCTCACCGGCCTCGACATCCGGCGCGCCTTCCACCTCGTGACCTCCCGTGAGCGGACGCGCTCGCCGCTCGCGCAGGCCTTTCTCGAGTTCGTCGAATCGCATTCCGCGGACGCGGCGTCGTAACCCCATGACCCTCTTTGGCAGGCTGCGCAGCGGCAAGCAGATCCGGCTCACCTCCTACGCCTCCTGCGCCGGCTGAGCGTCCAAGATGGCTCCTGGAGATCTCCAGGAGGTCCTGGCTGCGCTCAAGCGGCCGCCCGATGCGGGGAGCGAGGTGGAGCGCAACCTGCTCGTCGGCCTCGGCGCCGCCGACGACGCCGCCGTGTACCGGGTCAGCGACGACGTCGCCATCGTGAGCACGGTGGATTTCTTTCCCCCGGTGGTGGACGACGCCTACACCTGGGGCGCCATCGCCGCCGTCAACGCCATGTCGGACGTGTACGCGATGGGCGGCGAGGTGTTGTTCGCCCTCGCGGTGGCCGGTTTCCCGAAGGACTTCGATCGAGCGCTGATCGCCGAGGTGTTTCGCGGCGGCGCCGACAAGCTGGCGGAGGCCGGCGGCATGATCGCGGGCGGGCACACGGTCGTCGATCCGGAGCCGAAGTACGGGCTGTCCGTGACGGGCCGCGTGCATCCCGATCGTGTGCTGATCAAGGGCGGCCTGCGGCCGGGGGATCGTCTCTTCCTGTCCAAGCCCCTGGGCACCGGCGTCGTCACGACGGCGGCGAAGGCGGAGCGGGCAGCGCCGGAGGCCCTCGATGCCGCCGTGCGCAGCATGCTGCGATTGAACCGTGTGGCGGCGCGTGTGGCGCGCGATCGCGGTGCCACGGGCGCCACGGACATCACGGGCTTCGGGCTCCTCGGCCATGCCGCCGAGATGATCGACGCCTCCGGCGCGGGCGTCGCCATCACGACGTCGCGCCTGCCCGTGCTGCCGGGCGCGCGCGCGCTTGCCGAGGCCGGGCACTGGAGCGGTGGCATGAAGCGCAACCGCCGCCACCTCGAGACCATCTTCGGCGCCCGGCTGCAGATCGACGCGGGTGTGCCCGCCGTGCTCGCCGCGCTCGCCACCGAAGCGGAGACCTCCGGGGGCCTGCTGTTCTCCATCGCGCCGGACCGCGCCGACGGCGTGTTGCCGGCCTTCGCGGCCGCCGGCGAGCAGTGCTGGGAGATCGGCTCCGTTCTTCCGACGCCGGTCATCCGCCTGCTTCCATAGCTCAGCCGATGGTGCCCAGCCGCCCTCGGTGCGACCGGTGGTGAACGCGAGCCGGAGCTACCGGGGGTCGCGGGAGCGGCGGAGGACGGTCAGGAGGCGCTGCTTGAGCTCGGGCGGGACGGGGATGTGGGGGAGCGTGCGGGTGGCGCCGATGGTGCCGCGATAGGTGTTCATGAAGGCCACGCAGGGCTGGCAGCCGTCGATGTGGAAGTCGATGAGGTCGCGGAGCTGTGAGGGGATGCTGCCGTCGAGATAATCGCCGAGCAGCTCGGCTATCTGCCTGCACTCCATCTCGGACGCCCCGCCTGCGCTACAGTCCGGCATCGGTCACCAGTATAGAAGATGCTGCGCCAAGGTCGGGAGATTCCGTCGCCCGGGGCGCGGCAATGACGCGGGGCGGCACGACTGAGGCGCCGGCGTCAGGGGAAGGGCCACGTAGTAGACTGGCCGGCAATGCCGCGGGTGGCCATCCTGAGTCCGTTCGCGTTTCCGTCGGTTCGCGGCAACGCGGTGACGGTGGAGCGCATCGCGCGCGGCCTGCGCGAGCGCGGCCTGACGCTGCGCGTGTGGGATCTCTCGGCGCTCGACCCCGCCGCGGTGGCCCGTGAGGTCGAGACCTACCAGCCGTCGCTCATCCACGCCTTTCATGCCTTTCGCGTCGGCCCCGCCGCACTGCGCCTGGCGCGACGCGCGGAGATCCCGCTCGTGGTCACGCTGACGGGCACGGACGCCAACCACGATTTGTTCGACAGCGAGCGGGCAGCCACGGTGCGGCACGTGCTCGAGGGCGCGGCCGCCATCACGGCCTTCCACGAGTCGATCGCCGCGCCCGTCGCGGCCTCGCTGCCTGACGTCGGTCCGCGGCTCGTCGTCGTCCCGCAGGCAGTGCGCTTCGACGGCGCCGAGCCGTTCGATCTCGCCGCGCGGTGGCCGCTGCCCGCCGGCCGCGTCCTCGTCCTGTTCCCGGCGGGCATCCGCATGGTGAAACGCCCGCTGCTGCCGCTGCCTGCCTTCGATCGTGTCGCGGCCGCGCGTGCCGACGTCCGCCTGCTGTACGCCGGCCCCGTGCTCGACGACGCCGAGGGCCGCGCGCTGGCGCGCGCGCTGGCGGGGCGCCCGTGGGCCCACCACGTCGGTCCCGTGCCCCATAGCCAGATGGCGTCACTGCTGTCGCAGTCGGACATCGTGCTGAACTGCTCTCTCTCCGAGGGGGGCATGGCGAACTCGATCCTCGAGGCGTTCGTGCAGGGGCGCGCGGTGCTGGCGTCCGATATTCCCGGCAACCGCGCGCTGGTGGAGGACGACGTCACCGGGCTCCTGTTCTCCGACGGCCGCGGCCTCGAGGCGGCCGCGCTGCGCCTGGCCACCGACGCCGCGCTGCGCGCGCGGCTCGGCGCCGCCGGCCGGGCGCTGGTCGAGCGCCGCTATCCGCCGTCGCGCGAGGCGGACGGCTATGCGGACGTCTACCGGACGCTGGCGCGCGTGAGCACGGCGTGAGCAGCCGGCTGGCGGCCTTTCTGGCGCCGCGCAGCATCGCGCTCGTCGGCGTGCCGGGCGATCTCGCGCGTCCCGGCGCCCGCCCCCTCGTCTACCTGCTCAAGCACGGCTATCGCGGGCGCATCTTTCCCGTCAATCCGCGGCGTACCGAGATCGGCGGGCTGCGGGCGTATCCCGCGCTGGCGGAGCTGCCGGAGCGGCCGGACACGGTGTGGGTGGGGGTGCCGGGAGCCGAGGTGCCCGGCGTGCTGCAGGAGGCCGGGCGCCTGCGCATCCCGAACGCCGTCATTCTCACGGCCGGCTTCGGCGAGACGGATGCCGGCGGCCGGCGCCGCGAGCAGGCGCTGCGGGCGGCGGCCGAGCGGGACGGCATCACCGTCCTCGGCCCCAACATGCTCGGCTTCATCAACTTCTGGGAGCGCATCCCGCTCACGTTCTCGACCGTTGGCGGTCTCGACCGGCTGCTCGCGGGCGGGCTCGGCGTGGTCTCGCAGAGCGGCGCGCTCGCGGGGGCGGTGGTGAACCGCGCCGATGACCGGCGCCTCGGGATGAGCGCGATGGTCTCCACGGGCAACGAGGCGGGCATCACGCTGGCGGAATGCCTCGAATACTTCGCCGACGATCCACGCACGCAGGTGGTGGCGATGATCGCCGAGGGCATCCGCGACGGCGCGCGCTTCCGCAGCGCCGCCGCGCGGCTGCTGGAGGCGGGCAAGCCGCTGGTGGCGCTCAAGGTGGGCCGCTCGGAGGCGGGACGCCGCAATGCGCTCACCCACACGGGCGCGCTCGCCGGCTCGCACGCGGCATGGCGCGCGGTGGCGCGCCAGCTCGGCATCATCGAGGTCGACACCTTCGAGGACATGGTGGAGATCGCGGGCTTTCACGCGCGCGAGCGGCGCCCGGTGGCCGGCCGCGTCGGCGTCCTCACGACCTCCGGCGGTGCGTCCATCATGACCGCCGACCAGCTCGAGGCGCGGGGCCTGCGCATGCCGCGCCTGTCCGCGTCCACGGTGGCGGGCCTCGGCGCGCTGCTGCCCGAGCACGCGCGCACCCGCGACAATCCGGTCGACGTCACCGCCGGCATGCCGGAGGCGACGTTCGAGAAGGTGCTGGCCACCCTGGTGGCCGACCCGGCGCTCGACGTGCTGATCACGGCGGTGACGGGAGCCGCCGGCGTCGAGCGCGCGCAGACCGTGGTGCGGGTGGCACGGACCACCGGGACCCCCGTCGTCGCCTGCTGGCTCGGCGGCAGTCAGACGGAGGACGGTGTGCGCGTGCTGGATGCCGAGGGCGTGCCCGTCTTCCGCAACCCGCGCACGGCGGCGGCGGCGATCGCCTCCGCCCGGGACCTGGCCGTCACCCGCGCCGCCTGGCGTGCCCGCCGTCCCCTCACCGCCTCGCCGGTGGCCGGGGATGTCTCGTACCCCGCGCTGACGGCGCTCGCGCGGCGCTCGGGCGTGCCGCTGGCGGCGGACGCGCTCGTCGGCACCCCGGCGGCGGCGGCGCGCGCGGCGCGCCGGCTGGGGTTCCCGGTGGCGGTGAAGATCGTCGCGGACGATCTGCCGCACAAGAGCGAGGCGGGCGCGCTGGCGCTCAACGTGGCGAACGCGCCCGCGGTGAGGCAGATCGCGGCGCGCCTGCTGCGCCGCGCGCGCGGCGCCTCGGTGGAGGGCATTCTCGTGCAGCGGATGGCGCCCCCCGGCGTCGAGGTGCTGGTGGGCGTCACCCGGGATGAGACCTTTGGGATGATGCTCGTCGTCGGCGCCGGTGGCGTCCAGACCGAGCTGTGGGCGGACACGACCTGCAGGCCGCTGCCCGTCACCCGGGCCGAGATCGTGGCCATGCTGCGCGAGGTGCGATCCCTGCGAGCCCTGCACGGGTTTCGGGGCGCGCCGGCCCCCGACACGCCCCCCCTGGTGCGGGCGGCGGCGGCGGTGGCGCGCCTGGCGCAGGCGCTGGGCGGGCGCCTGCGCTCGCTGGAAGCCAATCCCCTGATCGTGCATGCGGCCGGCAAGGGCGCCGTCGCCGTCGATCTCCTCGTCGCGCTGGCGCCCGCTCGTGCGGCATCGGGTCGTTCCATGCGCGGCAATGTTCGGCAACAGTTGCCACTGAGACCGCAGGGCGCACCACCACGATGAGCCACTTCGCGCGTTTGCATGGGCCGTCGAGCCGCGCGCGTCTGGCAACGGCTTCGCACAGGGTGTGCGTCAAGGCGCCGGGCGCTCGGTCCGGCATGCGGGCGGGGTGGTGAGCCCTCGACATCGTCCATATAATGGGCGAGCGCCGAGCCGCCGGGCCGCATCGAGCGCGCCCTCGACCTCATCGAAGCGAGAGGAGAGCTGATGACTCAGGACGCCCGAGTGCAAGAGTTCGTGACCGCCTTCGAGGCGCTGCGTGCCGAGGTCGAAAAGGTGATCGTCGGCCACCGCGACATCATCGACTCCGTGCTCATCGGAATGTTCGCGGGCGGCCACGTGCTGCTCGAGGGCGTGCCCGGGCTGGGCAAGACGCTGCTCGTCAAGACGCTGTCCGACGCGCTGGAGCTGTCCTTTTCGCGCGTGCAGTTCACCCCCGACCTCATGCCGGCCGACATCATCGGCACCAACATGATTGTCGAAGATGCCGAGGGCCGCAAGCACTTCCAGTTCCAGCAGGGTCCGATCTTCGCGCACATCCTCCTCGCCGACGAGATCAACCGGGCCACGCCCAAGACGCAGTCCGCGCTCCTCGAAGGCATGCAGGAGGCCTCGGTCACGGTGGGGGGCGCCTCGCGTCCGCTGCCCACGCCCTTCTTCGTGCTCGCCACGCAGAACCCCATCGAGATGGAGGGCACGTATCCGCTGCCGGAGGCGCAGCTCGACCGCTTCCTGCTCAAGCTGCGCGTGCGCTACCCCGCCCTCGAGGAGCTCAACGCGATCATCGACCGCACCACGCAGGCGCGGCCGGTGTCCATCAACCGCGTGATGAGCGGGGCCAACGTCATCGCCTTTCGCGAGCTGATTCGCGAGGTGCCGGTGGCCTCGCACGTGCGTGACTTCGCCTCGAGCCTGATCATGGCCACGCATCCACAGTGGGAGCACGCGGGCGACGCCGCGCGCCGGTACGTCCGCTACGGCGCCAGTCCCCGTGGCGCGCAGGCGCTGGTGCTGGGCGCCAAGGTGCGCGCGCTGTCGGAGGGCCGCTACAACGTGAGCATCGAGGATCTCAAGGCGATCGCGCCGCCCGCGCTCCGCCACCGCATCATCCTGAACTTCGAGGGGGAGGCGGAGGGCATCGACGCCGATACCCTCATCGCCCAGATCCTCGAGAGCACGGAGGCCGCCACCGCGCGCGCCAAAGAGCCCTTTCTCCGGTGAGCAAGGGGGAGGACATGCCCGAACCCGAGTCGGTCGAGCGGCATCAGGCCCTGGACGCGCTCGTTCGCCGCGTGGCGGCGCAGATTCGCCGGCGCCGCGCCGAGCACTACGCGCTGCGCGGCGCCTTCTGGACGGCGGTGGCGGCCGTCGTCATCCTGCTCCTCAAGGGCGTCATCGGCCCGTGGGCGGTGCCCGCCGCCGGCGCCCTCGTCGTGGCCGGCATCCTCGCCGGCGTGCTCTTTGGCCTCACCCGGCCCATTCCCGTCGCGGATGCCGCGCGGCTGGCCGATCGCGCCTTCGGCCTCGAGGATCGTGTGGCGACGGCGCTCGAGTGGGCGCACCGCCCCGACCGCACGCCGCTCGTCGCGGCGCTGGTGACGGATGCCACCGAGCGCGTGCAGCGCCTGGAGCCGCGCGCGATCGTGCGAAGGATCGTGCCGCGCGAGGCGCGCATGTTACCGGTGCCGGTGGTGATGGCCGCCGTCCTCGTGCTGGCGCCCGCGCTCCCCATGCCGTCCAGCGGGTTCTTTCCGGACTTCTCGCCGGGCGATGAGAGCGACGAGGCCGAGCCGCGCGCGGCGGGCCCGATGGTCGAGGACCGCGCGCGGCCCGCGCAGCGGGATCGGCTGAAGCCGAGCGCGTTCGAGGAGAAGGACTTCGCGCAGCGTGCGGGCGGCGGCGGCGCGGCCACCAGCGGCGATCTGTCGGCGATCTTCAAGGACACCGCGCTCGCCGCGCAGCGGCCGGACTTCAACAGCTTCCTCAAGAAGGGCGACGAGCGGCTCAAGATGCTGGAGCAGGTCGACAGGCTGCCGGATCTGCAGACGGACTTCACCTCCAGCAACTACAAGATGGTGTTCAAGAAGTCCAAGGCCCTCACGGGCGGCCTGCGGCCGGACCAGATCTCGCCGCAGAAGCTGCGCGAGCTGCTGGAGGAGATGCAGCGCCTCGGCCGCAAGGGCGGCAACTGGGGCAGCGATGCCTCCGAGGGCATGGAGGCGCTCGAGGGCGGGGAGCCCGACCGCGCCATGGACGCCATGCAGCGGGCGCTCGACAAGATGCGCGCGCAGGAGGAGGCGCAGCGCTCCGGCAAGGGGCTGCGCGGGGGACGGGACAACTCGCGCGGAGGCTCCCGCGGGCGGGACCGCGGGGAGGGCGGCGAGAGCGGCTACCCCGACGACATGGACTTCGGCGAAGGCGAGGGGCTCCTGCCCGGCCGGGGCAAGAGCGCCTCACCGAAGGGGGAGGCGAGCCAGCGGCTGCGGGCCAACCCGTACGACGTGGGGGTGGAGGGCGAGTCGCGCCGCGGGCGCAAGGACGGCTACGACACGAACATGACGGGGCGGGGCGGCGCGATGGCCTCGCGCCTGCAATACCTCGGCGTCATCGGACAGTACCGGAAGATGATGGAAGACGCGATCACGCGGGAGTCGGTGCCGCGCGACTACCACGCGCAGATCAAGGACTACTTCCAGGCGCTCGACGAGCGCGAGCGGTAGGTGGTGCCCACCACCGTCCGCCAGAGCTTCTTCACGCCGGAGTTCCTCGCGCAGCTCGAGCGGCTGTCGCTGCTGTCCCGTCGCGCGTTCCGGGGCAGCGTGAAGGGCGAGCGCCGCAGCCCGCGCCGGGGACACAGCGTGGAGTTCGCCGATTACCGCGCCTACGGCGTGGGCGACGACCTGCGCTACGTCGACTGGAACATCTACGGGCGGCTCGACCGGCTTCACGTCAAGCTGTTCGTGGACGAGGAAGACCTGTGCCTGCACCTCGTGGTGGACGCCTCCGCCTCCATGAGCTTCGGCACGCCGAGCAAGCTGCAGTACGCCACGCGCCTGGCGGCGGCGCTCGGCTTCGTGGGGCTGGTCAATCACGAGCGCGTCGGGGTCGGTATCTTGAGAAACCGCGTGGCGGAGGGCTGGCCGCCCACGCGGGGACGGAACCAGGTGGTGAAGATGATGGATTTCCTGTCGCACGTGCAGCCGGCGGGCCGCACGAGCCTCAACGAAGGCCTCGGTGACTACGCGCTGCGCTCGCGGGAGCCGGGCCTGGTGGTGATCATGACCGATCTGCTCGACGCGGGCGGCTTCGAGCACGGCGTGCGCGGCCTCCTCGAGCGGCGCTTCGACGTCCACGTCATCCACCTCCTCGACCCCGAGGAGATGAACCCCACGCTCGCGGGCGATCTCCGCCTGCTCGACAGCGAAACGGGCGAGCTGCGCGACCTCACCATGGACGGCGAGGCCGTGCGCGCGTACCGCGAGCGCCTCTACCAGTTCCTGGAGCGGGCGGAGACCTTCTGCCGCACGAAGGAGGTCGGCTATCACCGGGTGATCACCGACACGCCGGTGGAGGAGTTCGTGGTGGCGCAGCTGCGCGGGCGGGTGGTGGCATGAGCTTCCTCTCTCCGCTCGCCTTCGCCGTCTTCGCGCTCGCGCTGCCGCTCGTCCTCCTCTATTTCCTGAAGGTCCGGCGCCGGGAAAAGACGGTGTCGAGCCTGCTGCTGTGGGACACCTCGCTGCGCGACCGGGAGGCGTCCGCGTTCTTCCAGCGCCTGCAGCGCGACCCGCTGCTCATCCTCCAGATCCTGGCCCTCCTCGCGCTCACGCTGGCGCTGGCGCGGCCGACGGCCACCGTGATGGGCGAGGGCGCCCGCAAGGTGGTGATCGTGCTCGACACCTCCGCGTCGATGAAGGCGCGCGACGTCCGGCCCTCGCGCTTCGACGCGGCGGCGGGGGAAGCCGCCGCCGTCGTGCGGAGCCTGGGCGAGGGCGCGGAGGTCATGGTGATCGAGGCGGGCGTGCAGCCGAATGTGGTGGCCGCGCTCGGGCGCGACCGCAGCCGCGCGCTCTCCGCCATCGCCCGGGCGCGCGCGCGCGATCTGCCCAACCGCGTCACGGACGCGGTGCACACCGCGCGGGCCCTCGTCGGCGCCGATGCGCGCGCGGAGATCTACGTCTTCACGGACGGCGCCTTCACGCTCGCGCCCTCTGCGGAGACCGCCGACCCGCGCGTGCGCTGGGTGGGCGTGGGGCGGCGCGGCGCCAACGTCGCCATCACCAACCTCAGCATCCGCAAGACGTACTTCGGCGCCTTCAACTACCAGGCGTACGTGTCGCTCGTGAACTATTCCGCGGAGCTGCGCACCTTCGACTTCGTGCTGGAGATCGACGGCAGGCGCATCGCCGACCGCTCGGTCAGCCTCGAGCCGGACGTGCGGCGCGCCATCGTGCTGCCCTTCACCCACGACGGCGGCGGCACCGTCACCGCCCGCATCAACGTGGACGACGACCTCGCCACCGACAACGCCGCCTACGCCGTGCTGCCGCCGCCGCGCAAGATCGAGGTCCTGCTCGTGAGCGACGGCAACCTCTTCCTGGAGAAGGTCCTCAGGACCGATCCCCAGGTGGCGCTCGAGGTGAAGACGCCCGACCTGTACGGGGGCGGCATGGGCGAGGCCGACGTGGTCATCCTCGATTCCACCGCGCCCGCCAAGGTGGGCAACGGCCGCTTCATCTTCGTCAACGCGGTCCCCTCCGACGTGCCCATCGAGGTGATGGGCCGCATGGAGCAGCCCACCGTGATGGACTGGGACCGCGCGCACCCCGTGATGCGCCACGTGGAGTTCGCCAAGGTCGCCATCGAGGACGCCATGCGGGTGCGGCCGCTGGCGGCCGGCCGCGCGCTCGTGGAGGCCACGGGCGGCCCGCTGATCTACGCGCTCGAGGAGCCGGATCGCAAGGCCGTCTTCATGGGCTTCGACCTCTTCAAGAGCGATTTCCCCCTGCGCGTGGCCTTCCCGCTCATCCTGTCGAACACGCTGCGCTGGCTGCATCCGGCCGCGCTCGACCAGGCCAGCCTGCAGTTCGCGGCGGGGGAGCCGATCCTGCTGCCCGTCGCCCACGGCATCACCTCGGCCACCGTGACCATGCCGAGCGGGCGCACGGTGAAGGCGCAGGTCACGCGCGGGGCGGTGTCCTTCACCGACACGGACGAGGCGGGCGTCTATACGCTGGCCACCGCGCGCGGCGACTCCACGCTGGCCGTCAACGTCATGGATGCGGAGGAGTCGAACCTGGCGCCGCGCCCGCTGCCGGCGGCCAGCGGGCCGGGACCGGAGGCGGCGCCGCTGGTGCCCGTGCAGCGCGAGCTGTGGCCGTTGTTCGTGATCCTCGCCGCCGTGTTGCTCGCGCTCGAGGGCTTCCTGTACTGGCGCCGGCAGAGCGCCGGGCGCTTCCGCGCGCCCGCCACCGCCGGCGACCGCTGGGCGCTCGGCGTACGCTGCGCCCTGCTCGTCGTGCTGTGCGCGGCGCTGGCCCGGCCCACGATTCCGCGCTGGGTGGACCGGCTCAACGTCGTCTTTCTGCTCGACCAGTCCGACAGCGTGAGCCTGGCCGCCCGCGAGCGCGCCTACCGGTTCGCCGCGGACGCCGCGCGTCACGTCAAGAGCGGCGACCGTCACAGCGTCGTCGTCTTCGGCGAAGAGGCGGTGGTGGACCAGCCGCTCGCCGCCAGGCCGACGATCGAGCGGCCCAAGGCCACCGTGGGCGGGCGGGGGACCAACGTCTTTCAGGCCATCCAGCTCGCGGTGGCCACGCTGCCGCCCGGCCACGCCAATCGCATCGTCATGCTGACGGACGGCCGGCAGAACGCGGGCAACGCGCGGGCGGGGGCGCAGGCGGTCAAGAATGCCGGCGCCGACCTCTTCTACGTGCCGGCGCCGCTCACCTTCACGCAGGAGGTGGTCGCGGAAGCGATGGTGCTGCCGCAGGAGGTGAAGTTCGGCGAGCCCTTCCAGGCCAGGGTGGTGGCGTGGAGCCATCGGGAGACGCAGGGCCGCGTGTCCCTCTTCCGCAACGGCGAGTTCATCGGCTCGCAGATCGTGAAGCTGTCGCCGGGCAAGAACGTCTTCGGCTACCGGCAGTCGCTCGACGCCAGCGGCATCCACGTCTACCAGGCCGCGCTCGAGGTCGATGGCGACACCATCGAGGACAACAACCGCGCGGTGGGCACCGTGGTCGTGCGGGGCCGGCCGCAGGTGCTCCTCGCGGACAAGGACCGCTCGCACGCAACGTCGCTGGCGCGCGCGCTGCGCTCCCAGAACATCGACGTCACGGTGGTGGAGCCGGCGCAGATTCCCAGGGACGTGGCGGGGCTGCAGAAATACGACGGCCTCGTGCTCTCCAACGTGTCCTCGCTGAAGCTGACCCGGCCCCAGATGGCGCACATCCGCGACTACGTGCGCGATCACGGCGGCGGTCTCATGATGCTCGGCGGCGAGGAGAGCTTCGGCCTCGGCGGCTACTACCGCACGCCCGTCGAGGAAGCGCTGCCGGTGACGATGGAGGTGAAGCAGAAGGTCGAGATCCCGAGCCTCGCCGTCGTCCTCTCCGTCGACCGCTCCGGCTCCATGGCCATGTCCACGGACGAAAAGGTCACCAAGCTCGACCTTGCCAAGGAGGCCGCGCACCTGGTGGTCGATCTCCTCGACGAGCGCAACGAGGTGGGCGTGCAGAGCTGGGACACGGAGTTCCTCTGGGATTCGCCCGTGCGCGGCGCCCGCGACAAGGCGGCCGTGCATCACGCCATCGCCACCGTCAAGGCGGGCGGCGGCACCGACGGCTATCCCGCCCTGAAGGACGCCTACGCCGTCCTCTTCGACCGCCCGGCGCTGCTCAAGCACGTGATCTTCCTGTCGGACGGCCAGATGACGCGCGGCGACTTCTCCGGACTGCTGCGGCGTATGTCCAAGGACAAGATCACCGTGTCCACCGTCGCCATCGGCAAGGACGCCGACGTCCAGCTCATGGTGGACATCGCGAAGTGGGGCAAGGGGCGCTTCTATTACACCGAGGACTCGCAGACCATCCCGCGCATCTTCACCCTGGAGACGCAGCTGGCGTCCAAGGCCTCCCTCATCGAGCAGCCCTTCAAGCCGCAGCTCACGGCGGCCGGCCACGAAGCCGTGCAGGAGATCGACTGGAAGGGCGTACCGCCCCTCGGCGGCTACGTGGCCACCACGCTGAAGTCGACGGCCGAGCTGGTGCTGATGAGCCACCAGGAGGATCCCGTGCTCGCCACGTGGCGGTACGGCCTGGGCCGCTCCGCCGCGTTCACCTCCGACGCCAAGGCGAAGTGGGGCGTGCTCTGGCTGCGCTGGCGCGACTACAACAAGTTCTGGGCGCAGCTCACGCGCTGGACGCTGCGCAGCGGCTCGCGCAGCGACACCACGGCCGTGGTGCAGCGCACCGACACCACCGGGGAAGTGGTCGTGGACGCCGTCGACGGCAAGGGCGAGTTCATCAATTTCCTCGACTCGCAGGTGGGCGTGGTGTCACCCACGCGCGAGCGCTCCGTCGTCGAGCTCGAGCAGATCGGCCCCGGGCGCTACCGCGGCCGCTTCCCGGTGCCGCAGGAGGGCGTCTACCTCGTGGGCATGGCCCAGCGCAAGAACGAGCAGGTGGTTGGCTCGCAGCTGGCCGGGCTGGTGGTACCGTATGCACAGGAGCTGCGGGACCTCGGCGTCGACGAGACGGCATTGCGCGAGCTGGCGGAGATCACGGGGGGAGCCGCCCTCAACGATCCGCGGGAGGCGTTCCTCAAGGGACGCCGCCAGTCGCGCCTGGCGCTCGACATCTGGCCGTGGCTGGTGGGGCTGGTGGCCATGCTGATGGTGCCGGATATCGCGCTTCGCCGGCTGGGTCCCGGAACATTCGCCCGCCTCGGCGGCTGGCTGAGGCGAGGCGGGCGCCCGGTCCCGGCGGCCGGCAACGGACGGCGGCCGGGCTCGACAGAGGAGGGCAAGGATGCGTGAGCGTCATGCGCGATCGCTGGCGGTGCTGCTCGCTCTCACCGGGTGCCTGCTGGCGGCGCCCGCGCCGGCCTCCGTGAAGCCGCGCGCGATCCTCATCGTGCCGTTCGATGCCGCCACGCTCGCTCGCGACGAGCAGTGGGTCGGCGAGGGCATCGCGCAGGTGCTGTCGGCCGGGCTCGCCCAGCATCCGGCCTTCGTGCAGATCGACCGTGCGCGCGTGCGCGCGGTCGGACAGCCCGAAGCCTGGGGCGAGGCCGTGGTGCAGCAGGCTGCCCGCGCCGTCCGCGCGGAGGCCGCGCTGTACGGCAGCGTCACGCGCCAGGGCGCCGAGATGGTCATCCAGCCCAAGCTGCTGGACGCCAAGGGGCCGCTGGGCGACTCCGTGGCCATGGAGCCGGTGGCGGTGGCGGAGGGGGAGCTGCTCGCGCGCGTGGCCGCGTTGCCGCTCACGTACGCGCGGACGCTGAAGGCCCCCGTCAGCGACGCCGAGGCGCGGCGCATGGACAAGGCCGCGCAGCCGACGCGCTCGCCGAAGGCCTTCGAGCTGTTCGCGCGCTCGCAGGTGGCGGCCCGCGCCGGAGGCCCCGAGAACCACGAGGCGGCGGTCGACCTTCTCACGCGCGCCATCGAGGCCGACGCCACCTTTGCCCTGGCGCAGTACACGCTGGGCACCGTGCACCAGAAGCTCGGCAACCGCTGGAAGGCCGCCGCGCAGTTCCGCGCCTCCACCCAGCTCGATGCCACCTATCCGGAGCCCTTCAAGGCGCTCGGCGATCTGTTCCTGGCCGCGCCGCGACGGCTCTTCGACCAGGCGGTGGAGGCCTACACCAAGGCCATCGAGCTGCGGCCGTTCTACGCGGACGCGCACGTCGGCCTCGGCGACGCGAAGGCCGCCAAGGGCGACATCGACGGCGCGGTGGGCGCCTACCAGAAGGCGCTCGTCTTCAATCCCGTCAATCCCAAGGTCCACATGAGTCTCGGGAAGATCTACTACGGCGAGAAGAACCTGTATTACGAGTCGGTGAGCGCGTACAAGAAAGCGATCGAGCTCGACCCGCAGTCGGTCGAGGCGCGGATGGGCCTGGGCGAGGTGTACGAGGACAAGGGCTTGTACAAGGAGGCGACCGAGGAGTACCAGCGCGTCATCGAGCTCGACGGCAAGCACACGAACGCCATGTACAACCTGGCCATCGTCTACGAGAGAACCGATCCCAAGGAAGCCATCGCTCAGTGGGAACGGTACATCGCCATCGCTTCGCAGCTGCCTGCGGAGAAGGACTGGGTTGACACGGCCCGCCAGCATCTGCGCAAGCTCAAGAGCCAGGTCAAGGACTAGCGCCACGAACGCCCCGAATGGCAGGCCCGCCGGGAGCCATGTCGGGGCCGTTCACGTTGATCAATTGGGATCAGCCAGCGACAGCGAACGTTTGCCGGAGGCCGAGTGGACGAGCTGAGGAAAGATCCGACACGTGGACAGTGGGTGCTGATTCGTCCCAAGGGCGAGGCACCCGCGCCCGCCGAATGCCCCTATTGTCCGGGCGCGGAGTCGCAGTCGGGCCCGGAGATCGCGGCGTATCGCAAGGACGGCTCGAGCGCCAACGGCCCGGAATGGACCGTGCGCGTCGTGCCCGAGGCGGACGCATACTTCCGGATCGAATGGGAAGTCGTTCGCGAGGGCATCGGCATGTTCGACATGATCACGCCGCGGGGAGCGAGCGAGATCGTCGTGGAGTCGCCCGGGCATGACGACACGCTGGCCACGATGGATCCCGAGCACCTGGAAGCGGTGTTGTGGATGTACCGCGACCGGCTCGTCGACCTCAAGCGGGATGGCCAGATCCGCGACATCCTCATCAACCGCCATCACAAGAAGGCGGGCGTGGCGCCGCACCACCCCTATTCGCGGGTGACCGCCATCCCGATCGTCTTCGACGAGACCCGGCGCGAGCTGCGTGAGGCGCGGGAGTACTATCAGTACAAGCGCCGTTGCCTGTACTGCGACATGCTCCGCCAGGAGATCGGCGCCGAGGAGCGGCTCGTCAGCCTCAATCCGTCGTTCGTGGCGGTGGTGCCGTACGCCGCGCGCACCCCGCTGGAGACCTGGATCCTGCCCCGCCAGCACGCGTGCTCGTTCGAGGAATCGTTGAACGCCGATCTCGCGCGTGACCTCGCGCGCATGCTCTCCGGGTACTTCCGCGCGCTGGCGCGCGGGTTCGGCGACCCCGGCTACGAGATGGTGCTCCACACGGCGCCGAATCTCCGGTCGCGCATCCTGCAAGGCGACTGGGCGACCATCCGCGACGACTACCATTGGCACCTCGAGATCACGGGCAATCCCGAAGCCGGCAACCGCGTGGGCGGCATCTACATCAACGAGACGCCCCCCGAAGTGACCGCGGCGAACCTGCGACAGGCGTGGCCGGGGTAGCGGACAACCGTTCAAAGCTTGCGGGGGCGTGCATTCCTTGAAAGACATGGGGGGGG
>JBBDXO010000103.1:0-3297 GCA_040902295.1 Candidatus Rokuibacteriota bacterium | reverse complement strand
AACCACTGGGGGGCCCAAATCGCCCCCCCAAGCCCCCCAACGCGACGCCGACTGGATTGATTGGCGGTCAGTCCGAAGGAGTCAGCCGTTGCCGGTCTCGGTCACGGGTACAGGCCTCGCACCCGGTGGGCTTCGGCCACGCGGCTGATGCCTTCCATGAGGGCGGCGGTGCGGAGGTCGGTTGATTCCTTGGTTCCGAGGGCCCAGACGCGGGTGAAGGCGCGGGTCATGATTTCCTGGAGGCGGGCGGTGATCTCGCTTTCGTCCCAGAAGTAGTGCTGGAGGCCCTGCACCCACTCGAAGTACGAGACGACCACGCCTCCCGCATTCGCGAGGATGTCGGGAATGACGGTGATGCCGCGCTCGCGCAGGATGACGTCGGCCTCGGGCGTGGTGGGGCCGTTGGCGCCCTCCACCACGATCGAGGCCTTGACGCGCTCGGCGTTACCCGCGTGGATCTGCGAGCCCACCGCGGCGGGGATGAGCACGTCGCACGGCTGCGTGATGAGGTCGGCGTTCGAGACGGCGTCCGCACCCGGGAAGCCGGTCACCGTGCCGCTCTCGGCCACGTGCGCGTCGAGCTGGCGCATGTCGAGCCCCGTCGGGTTCCAGATGCCGCCCCTGACGTCGCTCACGCCGGCGATGATGCAGCCTTCGGCCGCGAGCATGCGTGCCGCCACCGCGCCCACGTTGCCGAAGCCCTGCACGACGACCGTGCGCCCGCGGAGGTCCTGGCCGAGATGCCGCGATGCGTCGAAGAGGGTGTACACGATGCCCCGGCCGGTGGCTTCGCGCCGGCCCTTCGAGCCGCCGACGATCAGCGGCTTGCCGGTGACCACGCCGGGCACGCTCTTGCCCTGCGTCATCGAGTACGTGTCCATCATCCACGCCATCGTTTGCTCGTCGGTCCCGAGATCGGGCGCCGGAATGTCGAGGTCGGGGCCGATGAGCAGGATGATCTCCGCCGTGTAGCGGCGGGTGAGGCCCTCGATCTCCTGAAGGGACATCGTTCGCGGCGTGCAACGCACGCCGCCCTTGGCGCCGCCGTAGGGCAGGCCCATGAGGGCGCACTTCCAGGTCATCAGCATCGCCAGCGCCGTGACCTCGCCCAGGCTGACGTCGGCGGCGTAGCGGATCCCGCCCTTCGTCGGTCCAAGGACATTGTTATGATGAACCCTGTAACCAGTGAAGACTTCAGTCTTTCCGCTGTCCATCCGAACGGGCACTGACACCACCAGCGCCCGGCGCGGGTGACGCAGCCGCTCGTGGACGTCGGGATCGAGGCTGAGCTTGCCGGCCACCCGGTCGAGCTGGGCGATGGCGGTCCTGTGGAGCACGGAATCGAACTCGCTGTGGTGCGTCCTGTCGGTCATCGATATCCTTTTCCGTTGACTGGTCCGTCGGGAAGGGTAAACTCCGACTGATTCAGTCGCCGACTAAAACTGTCGGGTATATACTGGTCGGGTGAGACGAGGATAAAGCAAACAAATGCTCCGCTTTACCAAGCGCGCCGACTACGGGCTGATGGCGATTCATTATATCGCCGTCCACGACGACCTCGGCTCGGTCAGCGCCAAGCGCATCGCCGAGGAGTCGAGCATTCCGCCGGAGATCATGGCCAAGATCCTCCAGCGCCTTGCCAAGAAGGGGCTCATCGTGAGCCAGAACGGCCCGAAGGGCGGCTACGCGCTGTCCCGCCGGCCGGACGACATCACGGTGGGCGAGGTGATCCGGGCGCTCGAGGGCCCGATCAACATCGTGAGCTGCCTGGAGGACACGAGCTGCAAGCAGATGGAGCGGTGTACGCTACGCCGTCCGGTGCAGCGCATCCAGGCCGCCATCACCAACGTGCTGGACACGATGAGCCTGGCGGAGCTGGCCAGCGAGGACGTACCGCGATTGCTGTCGATAGGGTCGTGACACAGAGATGACGGGGAGAGCGAGCCAATGGCGTTGAAGTTTCCGATCTTCATGGATGCGCAGTCGACCACGCCGGTGGACCCGAGAGTGGTGGAGGCGATGATCCCGTACTTCACGGAGAAGTTCGGGCATCCCGCGAGCCGCAATCACTCCTTCGGCTGGGAGGCGGAGACCGGCGTGGACACCGCCCGTGCCCAGATTGCCCGGCTGGTGGGCGCGCGCGACCCGAAGGAGATCGTCTTCACCTCCGGGGGCACGGAGTCGATCAACCTCGCCCTCAAGGGCGTGGCGGAGATGTACCGCGAGAAGGGCAACCACATCGTCACCACCGCCATCGAGCAGCGCGCCGGCCTCGACGTGTGCAAGCGCCTCGAGCGGCAGGGCTTCGAGGTGACGTACGTGCCCGTGCAACCGGACGGGCTCGTCGACGTCGAGGAGATCCGCCGGGCGATCACCGACAAGACCATCCTGATCTCCGTGATGCTCGCCAACAACGAGATCGGCGTGATCCAGGACGTGGGGGCCATCGGCCGGCTCGCCAAGGAGAAGGGCATCCTCTTCCATACCGACGCCACCCAGGCCTTCGGCAAGGTGCGCATCGACGTGGAGAAGATGGGCATTGACCTGCTCTCGTGCACGGCGCACTTGATCCACGGGCCCAAGGGCGTGGGCGCGCTCTACGTGCGGCGCAAGAACCCGCGCGTGCGCATCGCCCCCATCATGGACGGCGGGGGGCACGAGCGCGGCATGCGCTCGGGCACGCTGCCGGTGCCGCTCATCGTGGGCTTCGGGCGGGCGGCGGAGCTGTGCGACCAGGAGATGGAAAGCGAGAACACGCGGCTGGCCACGCTGCGCGACCGGCTCCAGGACATGATCCTGTCGAGCGTCGACGAGGCGTTCCTGAACGGCAAGCCGGACCGCCGGCTCGCGGGCAACCTCAACATCTCCTTCGCCTACGTCGAGGGCGAGTCGGTGCTGATGGGACTCAACAAGGAGACGGCGCTGTCGTCGGGCTCCGCGTGCACCTCCTCGACGCTGGAGCCGTCGTACGTCATCGGGGCGCTGGGCGCGAGCGCGGAGCTGGCACACTCCTCGATCCGCTTCAGCCTGCACCGGTTCACGACGGCCGAAGAGGTGGAATACGTGGGGCAGCGCACGATCGAGGTCATCAAGCGCCTGCGTGACATGTCGCCGCTCTACGAGCTGGCGAAAGAGGGTGTCGATCTCAAGTCCATCCAGTGGAAGGGCGAGTAAAAGGGGGAGCGGGGACATGGCCTATAGCGACAAGGTCGTCGATCACTACAACAACCCGCGCAACGTCGGGTCCTTCACGAAGGACACGCCGGGGGTGGGCACGGGGCTCGTGGGCGCGCCGGA
>JBBDXO010000102.1:27134-31336 GCA_040902295.1 Candidatus Rokuibacteriota bacterium | reverse complement strand
CCGGCGGGCACGCCGACACATCGGTCTGCACACCATCCACGTCCAAGCACACATCCACCTCGGGCACCGTGCACCGGCCGAGCTCGTCGTGCGTGCCGGTCGTGCACGGGGCGCAGGCGTCGTAGAGAGCGCGTCCCGCCGTGTCCCAGTTCAGCCCCGGGTACGCAGCCCAGCTCTGGTTCCCCTGCGACCCGGCCGCGAACGGTGGGATCACATCGAGTGCGTGGCTGCCGTGACCGTCGGGATCCGAGATCGCCGCCTTGGTCGGGTTGGGCGACGAGTAGCCGCCGTTGCCCTCGACGTGGCAGATGGTGATCTGGTGGTCGTTCTCGGCCGCCTGCGCGGTGAGGGTCGCCAGGGCGATCGACCCGAAGGTCAGGCCCAGCGTGAGGATGCTCATCCCAAGCTTGAGCCCTCGACGGTCTGCGGTTCTGGCCATGCTCTGCTCCGATGGTTGGCAAGTGCCACCGGAGCACGTTCACGGGCGACCGGCGGCGTGGATGTCGTTCCAACGCAGGGCCGGGTTCGCTTGGCTCCCCGACGACGCAGCGACCAGTTCGGCCGTCGGATCAATGCCTCCCTACGTGTCAGTATCCCCACGCAGCGTGAGATGGCCATGGGTCCGATGGCCCATTCCCACGAATCGGCAGCCGCGCTCCCCGCTCACGGTGGTCACCTCGGTCGGGCAAGATCAGCCCTCGGCCGAGACGACGATCTCGTCGCCGGCTGCGTCGACGACCACGGTCCCACCGTCGGGCAGGCTGCCGTCGAGCACGGCGGAGGCGAGGCGGTCGACCACCTCCCGCTGGACCACTCGCTTGAGGGGGCGCGCCCCGAAGGCGGGGTCGTAGCCCTGCGCGGCGATGGCGGCCCGGGCCGCGGCGGTGACCTCGAGGGTGATGCGGCGCTCGGCCAGCCGCGCTCGAAGGTGCGCGAGCTGGAGGTCGACGATCGGGACCAGGTCGGCCTCGGTGAGGGCCCGGAACCGGACGATCTCGTCGATGCGGTTCACGAACTCGGGCCGGAAGTGATCGATCGGCTCGCCCACCAGGTTCGACGTCATGATCAGCACGGTGTTGGTGAAGTCGACCGTTCGACCCTGACCGTCGGTGAGGCGTCCGTCGTCGAGCACCTGCAACAGGATGTTGAAGACGTCGGGGTGGGCCTTCTCCACCTCGTCGAGGAGCACCACCGAGTAGGGCCGGCGCCGCACGGCCTCAGTGAGCTGGCCGCCCTCGTCGTAGCCGACGTAGCCGGGGGGCGCGCCGACGAGGCGGCTCACGGCGTGCTTCTCCATGTACTCGCTCATGTCGATGCGAACCATGGAGCGTTCGTCGTCGAAGAGGAAGTCGGCCAAGGTCCGTGCCAGCTCGGTCTTGCCCACGCCCGTGGGGCCGAGGAACAGGAACGATCCGATGGGGCGGTTCGGGTCGGACAGTCCCGCCCGGCTCCGACGGATCGCGCTGGCCACGGCCGTCACCGCCTCGTCCTGACCGACGACCCGCTGATGGAGGACGTCCTCCATCCGTACGAGCTTGGCCATCTCGCCCTCGAGCAGGCGGGACACCGGCACGCCAGTCCACTTGGCAACGATCTCCGCGACGTCCTCTGCGTCGACCTCCTCCTTGAGCATCCGCTGCGTGCCCTGGAGCTCGTCGAGCGCAGCCGTGGCCGAGTCGATGTCGCGCTCGAGCTCGGGGATCCGCCCGTAGCGGAGCTCGGCGGCCTTCTCCAGGTCGGCCTCGCGCTCGAGGTCGCCGCGCAGCCCTTCGAGCTCCTCCTTCAGCGACTGGATCCGGCCGATCGCCTCCTTCTCGTTGGTCCAGTGGGCGAGCATCGCATCGCGCTGCTCGACGAGGTCGGCGAGCTCGGCCTCGAGGACCTCCAGACGATCAGCCGACGCGACATCGGTCTCCTTCGCCAGTGCCACCTGCTCGATCTCGAGCTGGCGCACGCGGCGCTCGACGACGTCGATCTCGGTCGGGAGCGAGTCGATCTCGATGCGCAGCTTCGACGCCGCCTCGTCCATCAGGTCGATGGCCTTGTCGGGGAGGAAGCGGCCAGTGAGGTAGCGGTCGGACAGCACGGCCGCGGCCACCAGCGCGGCGTCCTGGATCCGCACGCCGTGGTGCACCTCGTAGCGCTCCTTCAGGCCCCGCAGGATCGCGACCGTGTCCTCCACGCTGGGCTGGCCGACGAACACCTGCTGGAACCGGCGCTCGAGCGCGGCGTCCTTCTCGATGTGGGTGCGGAACTCGTCGAGCGTCGTGGCACCGATCATGCGCAGCTGCCCGCGCGCGAGCAGCGGCTTCAGCATGTTGCCGGCGTCCATCGCCCCTTCGGCCGCGCCGGCCCCCACCACCGTGTGGAGCTCGTCGATGAAGGTGATCACCTCACCGTCGGTGTCGGTGATCTCCTTCAGCACCGCCTTGAGCCGCTCCTCGAACTCGCCGCGGTACTTCGCCCCGGCCACCATCGAGCTGAGATCGAGGCTGATGAGCCGCTTGTGCTTCAGGCTCTCGGGCACGTCGCCCTCCACGATGCGCCGCGCGAGGCCCTCAACGATCGCCGTCTTGCCCACGCCGGGCTCGCCGATGAGCACCGGGTTGTTCTTCGTGCGCCGGGAGAGCACCTGCACCACGCGGCGGATCTCCTCGTCGCGACCGATGACCGGATCGAGCTTGCCCTTGCGGGCGGCCTCCGTGAGGTCGCGCGCGTACTTCTGGAGCGCCTGGTACTTGTCCTCGGGGTTCTGGTCCGTCACGCGCTGCGTGCCGCGCACGTCGACGAGGCCGCGGTACAGCGCCTCCGGCGTGGCGCCGGCCGCCTTGAGCGCCCGCGCCGCCGCACCGTCGGGCTCCTGCGCGAGCGCGATGAGCAGATGCTCGGTGGAGACGTAGTCGTCGCGCAGCCGCTCGGCTTCGGCCTGGGCGCGCTCGAGCGCCTTGCGCAGGCGCTCGCCCAGATAGGGGCCGCCGCCGCCGCTCACCCTGGGGACACGCTCGAGATCCGCCGCCAGCTGCTGCGCGATCGCCTCCGGCCTCGCCCCGAGCTTGCCCAGGAGAGGGGCGACCACGCCTTCCTTCTGCTGCAGCAGCGCGGACAGCAGGTGCTCCGGCTCCAGGGCCTGGTGGCCGAGCCGCTCCGCGACCGACTGCGCCGCCTGCACCGCCTCCTGCGCCTTGACCGTGAACTTGTCGAGTCTCATCGTCGTCTTCTTTCCTGTCCTTGGTCTCTTATCCCTGCGCGTATCCGCGGGGAGAATCGTTTCGCAACGCCTTGAGCTGTTCGTACAGCTCGCGCTCCGCGGCCGTCAGCTCGGCCGGCATGACGATCTTCACGGCCACCAGCTCGTCGCCGCGCCCGCCCGCCTTGAGCTTCGGCATCCCGTAGCCGGGAAGCCGGAAGGTGCGGCCGCTCGACGTCGCGGGGGGGACCTTCATCGACACCTTGCCGCGCAGCGTGGGCACCTCGAGCGTCGCGCCCAGCGCCGCCTCGGGAGCCGTGATGGGCAGCGTGATGTGCAGATCGTCGCCCTTGCGCTCGAACTGGGGATGCGGCGCCACCGTGACGGTCAGGTACAGATCGCCGCGGCCGCCCGCCGCCCCCGCGCCTTCGCCCGCCACCCGCACGCGCTGCCCCGTGCGCACCCCGGCGGGGATCTTCACGTCGACATCGTGGCGCGCCCGCTGCCAGCCGCCGCCGTGACACGTGGCGCACGGCTGACCGCCAACGTTGCCGGCACCGTGACACGTCCCGCACGGCTCGTCCGTCTCCAGCGTGAACGTCTTGCGCGTCCCCGCGAAGGCTTCGTCGAGGGTGATCTCGACGGCGGCCTGGACGTCCTCGCCCCGGCGGCGCGAGCGGCCACGGCCGCCATCACCGGCAAACAGGTCTTCGTAGCGCACGCCGCCGCCGCCGCTGCGCGCCCCCATGTCGCCGAAGATCGTGCGGAAGAAATCCGAGAAGTCTGCGCCCTCGCCGCTGTACTCGGTGTGGAAGCCGCCGCCGCCGGGCGCTCCGCCGGGTGCACCCTGCGCGTAGCGCTGCCAGTCGGGGCCGAGCGTGTCGTACCGCTTGCGCTTCTCGGGGTCCGACAGGACCTCGTAGGCTTCCGTGGCCTCCCGGAAGCGGTCGCCGGCATCCTTGGTCTTGGCGACGTCCGGGTGGTACTTGCGCGCGAGCTTGCGGTAGGCGGACCG
>JBBDXO010000102.1:20214-27034 GCA_040902295.1 Candidatus Rokuibacteriota bacterium | reverse complement strand
CGCGCCACCTCCGGTGTCACCGGCCGCACGTCCAGCCCCAGCGCGGTGGGGGTGGCGCGCTCGCCGCCCTCGCGCGGCCCCTGCGCCTGCCGGTCGTCCGGCGACTCGCCGATCTTGATCTCGACGGTCTTCTCCCCCTGCTCGCGCCACACCTTCATCCTGGCGTCCTTGCCGGGAGAGGCGAGGCCGACGGCGCGCTGCAGGTCGCCGGGCACTTCCATCTTCTTGCCGTCGAACTCGAGGAGGATGTCGCCCGCCTTGAGGCCCGCCTTGGCAGCGGGGCTGTCGGGCATGACGTCGGAGACGAGCACACCCTTGTTGTCCTTGGCGCCGAACGAGCGCGCCAGCTCCGGCGTCAGCGGCTGGATCGACACGCCGAGCCAGCCGCGCGTGACGCGTCCCTTGGTGTTGATCTCGGTGTAGATCTTCCGCGCCATGTTGGACGGGATGGCGAAGCCGATGCCGGAGCCGCCCGCGACGATCGCGGTGTTGATGCCGACCACCTCGCCCTGCATGTTGACGAGCGGCCCGCCCGAGTTGCCGGGATTGATGGCGGCGTCCGTCTGCAGGAAATCGTCGAAGGGCCCCTGCCCGATCTGACGCGCCTTGGCGCTGATGATGCCCGCGGTGACGGTGGCCTGCAGGCCGAAGGGAGAGCCCACCGCGATCACCCAGTCACCGACCTGCATCTTCTCGGAGTCGCCGAGGCGGGCGTACCGGAAGGGACCGTTGCCGTCGTCCAGCTTGAGCACGGCGAGGTCGGTCTTCTTGTCCATCCCGACCACCTTGGCCTTGTGCTTGGTGCCGTCGAGCGTCACCACCTCGATGTCGGTCGCCTTCTCGATGACGTGGGCGTTGGTGAGCGCGATGCCCGTGGGATCGACGATGACGCCGGAGCCGAGGCTGCGCGAGGGCATGCGCTCGGGCGCGTCGCCGAAGAACCGCCTGTAGAATTCCTCGCCGAAGAACTCCTCGAAGGGCGTGCGCCCGCCGCCGCCGCCACCGCCGCCCGGCCCGGGGCCGGGGGAGGCGCCCCTGGAGAAGGTGTTGATGTTGATGACGGCGGGCTTGATGGCGTCCGCGACCTTCGCGAACGTGCCCGTGGTGAGCGGCATCTGCACGGGCAGGATCGGGGCCTGCACCGCGGGTGCCGCGGCCCGCTCGAGCGGCCGCGACCGCTCCGCCCCGCCGGTGGCGTACACGCCGATGGCGGTGCCGAGCAGGACGGCGATCATGAGAGCGCCGGCGAAGGACCTCCGTTTGAGCTGCATCATCATGCCCCCTCTTTCACAGTCTCGTCGGCCATGACCTCGCCCGCGAGCAGCCGCTTCAGGCGGTCGCCTTCGAGCGTCTCGATGCGCTTGAGCTCGCCCGCCGCGTGCACGAGCATCGCTTTCTTGCTGGTCAGGATGCCACGCACCCGGTCATGGGTGCGGTCGAGGATGGCGCGCACCTCCTCGTCGATCGTGCGCGCGGTGGCCTCGCTGTAGTCGCGCTCGCCCCCCATGCCCGACCCCTTGAGGAAGAGCGGGCTGCGCTCGCCGTAGGTGGCGAGGCCCATGCGCTCGGACATGCCGTACTTCGTCACCATGAGGCGGGCGAGCTCGGTGCCGCGGTCGAGGTCGTTGTGCGCGCCCGTCGACACCTCGCCGTAGACGAGCTCCTCCGCCACGCGCCCGCCCAGGAGCACCGCGATCCGGTCTTCCAGCTCGCTGCGCGTCATGAGGAACCGCTCCTCCGTGGGCAGCTGGTACGTCATGCCGAGCGCGGCCACGCCGCGCGGGATGATCGTGACCTTGTGCACGGGATCGGCGTGCGCCACCGAGGTGGCCACGAAGGCGTGGCCCATCTCGTGGTGGGCGACGATATCCCGCTCCTTCTCGGACAGCACCCGGCTCCTCTTCTCGAGGCCCGCCACCACGCGGTCGATGGCCTCCTCGAAGTCCGCCATGCCCACGGCGTCCTTCTCCTTGCGGGCGGCGAGGAGGGCGGCCTCGTTCACGATGTTGGCGAGGTCGGCGCCCGCGAAGCCGGGCGTTCGCTGCGCGATGACGGCCAGCTCCATGTCCGGGGCGAGCACGACCGTGCGCGCGTGCAAACGGAGAATCGCCTCGCGCCCGCGCACGTCGGGCTTGTCCACCACCACCTGGCGGTCGAAGCGCCCGGGGCGCATGAGGGCCTGGTCCAGCACCTCGGGACGGTTGGTGGCCGCGATGAGGATGACACCCTTCGAGGAGTCGAAGCCGTCCATCTCCGCCAGGAGCTGGTTGAGCGTCTGCTCGCGCTCGTCGTGACCGCCCACGAAGCCGGAGTTCCCGGCGCGGGACTTGCCGATGGCGTCCAGCTCGTCGATGAAGATGATGCAGGGCGCCTTGTCCTTGGCCTGCTCGAAGAGGTCGCGCACGCGCGAGGCGCCCACGCCCACGAACATCTCCACGAATTCCGAGCCCGACAGCGTGAAGAAGGGCACGTCCGCCTCGCCCGCGATCGCGCGCGCGAGCAGCGTCTTGCCGGTGCCGGGCGGGCCCACGAGCAGCACGCCCTTGGGGATGCGGCCGCCGAGGCGCTGATACTTCCGGGGATTCTTGAGGAAATCCACGATCTCGACCAGCTCCGCCTTGGCCTCGTCCACGCCCGCCACGTCGTTGAAGGTGGTCTTGAGCTCCTTGCGGTCGAAGATCTTGTGCTTGCTGCGCCCGAACGACAGCGCCTGCGTGGGCCCGCCGCCCACCCGGCGCATGAGGAACATCCAGAGGGCGACCATGACCGCGAGCGGGATCACCCAGCCGAAGATGAGATCCTTGAGGAACGTCGTCTCGATCCGGCCCGCGAACTCGACCCGGCGCGCCTCCAGCTCGGCGACGAGCGGCTGCTCGTCGACCATCGGGATGCGCGTGACGACGAAGACCCGGTTCTCCTCGTCGGTGCCGAGCATCTGGCGGAGACGGTCGCCGGCAACGCTGTCGGGGACGGGGAGGGCGCCGGGCTTGGCGAGGCCGCGGATCTCGCGCTCGGTGAGGGCCACCTTCTCGATCTTGTCCGCGCGCAGGAACTCGAGGAACTTGGACATCGACAGCTCGACCGTGCGGGGGGCGAGCAGCCAGGACTGCAGCATCAACAGGACGACGGCCGCCACGAGCACGTAGGCGAGCGAGAACTGGATGCGACTGGACAGGCGCGGCTTCATGGGCGACCTCTGGCTCTTCATGCTAGCACCGGGGTCGGATGTGTCAAACTTGCCGGTGCCTTTTCGCTTGACACATTAAGGCGTTCGCCATAAAACTCTGCGCTGAACGGGCATGTGACTTCGGGAACAAGCGCGCGTCGTGTGAGGGAGTACCAACGGTGTCTCGACGGGTGAAATCTGAGGCCGGACCGCTGCACCGGGTGACTGCCCGCCGCCGGGCGTGGCCTGTGCTGTCGCTCGTGATCGCGGCGGTGGCGCTGGCCGTGCTGCCCGCCGAGGCCCAGGACGCGGCCCGGGAGCCCGCGTACCGCGAGTTCCCCGTGCTGGGCTCGCGCCTGGCGCTGTGGGCGGTGGCCCAGCTGCACCTCAACTTCGCCGCCTTCATCCTCGGCGTGCCCATCTTCGCCGTCATCATCGAGATCATCGGCTGGCGCACGCGGGATGCGCGCTACGACTGGCTCTCGCACGAGCTCGTGAAGCTGACCTTCGCCGCCTTCTCCACCACCGCGCTGCTGGGCGCGCTCCTGCTCTTCCTGCTCATCGGCTATTACCCGAAGTTCTGGAACTACATGACGTCGATCTTCTTCCCCACGTACTGGGTGTACGCCCTCCTCTTCTTCGCGGAGACGTTCACCGTGTACGTCTGGTATTACGGCTGGGACTGGCTGAGCGGCTCCCGCAAGTGGATCCACGTCGGCCTCGGCGTGCTGTCCAACGTCTTCGGCACCGCGATCCTGCTCGTGGCCAACTCGTGGGTCACCTTCATGATCTCGCCTGCGGGCGTGGACGAGACGGGCGCCCTCAAGGGCACGGTGTGGGCGGCCATCAACAACTTCACCTGGATGCCCATCAACATTCACCGGCTCATCGCCAACATCGTGTTCGGAGGAACGATCTGCGCCGCCTATGCCGCATTCAGATTCCTGGGAGCAAAGACAGACGAGGAACGAGCCCGATACGACTGGATGGGGTACATCGGCAATTTCATCGCGCTCGCCACCTTCATCGTGCTTCCGTTTGCCGGCTATTACCTCGGCCGCGAGATCTACGCGTACAACCAGACGATGGGCATCACCATGATGGGCGGCTTCATGTCGTGGCTGTGGATCATCCAGGCCATCCTCATCGGCGTGCTCTTCATCGGATCGAATTACTACCTGTGGCTGGGGATGGAGCGCATCCCCGGCTCCGAGCGCTACCGGCGCTACGTGCCCATCCTCATCTCGATCCTCGCCCTGGGCTTCATGGTGTGGGCGACGCCGCGCTCGATGGTGATCACCCTCGACGAGGCGCGCGCGATGGGCGGCACCCACCACCCGGTGCTCGGCTTCCTCGGGGTGATGTCGGCCAAGAACACCGCGGTCAACATGATGATCCTCACCACCTTCCTCTCCTTCGTGCTCTACCGCCGCGCCAACCGCATCTCGAACAAGCGCTGGGTGAAGACGGGGATGGCCATCCAGTGGGCGGCCCTGGGGATCGCCGCCGTCATCGTCGTCTTCTACGGCGTCTACGGCTATTTCGTGGAGTCGCTCGTGCGCATCGGCTTCTCCGTCTACCAGGTGGTGGCCGTCCTCGCCGCCATCGTGCTCGTGATGGCGATCGACATCCCCATGTTCAAGGGCGCGCGCTCCACGGGCGCCATCCGCTGGGGCACCATCGCCCCGCGCTCGCAGTACGTGCTCATCATGCTCGCGGTGACCTTCACGTGGCTGATGGGGCTCATGGGCTTCGCGCGCTCCGGCATCCGGCAGCACTGGCACGTGTACGGCATCATGCGCGACACCTCGGTGGAGGCGGTGACGCCCGCCATCGGCTACGCCGCCAACGTCATCACGGCGGTCACCATCGTCTTCTTCGCGCTCGTCATGTTCATCTTCTGGCTGGGCGGCCTCGCGGACAAGGGCAAGCCGGCGGGGGCCGAAGGGCACGGCCACGCCGCGCCGGTGTTCGCGGGCGGAAGCGACGGCACCGAGTAGCATGCGCCTGCCCGTCTCCGTCAAGGTCTCGGTCTTCTCCGTGGCCATCATGCTCGCGTACAGCTACTACTCGAACTCCATCCCGCAGATCGAATCCAAGCCGCCCCAGGAGCTGTCGCTCGAGGGCGGCAACGTGACGCCCGCGCAGCTCGTGAAGGCGGGGGAGGAGATCTACAAGACGAAGGGCACCTGCGAGATCTGCCACAAGATCGGCGAGAAGGGCACGCGCGCGCCCGACCTCGCCGGCGTGGGCGGCCGCGCCGCCAAGATGAAGCCGGGCGTGAGCGCGAAAGCCTACCTGATCGAGTCCCTCATCAACCCGAACGCGGTGATCGTGGAAGGCTATCCGCCCATCATGCCCGCCGTCGACAAGCCGCCCATCGCGCTCAACCGCTCGGAGCTGTGGGCGCTCACCGCCTTCCTGGAGTCGCAGGGCGGCACGGTCGACGTCACGCTCGACGACATCCCGGCCACCGCGGGCGCGGCGGCGGGCGGGGCGGCGGCGCCCGCCGCCCTCAAGCTGCCCGGCGACCCGAAGGCGGGCGAGCAGGTCTTCGTGGGCAAGGGCACGTGCATCGCCTGCCACAAGGCGGGCGCGGTGGGCGCCTCGCCCCTGGGCCCCGACCTGTCGCAGATCGCCAGGATCCAAACGACCGACTACATCATGGCGAAGATCCTGGATCCGGTGGGCATGGGCACGGTGGCGAACTATCCGAAGGGAGTCATGCCCGCCGACTTCGGCACGCGGCTGACGTCCAAGGAGTTCATGGATCTGATGGCCTTCATGGTCACGCTCAAGTGAGGCGCGCATGACGTTTCTGCGCTCGCGCCTGACGCAGGCCGCCATCGTGCTGGTCCTGTCGTACGTCCTCCTCAAGTACGGCATCAGCCCTCCCACGCCGTCGAGCGTCATCACGCTCTACATGGGCATCATCCTCTTCTCCGTGCTCATCTACGTGTCGTCGGACTCCGATTCCTGGCGCGAGTTCGTCCGGCCCATGTGGGAGACGCTCGTGCGTCCCGAGCGGCGCCTGCTGCGCACCGTGCTCCTCGTCGTCCTCCCGCTCCTGCTCGGCTACTACGCCTACACGCAGGCGGCGGCCAAGCCCCAGGCGCCCCCGGAGCTGCGCGCGGTGCACCCGGCGCCGCCGGCCTCGATCCAGTTCCGCGGCAAGGAGATCGCGATCGCGGGCTTCGACAACCCCCTGCGCAAGGACGCGGGCGCCCTCAAGCAGCACGCGGCGGCGGGGGGCGCGATCTACATCCGCAACTGCATGTACTGCCACGGCGACAACCTCGACGGCCAAGGCCACTTCGCGGCCGGCTTCAACCCGCCGCCCGCCAATTTCCAGGATCCGGGCACCATCGCCATGCTGCAGGAGGCATACCTCTTCTGGCGCATCGCCAAGGGGGGGCCGGGGCTGCCGAAGGAATCCACACCGTGGAATTCGGTGATGCCGGCGTGGGAAGACCGCCTCACGGAAGAGCAGACGTGGCAGGTGATCATGTATCTGTACGAGGCGACACGCCAGCAGCCTCGGAGATGGGAGACGGCTCACTAGTATGTGGCGCGCGACGAGAAGCGCCCATCTGCGTCGTTGCCTCCTCGCTCCTCCCTGCGAGGTGGCAGGGCCACGCCTCAGTCGTCGCTCGT
>JBBDXO010000102.1:18365-20114 GCA_040902295.1 Candidatus Rokuibacteriota bacterium | reverse complement strand
GGGCCACGCCTCAGTCGTCGCTCGTCGGCGCCTAGCATCTGGACGCTTCTCGTCGCGCTATGCCCACGGGGGGTGGTGCCCGTGGCCATGTGCGCGAGCTTTGCGGCCTCGCTTTCGCTCGCCGCGCCCGGGGCTGCGGTTGCCCAGCCGGGGGATGCGAATGCGGGGAAGGCCGTGTACGAGCTGAAATGCCTTTTGTGCCATGGGGAGAAGGGGGATGGGAAGGGGCCGGGGGCGGAGCTGCTGCTGCCCCGGCCGCGGGATTTCACCTCCGGGCTGTACAAGATCCGGACGACCGAGAACCGGACTCCGACGGACCAGGACATCTTCCGGATGGTCACGGAGGGGATGCCCGGGACCTCCATGCCGGGGTGGGCGGTTCTTCCTGAGAAGGACCGGTGGAACGTGGTCGCGTACATCAAGACGTTTGCGGGGGACAAGCTGAAGGAGGCGCCGAAGAAGGTGGAGCTGCCGAAAGAGGTGGGCTCCTCCACGGAGTCCCTCGCCCGCGGCAAGGAGATGTACGAGGCCATCGAGTGCCACAAGTGTCACGGCAACGCGGGGCGCGCGGACGGGCCCTCCCGCGACGAGCTCAAGGACGAGTGGGGGCACCCGGTGGCGCCGGCGAACCTCGCCAAGCGCTGGACCTTCCGCGGCGGCGCCGGCCGCACCGACATCGCCACCCGCATCGCCATCGGCGTGCTCGGCACGCCGATGCCGGCCTTCCTGGACGCCGTCGAAAAACCCGAGGACATCTGGCACCTGACGAACTACATCGAGTCGCTCGGGCCCGAACGCGCGCCCCTGGCCACGCTGGTCACGGTGACCTCCGTGACGGACGCCATCCCCGACGATCCGAAGGCGGAGCTGTGGAGCCAGGTGCCGGTCAACCACATCCCGCTCATGGGGCAGGTCATCATCGACCCGCGCAACTTCAATCCCGCCATCGACCTCGTGTCGGTGCGCGCCGTGTACAACGACAAGGAGATCGCCTTCCACCTCACGTGGGACGATCCGACGGAGTCCAAGGGCGACGGCAAGCAGACGTTCCCCGACGCCATCTCGCTGCAGTTTCCGCCGGTGCAGCCGACGTCCACCGAGCGCCCGTACTTTCTGATGGGCGACGCGTCGGAGGCGGTCTACCTCCTGCGCTGGCAGCAGGGCAAGGGCGCGCTGGAAGCCTCCGCGAACGGCCCCGCCAAGATCACGCCCATCGAAGGCGGCGAGGTGACGGGCACGGCGGTCTTCGACAACGGCCGCTACTCCCTCGTGATGAAGCGCCCGCTCCTCTCCACCGATGACAAGCGGATCGGCTTTCAGCCGACCGTGTTCACGCCCATCGCCTTCCAGGCGTGGGACGGCGGCGCGGGGGAGACCGGCTCCAGGATGTCGCTGACGTCATGGTACTATCTGCGACTGGAGGCGCCGCAGTCGAACCGCCGGTTCGTCGTTCCTCCCGTCGTAGCTCTCCTTACGCTCGCGGCGATGGTGTTGCTGGTCCGGGTCGCCGTACGCGCCGATGCTCGGTCAACGCGCTGATGCAACGACAATGAAGTTTCAGGCTCGATAGATACGCAGACATGAACCTCAGGAGGATCGATCGCCATGCGTAGAAAGACACTCGGAGCATTCGCCGCCGTCGCGCTCGTCGCGGGCGCGGCCGCGTTCGTGAGCCTGCCCGGTTTTGCCACCGCCCAGGGCGGCGGCACCATCGAGGCGGACGTGAAGTACAACGGCGCCCCCGTGGTG
>JBBDXO010000102.1:12969-18265 GCA_040902295.1 Candidatus Rokuibacteriota bacterium | reverse complement strand
TCACCTGCGACGTGCACAGCTGGATGCTCGGCTGGATCGCGGTGATGCCGCACCCCTTCTTCGGCGTCACCGACGGCAACGGCACCACGACGATCGCCAACGTGCCGCCGGGCAAGCACACCGTGGAGGTATGGCACGAGACGCTGGGCAAGCAGACGAAGGACGTCGAGGTCAAGGCCGGGCAGACGGCCAAGGTCAGCTTCGAGATGAAGGGCAAGTAGAGCCAGCCGTCTTCAAGGGGGCCTGAGAACAGCATGCTCGACTGGTGGCTGCCGGAAAACGTATCGACGTACGGCCGTGATATCGACTGGCTGTTCCACCTGATCTACTGGATCACCGGCATCACCTTCATCCTGGTGACGGTGACCATGATCGTCTTCCTCGTGATGTACCGCGACCGGCCCGGGCGCCGGGCGCGGTACACGCACGGGAGCACGCCGCTCGAGATCGCGTGGACGGTGGTGCCGTCGCTCATTCTCGTGGTGCTCACGTTCCTGAGCGCACCCGCGTGGTCGCGCATCAAGATGAGCATGCCGCCGAGCGATTTCGCCATCGAGGTGACCGCCAAGCAGTTCAACTGGCAGGTCCTCTATCCCGGCGCCGACGGCACGTTCGGCACCGCGGACGACAAGGCCTTCCTCGACGAGATCCACGTGCCCGTGAACAAGGTCGTGCACGTCCACCTCAAGTCGGTGGACGTCATCCACAGCTTCTTCGTCCCGCAGTTCCGGATGAAGCAGGACATGGTGCCCGGCCGCGAGATCAGGCAGTGGTTCGAGGCCACCAAGCCCGGCAAGTACGAGCTGCCGTGCGCCGAGCTGTGCGGGTTCGGCCATTCCGGCATGAAGGGCTGGATCTACGTGCACACGGCCGAGGAGTACACGAAGTGGGCGGCGGAGAACCTGACGGCGAGCGCCGCCCCCGCGCCCGCCGCCGACGACAGGCGGACCGCGAAGGCCGAGGCCACGACGGAGGAGAAAGCCAGACCATGAGCGCCACCAGCGCCAGCGCGCACGCGCATACGGCTCACGATCATCACGAGCTGAGCTTCTTCCGGACGTACATCTTCTCCACGGATCACAAGATGATCGGCCGCCAGTTCCTGTTCCTCGGCCTCCTCATGATGATCCTGGGCGGTCTGCTCGCCCTCGTCGTGCGCTGGCAGCTCGCGTGGCCGGAGACCCCCGTGCCCGGGCTCGGCTCCATCCTCACGGAGACGGAAGGCATCCTCGAGCCGTCCACCTACAACATGGCGTTCACCATGCACGCCACCATCATGATCTTCTTCGTGGTCATGCCCATCCTCGTGGGCGCCTTCGGCAACTTCCTCATCCCGCTCATGATCGGCGCCCGCGACATGGCCTTCCCGCTCCTGAACGCCCTCTCCTTCTGGGTGGCCGCCGCCTCCGGCGTCATCATGATGGCCGGCTTCTTCGTGGAGGGCGGCCACGCCGCCGCGGGCTGGACGTCCTACGCGCCGCTGTCGTCGGTGACCGCCTACACGGGCGTGAACTGGGGCCAGAACCTGTGGTGCATCAGCCTCTTCATCCTCGGCGTCTCGTCGATGATGGGCTCCATCAACTACATCACGACCGTCATCAACATGCGCGCGCCCGGGATGTCGCTCTTCCGGATGCCGCTCGTGATCTGGTCGCTCTTCATCACGGCCATCCTGCTCCTGCTCGCGCTGCCGGTGCTCACCTCGGCGGTGGCGATGCTGCTCTTCGACCGCACCCTCGGCACGAGCTGGTTCCTGCCCTCCGGCGGCGGCGAGCCCCTGCTGTGGCAGCACCTCTTCTGGTACTTCGGCCACCCGGAGGTCTACATCCTCATCCTGCCCGCCATGGGCATCGCCTCCGAGATCCTGCCCGTCTTCGCGCGCAAGCCGGTGTTCGGCTACCACGCGATGGCGTTCTCCATGATCGCCATCGCCTTCCTGTCCTGGGTCGTCTACGGCCACCACATGTTCGTGAGCGGCATGAACCCCGCTCTCGGCATGTCCTTCATGATCACGACCATGATCATCGCGGTGCCCTCGGCCATCAAGACGTTCAACTGGCTCGGCACGCTGTGGGGCGGCCGCATCACGTTCACGGTGCCCATGCTGAACGCGCTCGCCTTCGTGTCGATGTTCGTCATCGGCGGGCTGTCGGGCATCTTCATGGCCTCCTCGCCGGTGGACATCTTCATCCAGGACACGTACTTCATCGTCGCCCACATCCACTACGTGGTGTTCGGCGGCTCCATCTTCGGGGCCTTCGCCGCCATCTACTACTGGTTTCCGAAGATGTTCGGCCGCATGATGAACGGCCCCCTCGGCCAGCTGCACTTCTGGCCCACGTTCTTCTTCTTCAACCTGACGTTCTTCCCCATGCACATCCTCGGGGTGGGCGGGCACATGCGCCGCATCTACAACCCGCTCCAGTACGAGTTCCTGCAGCACCTGCAGTGGTGGAACGTCCTCATCACCGTGGGCGCCATCGGGCTCGGCATCGCGCAGATCCCCTTCGCCGTCAATTTCATCTGGGCGATGTTCGCCGGCAAGAAGGCGCCCATGAACCCGTGGAACGCCACCACGCTGGAGTGGGGCGCCGCCTCCCCGCCCCCGCACCTGAACTGGGGCGCCACGCTGCCGACGGTGCACCGCGGCCCCTACGAGTACAGCGACCCCGACGCCAAGGACGACTTCCTGCCCCAGACCGCGCCGCCGCTGGCGACGGCGGGCGCGCGCCGGCACTGAGCGGATGGAGCAGCGGCGGTCGATGGCCCATCGCCTCGCGCTCCTGACGGTGGCGGCGACGTTCGTGCTCATCCTCTTCGGCGGGCTCGTGACCAACACCGGCGCCGCCCTCGCGGTGCCGGACTGGCCGAGCACGTTCGGGCACAACATGTTCCTGTTCCCGTGGTCCGGCATGGTGGGCGGCGTCTTCTACGAGCACAGCCACCGCCTCCTCGGCGCCGTGGTCGGTCTCCTCACGCTCGCGCTCGCGGCGGCGCTGTGGTCCCGCGGCGGCCGGCTGCGCATCCTCGGCCTCGTGGCGGTGGGGGCGGTGATCGTGCAGGGGATCCTCGGAGGGCTTCGGGTCGTCCTCCTCCAGGATCAGCTCGCGATCGTGCACGGCTGCCTCGCCCAGGCCTTCTGGGCGCTGCTCGTGACGGTGGCCGTGCTCACGGCGCCCGGCGGGGCCGCGCAGGCGCCCGCCGCGCGGTCGCTGCGCCTCCTCGCCGTGGCCGGCGTCGCCCTCGTGTACGCGCAGATCGTGTTCGGCGCGCTCCTGACGCACGAGGGCTGGATCGTGCTCCACCTCGCCGGCGCCGTGGCTGTCTTCGCCGTCGTGCCCGTCCTCACCGCCCGTGCGCGCCGCGGCGCCGATCCCATCGCGGCGCGTGCCTCGGGCGCGCTCCTCGTCCTCCTCGGCCTGCAGCTCGCGCTCGGCCTCGGCAGCTTCGTGGCGCGGTTCACCTCCGTGTGGATCCCCGGCGAGCAGCTGACGATGCTCGTCCTCCCCGTGGCGCACCGGCTCGCGGGCAGCCTCATCCTGGGCGCCACCGTCGTGGTCGCCATCCGGCTGTGGGCGGGGCGCGCGAGGGCCGGGCGGCGGCCGGAGCTGGCGGTGGCCGCGCCCGCTCACGCGGGGGGCGCGCGGTGAGGCCGCCCACCGAGGTCATCGTTGCGCCCATCGCGCGGGCGCGGGGCCGCCTCCTCGCCGACTACGTCGCCCTCGCCAAGCCGCGGGTGGTGCTGATGGTCCTCATCACGACCATGGTCGGCTACTACGTCGGGCTCACGGGCGCCGCCGACTACGTGCAGCTCATTCACCTCGCGCTGGGGACGGTGCTGGCGGCGGGGGGGACGCTGGCGCTCAACCAGTACTGGGAGCGCGACGTGGACGCGCTCATGGAGCGCACGCGCTCGCGCCCGCTGCCCGAGGGCCGGCTGCAGCCGCTGGAAGCGCTGCTCTTCGGCGCCACCATGACGGCCGCCGGCATCCTCTACCTCGCCGCCACCGTGAACGTGCTGGCGGCGGCCGTGACCGCGGCCACCTTCGCCCTCTACCTGTTCGCCTACACGCCGCTCAAGCTGCGCACGCCGCTGTGCACCCTCGTGGGCGCGGTGCCGGGCGCGCTGCCGCCCGTTACCGGGTGGGTGGCCGCCTCGAACGGGCTCGGCGTGGGCGCGTGGGTGCTCTTCGGCATCCTCTTCCTCTGGCAGCTTCCCCACACGCTCGCCATCGCGCGGCTCTACCGCGAGGACTACGCGCGCGCGGGCGTGCGGCTGCTGCCCGTCATCGACGCCCAGGGACGGAGCACCGAGCGGCAGATCGTCACCGGGTGCC
Organism: Candidatus Rokuibacteriota bacterium; assembly: GCA_040902295.1. Classification (GTDB taxonomy): domain Bacteria; phylum Methylomirabilota; class Methylomirabilia; order Rokubacteriales; family CSP1-6; genus JBBDXO01. The sequence goes on along the minus strand of JBBDXO010000102.1, from coordinate 13,928 downwards.
TGGCCCTCCTCGTGGTGAGCCTGCTGCCCACGCTCATCGGCATCGCGGGCGGCCTCTATTTCGCGGGCGCGCTCGTGCTGGGCGCCGTGTTCGCGGGCTTCGGCGCCCGGCACGCGCTGGCGCCGTCGCCGGCGGGCGCGCGCCGGGTGCTCTTGGCCTCCCTGCTCTACCTGCCCGCGCTGCTGGCGCTGCTGGCCTTCGACAAGGCATGACGGACATGGCGGCGGAAGGTCCGGACGATCTCGCCGCGCGCAACCGGCGGCTGCTGCGCCTGCTGCTCGCCATCATGGCGGCGCTCGTGGTGAGCGCGTTCCTCATCGGGATTCGCTGGTGACCCTGATGGCCGGTGTCCTCGAAGCCCCGCCCCGGCCCCCTCGCGGAGACCGCGGACGCCGCCGCCTCCCCCCGCTGCCGCCCACCGGCGACGACGGGCGCGGCGACTCCGAGCCGGCGCCGCGGCGGCGCCTCGACAACGCGCGCCTGGCCATGCTCGTCTTCATGAGCGGCGAGATCATGTTCTTCTCCGGCCTCGTGTCGGCCTATCTCGTGCTGCGCTCGGTGGCGCCCGTGTGGCCGCCCCCCCTGCAGCCGCGGCTGCCCATCGAGATCACGGGCGTCAACACCCTCGTCCTGCTCGCCTCCAGCGCGTGCATGGTGGCGGCGGTGCGCGCGCGGCGCCGGCAGGACGGCCGCGGGCTCGTGCGATGGCTGGGCGCCACCGCGGGGCTCGGCGCCGTCTTCCTCGCCGTGCAGGGCTACGAGTGGGTGCAGCTCGTGCGCTTCGGCGTGACCCTGTCGTCGGGCATCTTCGGCGCCACCTTCTACACGCTCATCGGCACCCATGCCGTGCACGTGCTGGGCGCGCTCGTGTGGCTGGCGGTCACCCTCGTGCTCGCCGCGCGCGGCGCCTTCGCGGGCGAGCGCGCCGCCCCCGTGGAGACGTGCGCCATGTACTGGCA
>JBBDXO010000102.1:0-12869 GCA_040902295.1 Candidatus Rokuibacteriota bacterium | reverse complement strand
CGATGATCGGCGTGGTCTCGCGCCGGCCCGACCCCATGGCGAGCTACAACGCCGTCGAGATCCTCGGGCTGTACTGGCACTTCGTCGACCTCGTCTGGATCATGGTGTTCACCTTCATGTATCTGCTCTAGGGGAGGCGACAACTCGATGGCCGAGCACAAGCACCCCAACTACATGGCGATCTTCTGGTGGCTGGCCGTCCTCACCGTGGTGGAGATCGGCGTGGTCTTCCTGCCCTTCAGCCGGTTCACGAACGGCGTGCTGCTGTGCGCGCTCGCGCTCGCCAAGGCGACCATGGTCGCCATGTACTTCATGCACCTGAAGTTCGAGACCAGGACGCTGGGCTGGATCGCGGTGACGCCGCTGGCGGTGGCGACGCTGCTCGTGTTCGTGCTGCTGCCGGACGGCTTCGCCGTGGCCAAGAAGACCGACGAGTCCAAGCGGCCGGCCATGACGGAGAAGGCGAAGCACTGAGCTCCTCCCCACCCGGAGGAGGGCAGGGCGGCGATGACGGCCGGCGACACCGTGGACCGTCTCGGGCGGGGGCTGGCGCGGGCGGTGGTGCTGCGCTGTCCGCGGTGCGGCCGGGCGCCGCTCTTTCGCTCGTGGTTCGTGATGAACACGGTGTGCGCCGTGTGCGATCTGCAGTTCGAGCGCGCCCAGGGGTACTGGGTGGGCGCCGTCTACGTGAATTATGCGGTGACCACGGTGATCGCGGTCACGGGATACTTCGCGGCATGGCGCTGGCTGGACGCGCCGCTGGCGTGGCAGGTGGCCGGGTGGGGCGCCTTCACGGTGCTCTTCCCGCTGTGGTTCTTCCGGTACAGCCGCAGCGTGTGGCTGGCCGTGGAATACGGCCTCAATCCTGAGCCGTAGTGAGGTGACGCAGGTGATGTCGAGCAGGCTGGCGGTGGCCGTGGCGCTTGCGGTGGCGATGTCCGCCCCCGCCATGGCCTACGAGCAGATCACGGTGAGCGGCGGCGGCACGCTGACGGGCGTGCTGAAGTTTGCGGGCGTGCCTCCCCGGCTCGAGCCCCTCACGGTGAACAAGAACCGGGACGTGTGCGGCGAGCGCAAGCCCTCCGAAGCCCTCGTGGTGGGGACCGACGGTGGCGTGCAGGGCGGCGTGATCCTCCTCGAAGGCGTCACCCGGGGCAAGAAGCTGTCCCGCGAGGTCGTGCTCGACAACGCGAAATGCCTGTTCGTGTCCCACGTGGCGGCGGTGACGCCGGGCGAGCGCGTGCGCGTGAAGAACTCGGATCCGATCCTGCACTCCACGCACTTCTTCGCGAAGCCGGGCGGCTTCAACCTGGCACTCCCCAACAAGGAGCAGACGATCGACATCACCCGGCGCATCACGAAGCCGGGCGTCATGCGGGTGCTCTGCGACGCGCACCCGCACATGTTCGCGTGGATGGTCGTGCACGACAGCCCCTACCTGGCCGTGACCGACGAGCGGGGAGCGTTCAGGATCGACGCCATTCCCCCCGGCACCTACACGGTCACGATGTGGCACGAAGGGTACCGGGCCCGGGGCGTGGACAAGGACGGCCGGCCGCTGTTCGAGGAACCGTATCGCATCACGAAGGAAGTGACGATCGCGCCGAAGGGGTCCACGGCGCTCGATTTCGAGCTCAAGTAGCTATCCAGGGGGAGCGAATGTACAAGCACATCTATGTTCCGGTGGACAACTCGGACTACTCGAACCGGGCGATCGACCTCGCCGTGGAGCTGGGCCGGGCGTTCGGGGCGAGGCTGACGGGCAGCCATATCTACGCGGCGCGGCTGCACGACTACCGGTTCAAGCAGATGGAGTACACGCTGCCCGAGGAGTACAAGGACGAGAACGAGCTGGAGCGCCAGCGCAAGATCCACGACTCCCTCATCACCATGGGCCTGCAGCTCATCTCGGAGTCGTACCTCGACGTCATGAAGGCGAAGTCGGAGGCGGCGGGCCTGCCCTTCGAAGCCAAGATGATGGACGGCAAGCACTACAAGGCGCTCATCGAGGACACCGAGGCCTCCGACTACGACCTCGTCATCATGGGCGCCCTCGGCATGGGGGCGGTCAAAGATAGTCAGTTAGGATCAGTCACAGAACGGTTCGTGCGGAAAGTAAAGCGGGACACACTGATCGTCCGTAACGCGGACGCGCTGCGCGACGCCCAGGGCGCTATCGTCGCGTGCGTGGACGGCTCGCCGCAGTCCTTCCACGGCCTCAAGATCGCCATCGCCCTCGGCAAGGCGACGAACCGGCCCGTGCAGGCGATCGGCGTCTACGACCCCTACCTGCACTACGCGATGTTCAACGGCATCGTGGGCGTGCTCAGCGAGAAGGCGTCGAAGATCTTCCGCTTCAAGGAGCAGGAGCAGCTGCACGAGGAGATCATCGACACCGGCCTCGCCAAGATCTACCAGTCGCACCTGGAGATCGCGCGCAAGCTCGCCGCCGACGACGGGGTCGACCTCGCCATCACCCTGCTCGACGGCAAGTGCTTCGAGAAGGTGCTCACCTTCGCCCGCAAGGAGCAGCCGTGGCTGCTCATCATGGGCCGCGTGGGCGTGCATTCCGACGAGGATGAAGTAGACCTCGGCTCCAACACCGAGAACCTGATGCGGCTGGCGCCGTGCAACGTGCTGCTCACGGGCGGCCGCTTCTACCCGCCGCTGGACGTGAAGGCGGAGGAGATCATCTCGTGGACGGAGGAGGCGGAGGCGCGCATGGAGCGCGTGCCGCCCCAGGTGAAGGGCGTGGCCCGCACCGCCCTCCTGCGCTACGCCATCGAGCAGGGGCACACCGTCATCACCAACAAGATGATCGACGAGGCGATGGCCATCTTCATGCCCACCCGCATGGCGGAGAAGATGCAGATCCTCGCCGAGGACATCGCCGTTGCGAATCTGAGGAAGGAGAACCAGGCCGCCACCGCCATCTGCTCCATCTGCGGCTACACCGTGAAGGGCCCCAACGCCGTGGTGACGTGCCCGGTGTGCAAGGCCGCGCCCGACAAGTTCCAGATCATCTCCAAGGACGTCGTGGAGGCGATCGCGAGCCAGGAGGGCGGCATCGAGGAGGAGGAGTCGATGCCGGGCGTGCAGGTGAAGTGGTCGGCGGACGCCCGCGATGCGCTGCGCGAGGTGACGGACGCCTACCTGCGCCGCCGCGCCAAGGCGCGCGTGGAGAAGTACGCGCGCTCCCGCAAGATCCCCGTCATCACGTGCGCGCTGGCGCTGCCGATGATCGAGGAGACGGTGGGGCGCGACAAGCTGGGCGCGGGATGGGATACCTTGCTCGCCAAGACGAAGTTCGAGCCGGTGGAGCTGCCCGGGCTGAAGGAGGCCGCCTCCGACAGCGCGTTCACGTGGACCGAGGACGCCACCGCGCGGCTGAACCGCGTGCCGGCGGGGTTCATGCGCGACATGACGCGCGAGGAAGTGGAGAAGGTCGCTGCCGCCAAGGGTGTGACGGCCATCGACCTTGCCCTCTGCGAAGAGGGGATCGGGCACGCGCGCGAGACGATGAACGAGGTGATCGCCGGGTACGTCTCGAACAAGAAGCCTCGTTAGCGTGGGTGGAGCGCGGGGCCTCCGGGGCGGCGAGGCGGGCGGGGGACCCGAGGGGAGCCGCCGCTCTCTGCCTCGTCGCTTCGGCTCCCCTCGGGCCCCCCGCCCGCCTCGCCGCCCCTGTGCGCGTGCTGTGCTCCGCACGCGCCGGCCGGGTCGGTTGGCGATGATCGTCGGTGTGCTCGCGGGTGATCGTTCATGACCGTGTCGCCCTCGGCTTCGTCGCCCTCGTCTCCTTCGCCCTCGTCCCCTGGTTCCTCCTTGCCTTCGGCGGCGTCGCCGTACATGGCGTATTCGGTGTCGTGGAATCTGACGCAGCGTTGCAACCTGGAGTGCTCGCATTGTTATATGTCGGCGCATGCGGGGGCGGATACGCGGGGGGAGCTGTCGACGGCGGAGTGCCGGCGGGTCGTCGACGAGATCGCCTCCGTCAATCCGAACGTGTTTCTCATCCTGACGGGGGGTGAGCCGTTTCTGCGCAAGGACCTCTTCGAGATCGCGGGGTACGCGGCGGACAGAAAGTTCACCACCGTGTTCGGGACCAACGGGGTGCTGCTGAGGGAGAAGGAGGCGAAGCTGATGCGCGAGCACCACGTGCTCGGCGCCTCCATCAGCCTGGACTCGGTGGATCGGGTCAAGCACGACGCCTTCCGCCACCTGCCGGGGTCGTGGGAGGGCGCCGTGCGCGCCACGCGGGTGCTCACCGACGAAGGCCTCGATTTCTCCATGCACATGTCGGTCACCGACTGGAACGTGGGCGAGGTGCCGGCCATGATCGACCTCGCGCGCGCGCTGGGCGCCAAGGTGCTCAACTTCTTCTTCCTCGTCCGCACCGGGCGCGGCCGCGACCTCACCGACATCGACGCCGCCGCCTACGAGCGGATCCTCACGTATCTCGCGAGGGCGCAGGGCGTGGGGCAGGGGCCGCCGGGGTTCGTCAAGCGCATGCTCGGCAGGGCGGGCGCGCCCGCCGCGGAGGCGTTCGAGGATCCGTGGTCCACGCCGGTGGGCCGCGCCGGCGATCTGCTCATCCGCGCCAAGTGCGCGCCGCACTTCCGCCGCATCCTCTACGAGCTGAATCCGTCCTCGCCGCTGCTCAAGAACTACGCGCACGGCTCGTGCCCGGCGGGCAAGTACTACTGCCGCATCACGCCCGGCGGCGACGTCACGCCCTGTCCCTACATGCCCGTGTCCGCCGGCAACCTCCGCGAGAGCAGCTTCGGCGACCTGTGGCGGGGTGCGCCCGTGTTCGACGACCTCCGCGAGCCGACGCTGGGCGGGCGCTGCGGCGCCTGCGAGTTCTCGAAGATCTGCGGCGGCTGCCGCTGCCGCGCGTACGCGACGTACGGCGACTACCTCGCCGAGGATCCCGCCTGCGGCTACCAGCCGGGCGGCCACGGCGGCGCCGTCATCGAGCTGCCCGCCTCCGTCACCTTCGGCCTTGCCGTGGAGTACGAGCTCACGTGGGACGAGGGTGCCCGCGACCGCCTGCACGCCATCCCGTCCTTTGCGCGCGGCATGGTGGTGAAAGCGGTGGAGGCGTACGCGCGGCGCCGGGGCGACACCGTCATCACGAAGGACCTGCTCGCCGAGGTGCGCTCGACGTGGGGCGGCCGCTTCCGGGCTCAGCCGTGACACCGGCGGAGACCGGGGCCGGCCGCGACGGCCGCTTCCGCGACGCCGCGCGCGCGTATCTCGTGTACGGCATCGTGTACTGGATCGGCGCCGCCTACGCCGCCTTCCACGGCATCGGCGTGCGGGCGGAGGGCCGCATCGACCGGCGCGGCATGGCGTGGGTGATCCTCGGCCTCGTCTTCGTCGTCGTCATCCCGTACCTGTTGCGCCGGCGCCGGCGCTGGTTCGAGCGCTGGCTGCTCTCCCGCCGCGATTTCGCGCGGATCATCTCGGTGTCCATGGCGTGGCGGGCGGTGGAGGTGGGCACGCGCGCGCTGCGGACCGAGAGCGCCTCGCTGCCCGCGCCGTGGGGCGGCGAGATCAGCTTTCGCGTGGCCTACGTCGTGTTTTTCGTGGTGACGGTGGCCGCCCTCGTCGTCGTGGCGCGCGCGGCGTGGTCCGAGGAGCGGGCGTGAAGCGCTACAAGGACATCGCGGGCGACGGCGGCTCGGACATCGTGGGGCAGGTGGGCGTGCAGCAGGAACAGCTTCGCGCCCGGCTCGCCGACGTGCGGGCCATCGTCGCCGTCGTCTCCGGCAAGGGCGGCGTGGGCAAGTCGTCGATCACCGCGAACCTGGCCGGGTGCTTCGCCCTCGCGGGCCGGCGGGTGGGCGTGCTGGACGCCGACCTCAACGGCCCCACCATGGCCAAGATGCTCGGCGTGCGGGGGCGCGCGCTCGTCCTCGGCGCCGGCGGCGTGGAGCCGCCCGCCAGCACGCTCGGAATCAAGGTGATGTCGATGGACCTCCTGCTCGCCGGCGACGACACGCCGCTGGTGTGGCAGGCGCCCACGCAGGACGAGGCGCACACGTGGCGCGGCACGATGGAGGCGAACGCGCTCCGGGAGTTCCTCGCCGACACCGCGTGGGGGGCCCTCGATATCCTGCTCGTGGACCTGCCCCCCGGCACGGACCGCCTCGCCACCGTGACCGGCCTCGTGCCCGCGCTCGCGGGGACCGTCGTCGTCACCATCCCGTCCGACGTCTCCCACCTGGTGGTGCGCAAGTCGATCACGGTGGCGGCGCAGGGCAAGGCCCCCCTCCTCGGTCTCGTGGAGAACATGGCCGGGATGTTCCCCGGTCCGCCGGGCGCCGACCTCGCGCGCGCGGCCGGGATCCGGTTCCTCGGCAGCGTGCCGTTCGATCGGGCGCTGGCGCTGGCGGCGGACGGCGGGGAATGCTTCGTGGCAGCACATCCCGACAGCGCGGCCGCCCGCGCGCTCACGGAGGTGGCGGCCGCCATCGCGGAGGCGCTGGGCGTACCGGGCCGATGACGGCACGGTTCTGCATCGCGTGCGGCCATCGCCTCCTGTCGGTGGTGGAGGACGGCCACCGGCGCCCGCGATGCCCACGCTGCGGCTGGACGTACTACGCCAACCCCGTCCCGGCCACGGTGGCCATCATCGTCCGGCGGGGCGCCGTGCTGCTCGGCCGCCGCGCGCGACCGCCCTACGAAGGCACGTGGGACCTGCCGGGCGGCTTCCTGGAGCCGTTCGAGACGCCCGAAGCCGGGCTGGACCGTGAGCTGAGGGAAGAGCTCGGGGTCGGTGTCCGGGCGCGTCGTCTCGTGGGCTACGCGGTGGATCGCTACGGCCGGGGCGGGGTGGCGGTGCTCGCGCTGGTGTACCGGGTGACGCCGAGGTCGGTACGCTTCAGGCCGGCGGATGATGTCTCGGAGGTGCGATGGTTCCCGGAACGGCGGCTGCCGTTCCGGGAGATTGCCTTTCCATCGCTGCGGCGCACCCTGCGCGACTACTTCAGGGGCAGGTGACGCCCGGAGCGACCTCGTAGTTCTTCACCTTGAACGTCGACAGGAAGTTGTCCTCCCACGCCGACAGACGGAGCTGACCCAGGGGCGTCTCGCCGTCCCAGCCCATGACCCGCGCCTTGGTGGCAAGGTCACGCGGCGCCACCATGCCGGTCAGGTACTCGCGCGCGGCCGGCTTGGCGATGAAGACCGCGATCGTCTCGTGGACCGGACGCGCGCTGGCCGCGGCCGGCACCTGCTTGAGCCACTCGAGGATGACCGTGAAGCCGTCGACGGAGCTGTCGTTCATCAGCCCCGGCGCCGAGGCCATCCGTTTCACCATGGGGCCGACGTAGCGCGAGAACATGGACGAGGCGCGCTCCTCGACGGCGAGCCCCGAGAACTGGGGCGACGGCTCCTGCTCGATGTAGAGCCGGACCGACATGAAGCGGGTGTCGCCGTTCGCTCCCTTGGGCTTGAAGAACCCGATGGAGCCCTTCTGGACTTCCACCCACGGCAGGCAGTGGTAGATCCGTGAGTTGAAGTCGCGCATCGCCCCTCTGTAGGTGAGGGCGAGGGTACGCGCTTTCTCGGAGGTGTACTGCTCGACGGGCAGGATGCGGTCTTCAGGCGCCGCCGCCGCCGCCGAACCGACGGCACTGAGCGCCATCGTCAAGCCGACCAGCACGGACGATATCAGGCGTGACCGGTTCATTGTTTTCATGCCACCAGCATGGTGCACGGGCGATGCCACGCCAAAGTGGTTTATTCGGCAGGATGTTAGGAGGACCATGACGCGGCCGGTGCCAACGGGACTGTCGAATCGGACACCGGCCGCGTCACCGGGGCATCAACGCTCCTGGATCATCTCCTGGCTCACCGTGATCGGCTTGCCCCACCAGCCCTCGTCCCGGGCCATGGCGATGTCCTGCCGCGTCACCTTGGCCGTCCCGTCCGCGCGATTGCGCACCGAGAAGGACATGTGGTCGCCCGAGGCGAAATGGGTGGGGTGCTCGTTCCACGTCGTCCACTCCTCGGTCGACGCGCAGCCGGCCGTCGCGAGAAGCACTGCTATGCCCAGCAGGAACTGCCATCGAGTGCTTCGCATGGACAACCTCCGGAGGAAAGTGATGGCCTCATGCTACGCCCGCATGTCCGGGTGGGCAACCGCAGGCCCGCGTCGCCGCCAAACCGGCCGCGTGCCCCCCCCATGGTAGACTCGCAAGGGATGGCGCCGTTGACCATCCATTTCATGCCGCGCACGCTGCGGCGGCCGATCGTGATCACCGCGTTCAGCGGGTGGAACGACGCCGCGGAGGCGGCCACGACCGCCGCCCGCTACCTGTCCACGAGCTTTCAGGCCGAAAAATTCGCCGAGATCGACGCCGAGGAGTTCTACCATTTCGGCCTGTCGCGTCCCTACGTGCGCTTCAAGAACGACTCCGAGGTCGAGCGCGAGATCGTGTGGCCGGCCACGGAGTTCTCCATCACGCAGGCGTCCGCGCTGCCGCGGGATCTCGTCGTCGGCGTCGCCATCGAGCCGCATCTCAAGTGGAAGACGTACTGCAACGCCGTCATCGAGCTCGCCCGCCGCTGCGAGGCCTCGCTGGTGCTCACGCTGGGCGCGCTCCTCGCCGAAGTGCCCCACACGCGCCCCGTGCGCCTCGTGGGCGGCGCTTCGGACCCGGAGCTGGCGGCGCGCCTGGGGTTGAAGCCGACGCGGTACGAGGGGCCCACCGGCATCGTCGGCGTGCTCAACACGATGTGCCGCGAGCAGGGGCTGGCCACCGCCAGCCTGTGGGCGAACGTCCCTCACTACATCTCCGGCATCGAAAATCCAAAGGCGTCGCTGGCGCTCGTCAAGCGCGTGCTGGCGCTCGTCAACGCGACCGCCGATCTCACCGACCTCGACGACGCCGTCCGCCAGTTCGATCAGAACCTCACCGAGATCGTCGCCCAGAACGAGAAGATCGCCGGGTACATCACCAAGCTCGAGTCGCGCGATGCCGAGGAGCAGTCGGAGAGCGCGGCGCCCGAGAGCGATCTGCCGCCCTCCGCGGAGCTCCTCGCCGAGATCGAGCAGTTCCTCCGCCAGCAGCAACGTCCCGAGTGAGGGCGCGCCTGCGCACGGTGCTCCTCGGCGCGGCCCTGCTCGCCGGCCTGCCCGCCGTCGCCGTTCACGCCGCCGACCGCCTCACCGTGGCGTGGTCCCCGGCGCGTCCGACGGTCGGCGACGTCGCCTGGATCCACGTGCGGGATGTCTCCGCGGGCGCCGTGCTGGCGGGCTCCGTGGGTGACCGTGCGCTCGCCTTCTTCCCGTACGACGGCGGTCAGGCGGCCCTCGTCGGCTTCGACCTCGACACCAGGCCCGGCATGCTCGGGTGGCGCATCGCGGTCCAGGAGCCGGGGCGGCCGCCGCGGCTGGCGGAGGGCTCGGTGCCCGTCGGCCGCCGTGACTTTGCCGTGCAGCGGCTGACGCTGCCGACCGGCATGGTCGACCTCGATCCCGAGACGGAGCGGCGCGCGCTCGCGGAAACGGACCGGATGCAGGCGGTCTACCGCACGGTCACGCCCGAGCGCCTGTGGCGCGGCTCCTTTGTCCGGCCGGTGGCGGGCACCGTGCCCGGGACCGGCTTCGGCTCCCGCCGTGTCATCAACGGCAAGCCGCGCTCCCCGCACAGCGCCATCGACTACGCGGTCGACCGCGGAACGCCGGTGGTGGCCGTCAACGCGGGCCGGGTGGCTCTCCTGGGCGACTTCTTCTTCCCCGGCCGTCTCGTCATCCTCGACCACGGCCTGGGCCTCCACACGCTCTATTTCCACCTGGACACCGTGGCCGTGATCGACGACGAGCGCGTCGAACGTGGCCGGATCATCGGCACCGTGGGCTCCACCGGCCGCGCCACCGGTCCGCATCTGCATTTCGGCGCCCTCATGGGCGGCGCGCGCATCGATCCCGCCGTGCTCCTGCAGCTGCGACTGCGCGAATAGCGCGGCGCTGCCCGTCCCCCTCGCGACGCCCCGCCGCTAGCGGCGGCGGCCTGCGCGCATGGCTTTCGTCTTGCGCGTCTTGCCGCGGCTCTTGGCCTTCGTCGAGCGCCTGGCGGATGCGGCCGACTTACGCCTGGCAGGCTTGCGACGGGCCTTGGCCTTCGCCTTGGGCCGCGCTTTCGGTCGTGCCTTTGCCCGTGCCTTGGCCTTGGGCTTGGCCTTGGGCCGGGACGCCCGGGCGCGGGGGGGGCGGGGGCGGTCGTCGCTCATGTCCTGGGCGTCCGACGATCCCAGCTCGCTCGGGGGCGTCTCCATGTCGCCGTTCATGCCATCCATCGGTCGTTCCATCGTGGCCTCCGGTGTGCGTGGTGGTACGCCTGCCATACGGTGCTGCCGCGCGCGCGCCTGCGCAAGGAAGAAATCACGGTTGCACGCGGGCGCGCCAGTGTCGCGCCTGTGCTGACAGCGCCCGGTTGGAGCCGACCGCCACCGTGGAACGGGCGAGGATCCCGCGCACGGTGGCGCGGGTGACCTTGATCGGCTGCGAGGCGGTGAAGGGATCGGGATGGGCGGCGATCGCTCCCAGGGTGGCGAGACCGATCAGCAGCGGCCACGCGCACGCCAGGCGCATGCGCCACTCACGCCGGGGAATGGCAAGCGTATAGCGCCAGCCCTCGTCGTAGTGTTCGAGGGCGGTGGTGAGCAGCGCGCGCAGCAACGGACGCGCCCGCCGCGCCGCCGCGGGCGCGAGCAGGTCGCGCGGGGCGAGGCCAAGGGCCGCGAGCGCGCGGGCGGGGAGGTAACAGCGGCCGTGGCGCAGATCGCTCGGCACGTCGCGCAGCACGTTGGTGAGCTGCAGCGCCTTGCCCAGGCGCACGCCGCGCATGACCATGGATGCGTCCCAGCCGCGCAGGCGGGGGCGGTGGGCGACGTGGAGGGCGGTCCAGAACTCCCCCACGCACCCGGCCACGAGGTACGTGTAGCGATCGAGATCGTCGACGCTGTCGAGGGCGGCGAGGCTGGCGGCGTCCTCGCCCGGAAAGTGCGCGAGGTCGAAGAGCATGCCGTCGGTGATGGTGGCGAGGACGGCACGGACGCGATCCTGATCGGCGGGCTCCAGCCCGTACACGCGCTGGAGCGCCTCGCCCACGCGCTCGAGCAGGACGCGCTCCGCCTCCTGCGCCTGCAGCGGCGCGCACGCGGCCGCCACCGTCCCCACGTCCGCCCGCTCACCGGCGTAGGCGGCACGCAGCGTCGACAGATGCGCGACACGTGCCGGCCGCTCGATGAGCCGGGTGTCGGCCACGGTGTCGGCGGCGCGTGCGAGCAGGTACGCGAGGCCGATGGGCTCGCGGACGTCCCGCGGCAGGATGGCGAGCGACAGGTAGAAGCTGCGGCTCACGCGCCGCAGGAGGTCCCCCAGCAGCGCGTCGGGCACGGTCAGTCGAAGTCGAAGGGGCGCGGCGGCGGGTCGGGCGAGTCCTTGGCCCTCTTGAGCCCTTCCTGGAACTTGCGGTCGAGCACCTTGCCCTTCTGGGACTCGGCCTGCATCTGCTGGCGAAAGCGCTCTTCGCGCTCCGCCGATTTCGAGCGCAGCGAGCCGAGGGCGGAGTCGAGATCCTTGGCGGCGCCCGTCCTCGGCGGGGGCTCGTGCCTGACCACGACCGCCAGCTCGGGATCGATGGTGAGCTGCGCCTGGCAGCAGGGGCACGACACGGTGATGGAGGCGTTCGCCATGGCCCGCTCACGCTAGCAGCGGCGCCGGGGACGGTCAAGCGTGCTCGCAGTGCTCCGCCCTGGGCTCACTTCGGCTAGAATGCGGGCGTGGCCGAGCTGACCAACGACTTTTCCTGGTCCCGCAGCCGCGACAACACCTTCCAGGATTGCCGCCGCAAGTACTTCTACCAGTATTACGGCTCGTGGGGCGGCTGGGAGGCGGCGGCGCCGCCCGAGCTGCGGCGCATCTACATCCTCAAGCAGCTCGCCTCGCGCCACATGTGGGCGGGGCGCATCGTGCACGACGCCATCGAGATGGCGCTGCAGATCTTCCGCGACGGCCACGACGTGCCCGTGGAGCCCTTCATCCGGGACGCGATCGAGCGCATGCGCACCGAGTGGCGCTCCTCGAAGGCGGGCCGGTACCACGACAGCCCGAAGACGCTCGCCCTCTTCGAGCACGAGTATGCCGTGGAGCTGAAGCCGGAGGCATGGCAGGCGCTCAGCCGCAACGTCACCACGTGCCTGCGCCACTTCTTCTCGCTGCCCCTGCTGGCCGACATCCGGAAGACGCCGCCCGAGCACTGGTCGATCGAGCACTGGTCCAAGGTCCTCGACTTCGAGGGCACCCCGCTGTGGATCGCGCCGGACTTCGGCTTCTGGACCTCGGAGGGCCGTCTGGCCCTCGTGGACTGGAAGACCGGCGGCGCCAACACCGATGCGACGTCGTTCCAGCTCGGCTGCTACGCGCTGTACGCCCAGGAGATGCTCGGCGTGAAGCCGGCGCAGGTGGACCTCTACGAGGCCAACCTGAGAGAGCCGAAGGTGACGCCCATCCAGTGGGACGACGAGCGGCTCGAGGCCATCCGCGGGCAGCTCCGCCTGTCCATCCGCTCCATGAAGGCCTACCTCGCCGATCCCGCGGCCAACGTCGCGGTCATGGCCGACTTCGAGCGCACCGAGGAACTGCGCATCTGCCGCTGGTGCAACTTCCGCGCGGTCTGCCGGCCTGAGTTTTCTTGATTTACATGGGGGGCCGGGCCCCCAAGCCCCCCGGATGGCGGACGATCGTTTGAGGCACGGGGTCGGCCTGAATTTTTTGATTTACATGGGGGCCTCGACGGGCCCCCAAGCCCCCGGGGCGGGCGATCGTTTTGAACGGCCCGCCGGGTGGTTAG
>JBBDXO010000101.1:0-31402 GCA_040902295.1 Candidatus Rokuibacteriota bacterium | reverse complement strand
GACTTGCCCGAGCCCGACTCGCCGACGATCCCCAGCGTCTCGCCCTTGTCGATGTGCAGGTCGATGCCGTCGACGGCGCGCACGATGCCGTCATCGGTGAAGAAGTGCGTCTTCAAGCCGCGGACGTCCAGCAGCCGTTCGGCCATGGGGGCTCCTACCAGGTCTTCGTGAGTTCGGTGAAGGCATCGAGCGTACGCCCGATGTCGTCGGCATCGACGTCCTTGTGAGTGACACAGCGGATGGCGGCGGGTCCCATCGCATGCACCTTCACCTTGTGCGCCGCGCAACCGGCCACCAGCGCCTGCGTGGCGGCGGCGGAGGCCGCGGCGTCGCCACGGCGCACCCGGAAGATGACGATGTTCGTCTGCACGGAGTCCAGATCCACGGCGAGGCCGGGCAGCCTGGCGAGCCCGACCGCGAGCGCGCGCGCGTGCGCGTGGTCCTCGGCGAGGCGGTCCACCATGCGCTCGAGCGCCACGAGGCCGGCGGCCGCGATGACGCCCGCCTGCCGCATGCCGCCCCCCAGCATCTTGCGCACGCGGCGGGCGCGCAGGATGAAGTCGGCGGAGCCGCACACCACGGAGCCCACCGGCGCTCCCAGCCCCTTGGACACGCAGAAGGTCACCGAATCGACGACGCGGGCGAAATCCGCGGGAGGACGGCGCAGGGCGACGGCGGCGTTGAACAGCCGTGCGCCGTCGAGGTGCACGGGCACCCCCGCCTCGTGGGCGACGGCGGCCACGGCCGCGATGTCCTCCGGCGTACAGCAGGTGCCGCCGTGACGGTTGTGCGTGTTCTCCACGCACACGAGGCCGGTCTGGGGCAGGTGGATGTTGGCCGGGCGCAGCGCCTCGCGCACCTGCTCGGGGGCCAGGAAGCCGCGCGCCGTCGTCGTGGGGCGCATCTGCACGCCGCCGATGACGGCGGAGCCCGCCACCTCGTAGTTGAAGATGTGCGAGTCGAGGTCGAGGATGACCTCCTGGCCCGCGCGCGTGTGCGCCAGCACCGAGATCAGGTTGCCCATGGTGCCGGAGGCCACGAAGAGGCCCGCCGCCTGGCCCATGCGCTCGGCGGCGAGCGCCTCCAGGCGCTTGACGGTGGGATCCTCCTCCCACACGTCGTCGCCCACCTGCGCGTGCGCCATCGCCTCGCGCATCTCGGGCGTGGGCAGCGTGAGCGTGTCCGAGCGCAGGTCGACGATGTCGTGCATGCTCAGATCCTTCTCTCGTGTCCCACTACCGCTGGGCCCGCAGCCGCTGCACGGCGCGCCGGCCCCACTCCGTGAAGCCGTACTCCGACGCGAGCTGGCGCAGGAGCTCCGTGCCCTCCCGGGCGCGGCCCTCGCTGAAGTTCACCTCGGCGAGCACGAAGAGCGTCTCCGGGATGACGAGCGTGCGCGGGTACTCCTTGAGCACGAGCTCGAGCCGCTGGCGCGCCGCGCTGCGGTTGCCCTGGTTGAAGTAGTAGGTGGCCACCCACACTTCCTTCTGGGCCAGGCGCCCGCGGCAGACGTCGATCTTCGCGAGCGCCTCCGTGGCGTACCGACTCTCGGGATACTCCTTCACGAGCTTCCGGAACTGCTCGACCGCCTTGACGGTCAGCCCCTGGTCCTGCTCCACGGGCTTCATCTGGTCGTAGTAGCTCATCGCGTAGCGGTACTGCACGAGGTCGGCGATCTGGTGGCGCGGGTAGAAGGCGAGGAACGTCTCGAACTCCCTCGCCGCCCGGTCGAACTCCGCCTCGCGGTAATACGCCTCCCCCACCAGGAAGCGGGCGCGCGGCGCCAGCGACGAGTTGGGATGGCGCTCCACGATCTTCGTGAACTCCTCGCGCGCCTCGCGGTAACTGCGCTGCTCCAGCTTGCGCTCCCCGAGCGCATAGAGCTCCTCGGGCGGCAGAATCGGTGTCGGCGCCGCCCGAAACCATGCGCAGCCCGCGGTCGACAGCAGGACGAGGGCGAGGACGAGTCGCATCATCGGTGAGAGGATATAGCATATTTTGGGGGTGGGGGCGGCGGGCTATTCCGCCCGGCGCTGGAGGGTGCGCACGCTGACACCGAGCACCCGGGCCGCCGCCTTCTTGTCGCCTTTCGTGTCCTCCAGGACCCGGCGGATGTACTCGCGCTCGAGCTCGGCCAGGGTCGGCCGCGGGCCGGTGCCCGGGGCCATGGCCGAGGAGAACTCCGTCTTGACGTCGGCCAGCGTGATCCGCGGGCCGCGCGCGAGCGTCACCGCGCGCTCCACGACGTTTTCGAGCTCGCGGATGTTGCCGGGCCACCGGTGCTGCTGCAGCCAGGCCATGGCCTCCTCGTCGAAGTCCTCCACGGGCTTGCCGAGGGCCGCCGTCGTCCGCTGCCGGAAATGGTCGGCGAGCGCCGCGATGTCCTCCGGGCGCTCGCGCAGGCTCGGCAGCCGGATGGGGATGACGGCCAGGCGGTAGTAGAGGTCCTCGCGGAAGCGTCCGCTGCGCACCAAATCCGGTAAGTCCCGGTTGGTGGCGCTGACGAGCCGGAAGTCGATGGTGGTCTCGTCCCGCCCGCCCACCGGTCGTACCACACGATCCTGAAGCACGCGCAGCAGCTTCGCCTGCAGCGCCACCGGCATCTCGCCGATCTCGTCGAGGAAGAGCGTGCCCCCTGCCGCCTCCGCCACCAGGCCGCGGCGCTTCTGCACGGCGCCGGTGAAGGCGCCTTTCTCGTGACCGAACAGCTCGGATTCGAGGAGCGCATCGGGGATCGCGGCACAGTTCACCGCCACGAACGGATGCGGGGCGCGCGGACCGTTCCAGTGGATGGCGCGGGCGACGAGCTCCTTGCCCGTCCCGCTCTCGCCGATGAGGAGCACGCTCGCCTCGGAGGCGGCCACCTCGCCCACCTGCTCGAGCACCGCCTTCATCGCCGGGGAGGCGCCGGGGATCCCGTCGAGCCGGTAGCGGTCGCCGACTTCCTCGCGCAGCCGGCGGTTTTCTTCCCGGAGATGGCGTTCGTCGAGCGCCCGGCTGATGGCGACGTCGACCTCGGCCATCTTGAAGGGCTTCGTGAGGTAGTCGGCGGCGCCGTCCCGGAGGGCGGCGATGGCGCTCTCGAGGGTGCCGAAGGCGGTCATGAGGATGACGCGCGCGCGCGGCTGGTGCCGCTGGGCCTCGCGCAGCACCACGAGGCCGCCCGTGTCGTCCATCACCACGTCGGTGAGGACGACGTCGAAGGGCTCGGCGGCCAGGCGGGCGATGGCCTGCGCCCCGCTCGTCGCCGTGACGACGGTCCACGCGTCACGGGTGAGGTGGCGGGCCAGCATCTCCGCCATCTCGGCGTCGTCGTCGACGACGAGCACCCGCGCCTTCACGCCGTCTCCACGGCGGGCAGCCAGACGACGAAGCTGGCGCCCCCGGCGTGGTCGGTCAGCTCGATGGTGCCACCGTGGTCGCGCACGATGTCGCGGCAGATGGCGAGGCCGAGGCCGGTGCCTTCGCCCCGAGGCTTGGTGGTGAAGAACGGCGTGAAGACGGCCGTGCGCAGCTCGGCGGGAACCCCGGGGCCGGTGTCGGTGACGGCGATCGTCACCCCGGGCCGGCCGTTGCGATCCTCGCCCCGTGCCGTCACCTCCACGCGGCCGCCCGCCGCGGACGCCTCGATCGCGTTGAGGATCAGGTTGATGAGCACCTGCTGGAGCTGGTTGGCGTCGGCCAGCAGGGGCGTCAGCTCGGCGACCGTGTCCGCCTCCAGCGCCACGTCGCGGCGCCGGGCCGCGTGCGCCATCAGCGGCACGATGCGGTCGAAGACCTCCGACAGCTGCACAGGCGCAAGGTCCGCCTTCTGCGGGCGCACGGTATCGAGCAGCCCCGCGATGATCCCCGAGATGCGGTCGATCTGGGCGACGATCGCCGAGAGGTCGTGGCGGGAGGGATCGTCGGGGGGCAGCCGGTCGAGCAGGTATTCGGCCCGGCCCGAGATGATGTTGAGCGGCGTGCCTACTTCGTGCGCGAAGCTCGTCGCGAGCCGGCCGGCGACGGCGAGCGTCTCCATCCGCCGCACGTCGTCTTCGAGCTCGAGCGTGCGCTCGGTCTCCGCGACGAGGTCGCGTTGCGCGGCCTGCAGGCGCGTGGCCATCTCGTTGAAGGCCGCGGCGACGCGGCCGAGCTCGTCGTTGCGCTCCACCGGCAGCCGTGCCCCCGACTGCCCCGCGCCGAGGCGCCGGATGCCCTCCATCAGACGGCCGAGAGGGTGCAGGACCTGGCGCTGCAGCATGAGACCGGCGAGGGCCGCCACCGACAGCGTGAGGATCCCCAGCCGCGTCAGGACGTCGCGCTGGGCGGCCCACACCCGGTCCTGGACGGCGCTCGCGATCTGGACGACCTCGAGCACGGCCTGCGGGACCTCGGCGGCGCCGCGAACAGGGACGAAGTAGTACAGCACCGGCGCCGCGCCCGCGTCGTGGTAGACCCCTTCGGCCACGCCGAGGTTCATCACCCGCGCCAGCATGTCGGCGGGGACGTCGTCCCCGATGCGCAAGCGGTTGGACACGAACAGGGGCTGGAAGCTGCGGTCGAAGACCCGGATGCGGTCGATCTCGTCCTGGGACGCGACCACCTCGGCGAGAATGCGGGTGATGTCGGCGAATTGCCGGTCGCGCCAGGCATTCTCGACCGCGATCTGCAGCGCCGTGGCGGCGAGCCCGACCCCGCGCCGATTGTTGTCGAGCAGCTCGCGTGCCTCCTGCCGCACGCGGACGTATCCGTAGACACCGATGACGAGGACGAGCGGAATGAGGAGCACGAGAATCAGCCGCAGCCTCAGGCCCATGAGCGCAGTTTACCCTCGCCACGGGCGCGACGGCGGCCCGTCACGCGTACGGGAGGGCTCCCACGACACTCTGTCGTCGTGACGACACGGTGACGCCGGCCGCCGCCGGCGGCGGCCGCGTGCGACGGGGTTTCGCTGGCGTTTCGACGGTCCGTGCCGTGGCACGACGGTTGCGGTACGGGAGGCGCATGTCATGCAAAGGTCCGGGACGCTGGCGCAAAGGGTGCGAGGTGAGCGCCGTCGATACGCCGACGTGCCGTGCGACGTGGTGGGCATGACCCGCCGTATCGTCCTGCGCGTGTCGCTGAACCCGGAAGACGACGCTCACGACATCGAGCAGGTGCTCGTGGCGGAGACGGGTCGTGCCGCCGACGAGATGGAGGTCCTGCGGGCATCCCCCCCCCCGAGCGTGCGTGTGCATGACGACACGGAGCGCCTGCGGTTCACGGTGAGCTGCACGATCGGGCGAATGATCGACGCCGACCAGGCCCACCGGGAGCTGGGCAAGCGCCTGCGGGCGCGGCTGCGCGCGATCGGCGTCGACACGCGCCGCATCGTCATCGAATGCGGTCTCGCCTGGCACGAGCCCGCGATGTCCACCACCGCCAGAGGCGCCTCGTAGGCGGGCGGGCAGCGAGGGCCGCCTGATGCCGGACAGTCTCGCGCGGGTGGAGCCGCAGCCGCTGAAGCCGTGCCGCTGCGGCCGAAGCGTCGAGGCGGCGCCGGGGTTCGCCGAGCCCTGGTCCAGCCTCGACTGTGATTGCTGTTTTGCGCCCATCTCCGGCGCCGTGCGCTCCACCGAGAAACTCCTCTGCCGCGCCTGCCGCGCGTGACCCGAGGTCGGTAGCCCGCCGTCACCGGCCGAGAAATCCTTTGACTTCTCGGGCTCTGCCCGGTATTAGGTGAGTCCACTTCCGCCCTCAACGAAGGAGTCCGCGTCAATGGCCTTTCCGAGGATGATTCGCGTCCGGCAGACGTTTCCGCGCCCACGCGTGGCGGATATCCCTGCCGCGGTGGCGCAGACGCTGGGCGACGCCGCCCTGCGCATCAAGCGGGGCGACACGGTGGCGGTGGGCGCGGGCAGCCGCGGCATCGCGAACATCGGCGTCATCGTGGGCGCCACCGTGGCGTGGCTGCGGAACCTGGGCGCACGGCCCTTCGTTTTCCCGGCGATGGGCAGCCACGGCGGCGGCACCTCGGAAGGCCAGCTCTCGGTCCTCGAGCACTACGGCATCACCGAGGCCACGATGGGCTGCCCCGTCCGCGCCACCATGGACGTCGTGCCGGTGGGCGAGGCGCTCGGGCTTCCCGTGTGGCTCGACGGCCTCGCGGCGGAGGCGGACTGGATCGGCCTCGTCAACCGTGTGAAGCCGCACACCGACTTCAAGGGTTCCATCGAGTCGGGGCTCTTCAAGATGATGACCATCGGCCTCGGCAAGCACAAGGGCGCCATCCAGTACCACCGTGCCAACATCCACCACGGCTACGAGACGGTCATCACGGCCGTGGGCCGCGAGATGCTCGCCAAGGCGCGCATCGGCTTCGGCGTCGGCATCGTGGAGAACGGCTACGACGAAACAGGACACATCGAGGCGTTCAATCCCGAGAATCTCGAAGCGGGAGAGAGACGGCTGCTGAAGGACGCGCGGGAGTGGATGGCGCGCCTGCCCTTCTCGCCGATCGACGTCCTCATCGTCGAGGAGATCGGCAAGAACATCTCCGGCGCGGGCATGGACACCAACGTCATCGGACGCCCCTCCAACCCGCACGAGCCCTTTCCCAACCATCCGAAGATCCTCTGGATCGCCGCCCTCGACCTCACCGAGGAGAGCTACGGCAACGCCACCGGCATCGGCAACGCGGACTTCACGACGCGCCGGCTCGTGGACAAGATCGACATGAAGCCGACGCTCATCAACTGCATCACGGCGTGCTCGCCCAACGGCGCCAAGGTGCCCGCCACCTACGACACCGACCGGGACGCCGTCGAAACGGCGCTCTCCTGCATCGGGCTCACGCCGCCCGACAAGGCGCGCGTGATCCGCATCAAGAACACGCTCATGCTGGGCGAGATCGAAGTGTCGGAGGCCTTCGCCGCCGACCTCGCCCAGCGTCCCGATCTCACGCCCGTGTCCGGTCCCGTGGAGCTGCCGTTCGACGCAACGGGACGGCTGGGCCCCTGACCTCGACCGTCACGAAGTCCCACGAATACAAGGGAGGCAATATGCGCGCTTTCAAGGTCCTGACAGCAACAGTGGTCGCCCTCACGATGATGGTGGTCGCAGGTGCTCCCGCCGATGCGCAGCAGAAGGTCGTCATCTTCTCCGCCGGCCCCACCGGCGGAACCTGGACACCGATGGCGGCCGCCACCGCGGAGGTCGTCAAGAAGAAGTACACCGAGCTCGACGTACAGGTGGAACCGGGCGCGGCCCTCATCAACATCGAGAAGATGCGCAACGACAAGACCGACCTCGCGTGGTCGATGTCGACGGTGCTCGCCGACGCGCGGGCGGGCACGAACACCTGGAAGGGCAAGCAGACGGACAAGCCGATGTTCGTGGCGAACTTCTACCCCAACGTGTGGCAGCTCGTCGTGCCCGCGGATTCCGACATCCGTACGATGGCCGACCTCAAGGGCAAGTCGGTGGCGCTGCCGCCCCGCGGGAACACGAGCCTGGCGGAAGGCTGGGAGCTGATGCTGCGCCTGGCCGGAATGAAGATGGACGATCTCGGCACCAAGAGCTACGGCTCCATCACCGAGAACGTGGAGCTCGTGAAGAACCGCCAGGCCTCGGCCATGGGCTGGTTCACGACCGTGCCCGCCTCCTACGTGCTCGACCTCGGCTCCGCGCGCAAGCTGCGCATGGTGCCCGTGTCCGAGGATCTCATCAAGAAAATGCAGGGATTCAACGCCGGCTTCGTCCGGCACGTCATCCCGAAGAGCGTGTACGCGGCGCAGGGCGTTGACGCAGACGTCGTGACCATCCAGTCGCCGACGATCCTCATCGCCTCCTCGAAGACGCCGTCCGACGTCATCTACAAGGTGACGAAGGCCGTCATCGAAGGGCGGGAGAACTTCGGCAACGTCAGCGCCGCCATGAAGGGCGCCTCCGCCCAGGACATGTCGAAGAGCTTCGGCCTGCCGTATCACCCGGGCGCCGAGAAGTTCTACAAGGAAGCCGGCCTCCTGAAGTAACCGCTCCGTGCGCAAGCTGACCGGGTACGCGGCGTGGGTCGTGGGCGTGGTGGCGGTGGTCATGTCCGTCTACCACATCTACGCCCGGCTCACGACCGCGTCACCGGACAGCTTCGTGCTCCGCATCATCACCCTCGCCTTCAGCCTGGTGCTCGCCTTCGTGCTCTTCCCCGGCCGCAAGGGACGGTCGCCGGACCGGATTCCGTGGCCTGATCTGGGGCTGGCGGCGGCGTCGCTGGCCACGCTCAGCTATCTCCTGTTCCGCTACGAGTACGTCACCCTGCGGTACCCGACCGCGGACCCGCTGTCCGCGTTCGACATGGTCGTGGCCGGCGTGGGGACGTTGCTCGTCCTGGAGGCGACGCGGCGCACCATCGGCCTGTCGCTGCCGATCGTGGCCATCGTCTTCATCGCCTACGCGCTCGCCGGCCCCTGGCTGCCCGGCAACCTCAGTCACCGCGGGCTCACGCTGGAGATCCTGCTCGATCAGACCTTCTTCACCACCGAGGGCATCTTCGGCATCCCGCTCGGGGTGGCGGGCTCCTACGTCATCCTCTTCGTCATCTTCGGCGCCTTCCTCGAGAAGTCGGGCGCGGGCCAGTTCTTCATGAACTTCGCCAACGCCATCGCGGGCGGGCAGCGGGGCGGGCCCGGCAAGGTGGCCGTGGTGTCGTCCAGCCTCTTCGGCACCATCTCGGGCTCCGCCGTCGCCAACGTCATGGTGGACGGTTGGCTGACGATCCCGATGATGAAGCGCACCGGCTTCAAGCCGGAGGCGGCGGCGGCCATCGAGGCGGTGGCGTCCACCGGCGGCCAGATCATGCCCCCCATCATGGGCGCCGCCGCCTTCGTGATGGCGGAGTTCATGGGGGTGTCGTACGCCGCCGTCATGCTGGCCGCCCTCATCCCCGCGCTGTTCTATTACGGCGCCCTCTTCGCCGCCATCCATTTCAACGCCATCCGCTCCGGCCTCAAGGGCATCCCGAAAGAGGAGTTGCCGATTCTCGGCCACATCATGTGGCGGCAGGGGCACCTCTTCCTGCCGCTGGTGATCATCTTCCTGCTCCTCCTGCAGGGGTTCACCGCGACCTATGCCGCCATCATGGCCACCGGGACCGTGCTCGTGCTGTCGTGGGTGCGCAAGGAAAGCCGCGTCACGCCCAGGCGGGCCCTCGCCGCGCTCAGGGACGGCGCCGAGCAGACGGTGCCGGTGGCGATGGCGACGGCGGCGGCGGGGATCGTGATCGGCGTCATTCTCCAGCTCGGGCTCGCCATCCGGTTCACGGGCTTCCTCGTCGACGTCGCGGGCGGCAACCTCGTCATCGCGCTGCTCATCACGATGGTGGCGGGCGTCATCCTCGGCATGGGCATGCCCACCACCCCCGCGTACATCATGCAGGCCGCGCTGCTCATCCCCGCCCTCATCAAGATGGGCGTGGTGCCCATGGCCGCCCACATGTTCGCGTTCTACTTCTCGTGCCTGTCGGCGGTGACGCCGCCGATCGCCCTCGCCGTGTACGCCGCCGCCTCCATCAGCCGGTGCAGCCTCTGGGGCGCGGGCTGGCAGGCGGCGAAGTTCGCCGCCGCCGGCTTCATCGTGCCCTACTTCTTCGTGTACTCGCCCGCGCTGCTCTTCGACGGTCCGTGGGAGGAGATTCTCCGCGCCGTGCTCACGGGCACCATCGGCGTCATCGCGCTCGCGGCGGGGCTCGAGGGGTACTTCATGCGGGTAGCCAAGCCGTGGGAGCGGGCGATCTTCATCACCGCCGCCATCATGCTGATCCATCCCGGCATCTACACGGACGTCGCGGGCTTCAGCGTGCTCTGCGTCGGGCTGCTTCTGCAGAAGCTGCGCCCGCCCTCGGTGATCATGGCGCACGCGAGGCTGGAGTCGTGATCGGCCCGCGCGACTGGGCGCTCACCCTGATCGCGGCGGCCTTGTTCGCCGGCACCATCGCCTACGGCATTCTCCGGCTCTACGCGTAGGGCTGGCGGGTGAAGGCGCTCGCCTATCCCGCCTGGGACACCCTCGAAATCCGCGAGGTGCCCGCGCCGCACGCCGGGCCCGGCGAGGCGGTGGTGCGCGTGGCCGCCGCCGGCATCTGCGGCTCGGAGGTCGAGGCCGTCGCCTCCCGCAGCCCGCGCCGCACGCCGCCCCTCGTGCTCGGCCACGAGTTCTGCGGGGAGGTGGAGAGCGTGGGGGCCGGCGTCACCGAGGTGAGGGTGGGGGACCGCGTGGCCGCCAACTCGCTCGTCTCCTGCGAGCGGTGCGAGGAGTGCCGCCGCGGCGCTCCGCACCTCTGTCCGGAGCGCCAGGTGTTCGGCATGAACCGTCCGGGGGCGTTCGCGGAGCGGGTGGCGGCGCCCGTGCGCGCGCTGCTGCCGCTGCCCGAGCGGGTGTCGCCGCTGCAGGGCGCGCTCGTGGAGCCGCTCGCCAACGGCGTGCACGTGTGGTCGATGGTGCGGCCGCGCTTTCCGGAGACGGTGGTCGTCATCGGCTGCGGCGCCATCGGCCTCATGGCGCTGCAGGTCGCGAAAGCGGGCGGGGCCATGCGGCTGGTGGCCGTGGACACCAACGACGGCCGCCTCGCCATGGCGCACGCGGTGGGCGCCGAGCCGCTCTTCAATCCCACGCGCGACGCCGTCGTGTCCGAGGTGCGCGCCTTCACGAAGGGGCGGGGGGCCGACGTCGCCATCGACGCCGCCGGCACCCCTGCGGCCCGGCGGACGTCGGTGGAGGTGGTGCGGCCCGGAGGCGAGGTGGTGTGGATCGGCCTCCATGACGACGCCTCCGAGGTGTCGGGGCGCGACGTCGTGCTGGGGGAGCGGCGCATCAGCGGCTCCTACGCCGTCACCTGGTCGGATCTGCAGGCGGCCATCGCGCTCTTCGCGCACGGCAGGATCGACATCGAGCCGTGGATCCGCCCCTTCCCGCTCGCCGACGGTGCCCGGGTGTTCCGGGACCTCCTGACCGCTCCCCCCGACGACTTCGCCAAGGCCGTCCTGCTACCCTAGGGCGGGAGGTCTCACGTGGGACGTCGCATCGTCATCGTCCTCGCCGTCCTGGCCATGGTGGCCGCCGTGACCTTCGGCGGCACCATGTGGTACCGCTTCCTCACCCACGTGTCCACCGACGACGCCTACGTGGAGGGCACGATCTCGCCCGTGAGCGCCAAGGTGGGCGGGCACGTGGTCGAGCTGCTCGTGCGTGACAACCAGGCGGTCCGCAAGGGTGACGTGCTCCTGCGCGTGGACGCCCGCGACTACGAGGCCCGGCGTGACCAGCTGCGCGCGGCGGTGGCGGTGGCGGAGGCGGGGGTGCGGGCGGCCCGGTCGGAGGTGCCCCTCGTGCGCGACGTCACGCGCGCCCAGGTCGACGAAGGCCGCGCCGCGCTCCAGTCCACCCTCGTCGGCGTGAAGGCGAGCGAGTCGGCGGTGGAGGAGGCGCGGGCACGGCTGGAGGCGCGGCGCGCCGCCACCGACGCCATGCGCGCGGACGTGGCGGCGGCCGAGTCCAGCGAGCGGCGCGCCGCGCGCGAGCTGGAGCGCATGCGCAGCCTCGTGAAGGACGACTTCGTGTCGCGCCGCGAGCTGGACGAGGCGCAGGCGGCGCACGAGACGGCGTCCGCCGTCCGCGAGGCCACCCAGCGGCGGCTGGCGCAGACGGAAAAGGACATCCAGCAGGCGGAAGCGGAGCTCGCCTCGCGCATGCTCGCCATCGAGGGGGCCCGGCAGCGGGTGGCGGAGTCGCGGGGGGCGCTCGCGCGCGCGGAAGGGCAGGGCCACCAGGTGACGGTGAAGGACGCCGAGGTGCTGCGGGCGGAAGCCCAGCTCAAGGAGGCCCAGGCCGATCTCGCCGTCGCCGAGCTGGCGCTCGAGCACACGGTGGTGCGGGCGCCGCTCGACGGCATCGTCTCCCGGCGCGCGGTGGAGGTCGGGCAGATCGTGCAGCTGGGCCAGCCGCTGCTCGCCATCGTGCCGCTGCACGACGTGTGGGTGGTGGCCAACTTCAAGGAGACCCAGCTCACCCGCGTGCGCCCCGGGATGAAGGCCGCCGTCACCATCGACAGCTTTCCCGGCAAGACCTTCACCGGCATCGTCCACTCGCTCAGCGCCGGCACCGGCTCGCGCTTCTCGCTGCTGCCGCCGGAGAACGCCACCGGCAACTGGGTCAAGGTGGTGCAGCGGGTGCCCGTGAAGATCCTGCTCGAGGAGAAAGAGATCGGCAACCCGCAGCCGCTGCGCGCCGGGATGTCGGCGGTGGTGACGATCCGGGTGAAGTAGGGGCAGCGCCCTCGATGGCGGACGACGCGCCTCTCTCCACCGCGCGCAAGCTGGCGATCACGCTCTCCGTGATGTGCGTGACCGTCATGCAGATCATCGACACCAGCGCCACCAACGTCGCGCTGCCCCACATGCAGGGCTCGCTGTCGGCGGGCGTCGAGGAGATCTCGTGGGTGCTCACCTCCTACCTCGCCGCCAACGCCATCATCCTTCCCGCCACCGGCTGGCTGTCGTCGCTGCTCGGCCGCAAGCGCTTCTTCATGATCTGCACCGTGCTCTTCACCGTGAGCTCGTTCCTGTCCGGCATCGCGCCCAATCTGGAGTTCCTCGTCCTCATGCGGATCTTCCAGGGGATCGGCGGGGGCCCGATGATTCCCATCTCGCAGGCGATCATGTGGGAGATCTATCCGCTCCACCAGCGCGGGATGGCGATGGCGGTGTGGGGCGTGGGCATCATGATGGGGCCGATCCTCGGCCCCACCCTCGGCGGCTGGATCGCCGACAACTGGTCGTGGCGCTGGATCTTCTACATCAACCTGCCCATCGGCGTGGCGGGGTTCCTGATGGCGGGCGCCTTCCTCTTCGACCCCGCCCACCTCAAGAAGCCGGGCCGGATCGACGCCGCCGGTCTGGTGCTCATGGTGGTCGGCTTCGTCTGCCTGCAGCTCGTGCTCGACCGTGGCGAGCGCCAGGAGTGGTTCGACTCCATGTGGGTGGTCACCTTCTTCGTGATCGCCGTGTGCGCGCTCGCCGGCTTCGTGATCCGCGAGCTCACGGCGCGCGAGCCCATCCTCGACCTCTCCGTCTTCCACCACCGCAACTTCGCCATCGGCAGCGGCATCATCGCCATGGTGAGCATGGGATTCTTCTCCACCACGCTCCTCATCGCCCTCTACACGCAGAAGGTGCTCGGCTACGACGCGTGGACGTCGGGGATGGTGCTGGCGCCCGCCGGCCTCAGCAACATGCTCTCGCTGGTGGTGGCGGGCCGCCTCGTCACCTTCGTCGACCAGCGCTGGCTGCTCGCGACGGGCTGTGCCCTCAACGCCACCGCCCTCCTGTGGATGTCGCACCTCACCCTGGGCGTGGACTACTGGGGGCTCGTGTGGCCGCGCGTGCTGCAGGGGCTCGGCCTCGGTTTCATCTTCGTGCCGCTCACCACGCTGGCGCTCGCCACCGTGCCGCGGGAGCGGCTGGGCAACGCCACCGCCGCCTACAACGTCGTGCGCAACCTGGGAGGCTCCATCGGCGTCGCGCTGGCGACCACCATGCTGTCGCGGCGGAGCCAGCATCATCAGTCCACGCTCGTCAGCCACGTCGACGTGTGGAGTGCGGCCACCACCGAGCGGCTGCATCAGTGGACCGAGCACTTCATGAGCCTCGGCAACGACCCCTTCACCGCCGGCAGGCGGGCCACGGCGATGCTCTACCACGACACGCAGGTGCAGGCGCAGGTGCTCGCCTACGCCGACGAGTTCTGGCTGCTCTCGATGCTGTTCTTCTGTGTCCTCGTCCTCGTGCCCTTCACGCGTCGCGTGCGCAGCGAGCCCCCCGCCTCCGGCCGTGACGCCGACCGCGTGGCGGTGGCAGCGGAGTAGCGCGCCCGCGAGGGTATGCTGGGCGGTGGGGAAGGAGGCCGCCATGGACGAGGCGCTGGATGTCAATGCCGTTGCCGAGATGGTGTCGTACCAGGAGGGAACGATCGTGAGCCGGATCCTCATCAAGGGGAAGACCGGCAGCGTGACGCTGTTCGCCTTCGCCGCCGGGCAGGAGCTGAGCGAGCACACCACGCCCTACGACGCCCTCGTCCACCTCGTCGACGGCGAAGCCGCCATCACGGTGGCGGGACGGCCCTACCGCGTACGCGCCGGCGAGACCCTGCTCATGCCCGCCCACCAGCCGCATGCCCTGCGGGCGGTCTCGCCCTTCAAGATGCTGCTCACGATGATTCGCTCCTGACCGGGCCCGCTACGCGAGGGTGAGGACGAGCAGGGGCAGGGTGCGGCCCGCCGGCGTCGACGGCACCTCGCCCACGCGCCGCGCGCCCGCTTTCAGGTAGAAGCCCTCCGCGTGGGGGTCGGACTCGATGCGGAGGGCGGTGACCCCCTCCGCGCGCAGGCGCGTCGTGGCGTGAGCGAGCAGCCGGCGCCCGATGCCGGTGCCGATGTGGGCGGGCGCCACCCAGAAGTGCTCGAGGACGCGCGTGGCGCCCGCGCCCGTGAGCGCGTACACGCCGACGATGTCGCCGCCTGCGCGTGCCGCGTACACGGGATGACGGGCGATGAACCCGGGCGTGAGGGTGAGGGCGTCCCTCCACCGGGCGATGTCCGCCTCGGCGTAGCGCCAGTGGCGCTTGGCGGCGTGGGCCAGGCGCGTGAGCGTATCGGCGTCCGCGGCCTGCGCGCGCTCGATGACGATCTCTACAGCAGCTTCTCCATGATGACGGTGTCCACCCACGCGCCGTCGAGCATGCCCTGCTCCTTGTAGATGCCCACCGTGCGGAAGCCCTGCCGGGTGTAGAGCGCCATGCCGCCGCTGTTCGTGGGAAAGGCGGAGAGCACCAGCTTGTGATAGCCGTGCTCGCGCGCCAGCTCCATGAGACGCGTGAGGACGGCGCTGCCGGCGCCCTTGCCGCGGTACGCGCGCTCGACGTAGACGGAAAAGTCGGCCACGAACCGGTAGGCCTCGCGCGCGCTGTACGGGTTGAGGCTGCCCCACGCCACTACCGTGCCGTCGTCCTCGGCGACCACCACCGGATGGCGCGGCCCGCGCGCCGTCAGCCACTGCCGGCGCTCGTCGGGGGTGCGCAGCTCGGTCTCGAGGGTGGCCACGCGATCGGTGATGCCCTGGTTGTAGATCTCGCAGATGGCGGCGGCGTCCGCGGGCGTGGCCAGTCGCAGGGCGTACGCCGTCATGTCAGCTCCCGCGCGTCGAGGCGGCCGGCCTTCTGCAGGCGGGCGAACGCGTCGAGGGTGCGGCGCACGCCGTCGTCGAGCGAGGTGGCGGCGGCGGGGCCCAGGTCCTTCTGGAAGCGCGTGTCGTCGAGGGCGGCGGGAAAGGGCAGGGGCTGCTCGACGTGGGTGATGAGACCGCGCGCGGCCGGCCACGCCTGCTCGATGCGCCGCGCGAGGTCGGCGATGGTGGCGGCGGCGCCGTGCAGGTTGTAGGCGCGCGCGCCGTCGAGCGTCGCGCGGCAGGCCGCCAGGAGCGCGCGCGCCACGTCCTCCGTGTAGATGAAATCGGCGGCGCCGCCCCAGCGGATCGCGAAGCGCCGGCCGAGCACCGCCGCCTTCATGGCCAGCGTGGGATCGGCGGTGACGCCGAAGTCGCGGCCGGGGCCGTACACGGAGTGGGGGCGGAAGCCCGAGGAGGGGATCCTGTGCTCCTCCCAGTAGAGCCGCGCCGTCTCCTCGTTGGCGACCTTGTAGACGCCGTAATGCGTGGCGGGCAGGCGCGCGGCGTCGTCTGCGACCGGTCCCGGCGGGTACAGGGACGGCGCGCCGAAGACGGCGGCCGAGGAGGCGTACACGACCCGCGGGATGCGGCCGCCGCCCGCCCGCACCGCCTCGAAGACGTTGGCGGTGCCGACCACATTGATCAGCGCCCCCCGCGGCGGGTCCTGCCGGCAGAGCGGCACCTGCCAGGCGGCGAGGTGGATCACGTGGTCGATGGCGTGCTCCTGCACCGCGCGCGTGACCGCCTCGCGGTCGGCGATGTCGCCCTTCACGATGGTGACGCGCTCGGTCACGTCCGCGCCCGCGATCATCTTCAGGCGCCAGGGATCGTCGCCGAGGTCGAAAAGCACCGGGCGCTCGCCGGCGTGGAGAAGGCCGCGCACCACCCACGCGCCGATACAGCCGAAGGCGCCCGTCACCAATGTCGTCATAAAGTCAGACTATAATCTCGCAAGGAGATCGTTGCATGGCTGAGTCCCGTCCCTTCGTCGTCATCGCAGGCGCCATTCACCCCGATGCGGTGGCCCAGCTCGAGAGCGGCGCCCGCGTGCTGATCACCGATGATCCCACGGAAGCGGGCATGGTGAAGACGGCGGCGGAGGCGGACGGGATCCTGTTCCGCATCCGTCCCGCGTGTACCGAGAGCCTCATGGCCGCGTGCAAGAAGCTGCGGGTGGTCGGCCGCTACGGTGCCGGGCTCGACACGGTCGACCTGCCCGCGGCCACGCGCCTGGGCATCGCCGTCGTGCACGCGCCGGGCTCGAACTCGCAGTCGGTGGCCGAGCACGCCGTGATGCTGATGCTGAACTGCGCGAAGAAGACGCGGCAGGTGGATGCCATGACGCGCCGGGCGGAGTGGGGCCCGCAGCGCTCGGCGGGCGTACGTGAGCTGCACGGCAAGACGCTCGGCATCATCGGCGTGGGCAGCATCGGCCGCATCGTGGCCCGGATCGCCGGGCAGGGCTTCGGCATGACGGTGCTCGGCTACGACCCCTACGTGCCGGAGGACGAGCTGCGGCGCCGCGGCGTGGAGCCCGTGTCCAGCCTGGAGGCGCTGCTGCCGCAGGTGGACGTGCTCACCTGCCACACGCCGCTCACGCCCGAGACGCGCGGCATGATCAACGAGCGCACGCTCGCCCTCATGAAGCCGGGCGCCATCTTCGTGAACACCTCGCGCGGACCCGTGCAGCAGGAGCACGCGCTCTTCGAGGCGCTCACGCGCGGCCGCCTCGCCGCCGCCGGCCTCGACGTCTTCGAGCAGGAGCCCGTCGGCGCGGACAACCCGCTGCTCAATCTCGACAACGTGGTGTGCACCTCGCACATCGCGGGCGTCACGGAGGAGGCGCACCGGGCCATCGGGATGATGGTCACCTCCGAGATGCTGCGCGTGTTGCGCGGGCAGAAGCCGCACGTGCTCGCCAATGCCGACTTGTGGCCGCGCCTCTCACACCTCACGTAGAATAGCGGCCATGGCGATCGACACGCGGCACCCGAGAGAGATTCGCGCCGACATCCGAAGCGGCAAGCTGACCGGCGTCACCGCGGGCTGGGGCGAGGGCCACGTGCAGGCCAACCTCGCCGTGCTCCCCAAGGACAATGCCTACGATTTCCTGCTCTTCTGCCAGCGCAACCCGCGCGCGTGCCCGCTCATCGAGGTGACGGACGTGGGCTCGCCGGAGCCGGTGGGCGTGGCGCCGGGGGCGGATCTGCGCACGGACCTGCCGCGTTATCGGATTTACAAGGACGGCGTGCTGGCGGACGAGGTCACGGACGTCACGCCGTACTGGCGTGACGATCTCGTCGCCTTCCTGCTCGGGTGCTCCTTCACCTTCGAGTGGGCGCTGCTGGAGGCCGGCATCACGCTGTGGCACGTCGAGAACGGCAAGAACGTCGCCATGTGGAAGACCTCCGTCCAGACCCGCCGCGCCGGCGTGTTCCACGGCCCCATGGTGGTGTCGATGCGGCCCATCCCCTCCGCGCAGCTGTCGAAGGCGGTGACGGCGAGCGCGCGCTTTCCCGGTGCGCACGGCGCGCCCGTGCACATCGGGGATCCCGCTCAGCTCGGCATCAAGGACATCGCCAGGCCCGACTGGGGCGACGCGCAGCCGTTCAAGCCGGGCGACGTGCCGGTGTTCTGGGCGTGCGGCGTGACGCCGCAGGCGGTGGCGCTCGCGAGCAAGCCCCCCTTCATGATCACGCACAGCCCCGGCCACATGTTCATCACCGACCTGCCCAACTCCGCCCTCGCCGCCTTCTAGCATCGTGAGGTTTGTGGCGGCGGGCGACCTCGCGCTGTCCGTCGAGTGGGCCGAGGAGATCAGCATCGAGGTCAACACGCAGGTGCGCGCCCTGGAGTTTCTGATCCAGCAGAAAGCGGTCCCGGGCGTGGTGGAGACGGTGCCCAGCTTTCGCGCGCTCCTCGTCTACTACGATCCGGGCGTGGTCGGCTACGACACCCTCTGCGCGACGCTCGCCGAGCTCGCCTCGATGGCGTCCACGAGCGTGCTGCCCCCTCCGCGCACCGTGGAGCTGCCGTGCTGCTACGACACGGAGCTGGGCCTCGACCTGGAAGCGGCGGCCCGGCGGCTCGACATGCCGGTGGACGAGGTGGTACGCCTGCACGCGGACTCCGACCTGCTCGTCTACTTCATCGGCTTCACGCCCGGCCTGCCGTACATGACGGGCATGCCCGAGCGCATCTGCCTGCCGCGCCTGCAGACGCCGCGCGTGCGGGTGCCCGCGGGCAGCGTCGGCATCGGGGGCATCCAGTGCTGCATCTACTCCGTCGACAGCCCGGGCGGCTACTGGATCCTCGGCCGCACCCCGCTCCGCCTGTACGACCCCGAGGCGGCCGAGCCGATTCTGCTGAAGCCCGGTGACCACGTGCGCATGCGCCCCATCGACCGCCGCGAGTTCGACGACATCACGGCGCGCGTGGCGCGCGGCGCCTTCCAGCCGGTCATCGCATGATCCGCGTCCTCGATCCCGGCGCGCACACGACGGTGCAGGACCTCGGCCGGCCCGGCCAGCTCCGCTACGGGATCCCGCCCTCGGGCCCCATCGACCGGCCGTCCTTCGTCATCGCCAACCGCCTCGTGGCCAACGCCGACAACGCCGCCGCCCTCGAGTGCACGCTGATGGGCCCGCGCCTGCAGGCGCAGCGGCCGTGCGCGGTGGCGGTCACGGGCGCGGACATGGCGGTGACCGTGAACGGCGCCGGCGCCCCCGCGTGGACGACGCTGCTGCTCCTGGCGGGCGACGTGGTGAAGATCGGCATCGCGCGGGCGGGCGTGCGCGGCTACGTCGCGATCTCGGGCGGGATCGACGTGCCCCCCGTGCTCGGCTCGCGCGCCACCTACGTGCGCGGCCGCATGGGCGGCGTGCAGGGACGCGCGCTCCGCCGGGACGACGTGCTGCCGCTGGCGGACGCCCCGCTCCCCCGCGTGCGCCGCGCCGGGCGCGACGCCATGGCCGATTGGAACGACGAGCCCACGCTGCGGGTCGTACTCGGCCCGCAGGCGGACCGGTTCACGCCGGATGGCATCGCGCAGTTCCTCGGCGCCGCCTATGAGATGCTGCCCCAGTCCGATCGCATGGGCGCGCGGCTCAAGGGGCCGCCCATCGCGCACGCGCGCGGGCACGACATCATCTCCGATGGCATCGCGCTCGGCGCCGTCCAGGTCCCCGGGGACGGGCAGCCCATCGTGCTGCTCGTGGACCGGCAATCGACGGGCGGCTATACGAAGATGGCCACCGTGTGCTCGTTCGACATCGCGCGCATCGGTCAGGTGAAGCCCGGCCAGCGCATGCGCTTCACCGCCATCGAGGTGGCGGAGGCGCACCGGCTGCGGCGGGAGGCGGAATCGTCATTGGCCGCCATACGACTACAGGAGGTCTCAGCATGAGCGTCGACAAGGAAATCGCGGAATACGTCGCCAAGACCGCGCGCTCGCGCGCGCTGCACGAGGAGGCGGTGGCGGTCATGCCGGGCGGCAACAGCCGCACCACGACCTTCTTCGATCCCTACCCCTTCTATTTCCAGCGCGGCGCCGGCGCCCACATCTGGGACGTGGACGGCACCGAGCGCGTCGACTTCAACGGCAACTACACGAGCCTCATCCTCGGCCACGCGCCGCCCGACGTCGTCAAGGCGGTGCAGGCGGTGGCGGAGAGCGGCCTGTCCTTTCCCGGCCCCACCGAGCACGAGGTGCGGCTGGCGGAGCTGATCACGAGGCGGCTGCCCTCGGTGGAGAGCCTGCGCTTCACGAACTCGGGCACGGAGGCGACGATGAACGCCGTGCGCCTGGCGCGCGCCTTCACGGGCAAGCCGAAGATCGCCAAGTTCGAGGGCGCCTTTCACGGCACCCACGACTGGGTGATGGTGAGCGTGACCCCCGATCCCAAGGCCGCCGGCAACCGCCGGCGCCCCAAGCCGGTGGCGTGGTCGGCGGGCGTGCCGCCCGCGGTGCTCAAGCACGTGGTGGTGCTGCCGTGGAACGACGCGGACGCCTGCGCGGAGATCCTCGAGAAGGAGGCGGCCACCCTTGCCTGCGTGATCGTGGATCCCCTGCTCGGCATCGGCGGCGTGCTGCCGCCCGTGGACGGCTTCCTGCCGCGCCTGCGCGAGCTCACGGAGCGCCTCGGCATCGTGCTCATCTTCGACGAGGTGATCTCCTTCCGCGTCGCGTACGGCGGCGCGCAGGAGCGCTTCGGCGTGCGGCCGGATCTCACCACCCTCGGCAAGATCATCGGCGGCGGGCTGCCCGTGGGCGCCTTCGGCGGCCGCGCCGACATCATGAACTTCTACGATCCGCGCAAGCGCAAGGTGGCGGACGGGGAATCAAGCGGCGCGCGCATCAGCCAGGGCGGCACCTTCAACGCCAACCCGGTCACGATGGCGGCCGGGGTGGCCACCCTGAATGCGCTCACGCCGGACGCCTACGCGCGGCTGGACGCGCTCGGCGAGCGGCTGCGCGGCGGCCTCACGCGTCTGTTCGCCGGTACCCGGCGCAAGGGACAGGTGACCGGCGTCGGCTCGCTCTTCTGCCTGCACTGGACCACGGAGAAGCTGACGGACTACCGCTCCAGCCGGCCCAAGGACGCCGAGCTGCCCCTGCGCGTCTTCCTCGGGCTGATCAACGAAGGCATCCTGCTCACCCAGCGCGGGCTCGGCGCCTGCTCGCTCGCCATGGACGACGAGGACATCGATCGCTTCGTGAACGCGCTCGCCCGCGTGCTCGCGCGGGGCTAGCGCGCGGCGGGGCGAGGCGGGGGAGGGGGGCCTCGACGGGGGCCCCCCACGCCGCCGTGCTCCCGGCACTGGGGAAAACTTTTCCCGGCTGGCCCTTCGCCGCATCGCTTCGTACCCTGTATGCTGGCCGCACATGAAGCTGCGCTCCCACCTCATCGCCCTCGTCGTCGTCACGCTGGTCCCCATTCTCATCTTCTCGCTCGTCCTCGTGGTGCGGCTGCACCGGTCCGAGCGGGCGGCCATCGAGCGCGGTCTCCAGGAGACGGCTCGCGCGCTGGCGGTGGCGCTGGACGCGCAGCTCATGACCGACATCGAGGCCCTGAAGACGCTCGGGGCCTCGGAGCATCTCGACCACGGCGACTTCCGCGCCTTCTACGCGCTCGCCGCGCGCGTGAAAGCGCAGCATCCGCACTGGGACACGGTGCTGCTCACGGACGCCACGGGACAGCAGCTGCTGAACCTGCGCCAGCCGTATGGCACGCCGCTGCCACCCACACCGGGCAACCAGGCCGCCTTCCGTCAGGTGATGGAGAGCGGCAGGCCGCTCGTCACCGATCTCTTCGCCGGACCCGTGGCGAAGGCGCCCGTGATCGGCATCCGGGTGCCGGTCATGCGGCAGGGCCGTCCCCGCTACATGATGTCGGCGGGCATGGCGCCGCAGAGCTTCGGCGAGGTGCTGGTACGGCAGAAGATTCCCGCCGACTGGACCGGCGCCGTCGTCGACCGCAATCACGTCATCCTGGCGCGGACGCGAGCGCCCGAAGAGTTCGTGGGCCGGCCCGTCACGGCCGACCTCGCCGCGAGGCTGCGGCAAGGCCCGGAAGGCACCGCGCGTGCCTTCAACCAGGAAGGGGCGGCCACGTACGCCGCCTTCGCCCGCTCGGCCGTCTCGGGATGGGCCGTCGTGCTCGGCCTGCCCGCCGCCTCGGCGGAGGGCTCGCTCATGCAATCGCTGGCCACCGTCACCGCGGCGGGCCTCGCCATGCTGCTCGTGGGCGTCGGTCTCGCCGCCCTCCTCGGCCGCCGCATCGCCGCCCCCATCGTGTCGCTGTCGGCGGCGGCGGCGACGCTGGACCAGGGGGAGATCGCCGTCCCTGCCCGCGCCATCGTCGCCGAGGTGGGCGACCTCGCGCGCGCGCTGGAGAAGGGCGCGCGCAGCGTGCGCGAGCATGCGGCGGCGCTGCGCGCGCGTGAGAGCGAGCTGCGGCTGATCACCGACGCGGTGCCCGTGCTCATCTCCTACGTCGACGCCGGCGGCCGTTATCGCTTCAACAACCGGGCGTACGAGGAGTGGTTCGGACAGCCGGCGGCGGCGGTGGCGGGCCGGCACCTGAGCGAGGTCATGGGGCAGGCGGCCTACGAGATGGCGCGTCCCCACGTGGAGGCGGCGCTGGCGGGCCAGCCCGCGACGTACGAGCGGCTGTTGCCGTACCGCGAGGGGGGCAGCCGGTACGTGCGCGCCACCCTCGTGCCCGACCGCGACGAGAGCGGCCGCGTGCGCGGCTTCGTCGCCCTCGTCACCGATCTCACCGGCGAGCGCGTCAATGCCGCGCAGCTCCGCGAGCAGGCGGAGACGCTCGAGATCATCAACCGCACGGGCCCGTTGCTGTCCGCCGAGCTGGATCTCGAGAAGCTGGTGCAGGCCGTGACCGACGCCGCCACCAAGCTGTCGCGCGCGGCGTTCGGCGCCTTCTTCTACAACCTCGTCGACGACCGCGGCGAGTCCTACACGCTCTACGCCATCTCCGGCGTCAGCCGCGAGGCCTTCGACACGTTCCCGATGCCGCGCAACACCGCGCTCTTCGGGGCCACCTTCCGGGGCGAGGGTGTCGTGCGCATCGACGACGTCCACGAGGATCCGCGGTACGGCAAGAGCCCGCCGCACCACGGGATGCCGGAGGGCCATCTTCCCGTGCGCAGCTACCTGGCGGTCCCCGTGGTCTCGCGCTCGGGCGACGTGCTGGGCGGTTTGTTCTTCGGCCATCCCGAACGGGGCATGTTCACCGAGCGCGAGGAGCGGCTGGTGGTCGGGCTCGCGGCGCAGGCCGCGGTGGCCATGGACAACACGCGCCTGTACGAGAAGGAGCAGCGCGCCCGCACGGAGGCGGAGGCCGCCAACCGCAGCAAGGACGAGTTCCTCGCCACGCTGTCGCACGAGCTTCGCACGCCGCTGAACGCCGTCCTCGGCTGGGCGCGCATGCTGCGGCGGGGCCAGCTCGAGCCGGGGACGCAGGATCGCGCCCTCGACATCATCGAGCGCAACGCGCAGGCGCAGGTCCAGCTCATCGAGGATCTCCTCGACGTCTCGCGGATCATCACGGGCAAGCTTCGGCTCGACGTGCGCCCCGTGAGCCTGGCGGGCATCGTGGAAGCCGCCCTGGACTCGGTGCGGCCGGCCGCCGAGAGCAAGGGCGTGCATCTCACGTACGACCTCGATCCCCGTGCCGGTCCCCTCGCGGGCGATTCCGACCGCCTGCAGCAGGTCGTCTGGAACCTCGTGCTCAACGCGATCAAGTTCACCGACGGCGGCGGGCGGGTGCAGGTGAGCACGAAGCGGGCGGACGCGCACGTCGAGATCGTCGTGAGCGATACCGGCCGCGGCATCGCGCTCGAGGTGCTGCCCCACATCTTCGAGCGCTTCCGCCAGGGCGACAGCACCACCACGCGGGCGCACGGCGGCCTGGGCATCGGGCTGGCGCTCGTGCGGCACCTCGTGGAGCTGCACGGGGGCACGGTGCACGCGACGAGCCTGGGCGACAACCAGGGCGCTGTCTTCACCGTGCGGCTGCCCGTCATGGCTCACGCGGACACGGACGCCGACGGGCAGCGGCGGCAACCGGCGGCGCGGGGCCGCCTCGATCACCTCACCTTCCTCAAGGACGTGAAGCTGCTCGTCGTCGACGACGAGCCGGACACGCTCGAGCTCTTCGCCGCCATGCTGGCCCAGCAGGGGGCGGTGGTGCGCACGGTCGGCTCGGCGGCGGCGGCGCTGCACGCGCTGGCCGACTGGACGCCCGACGTGCTCGTCTCCGACATCGGGATGCCGGACGAGGACGGCTACGCGCTCATCCGCCGGGTGCGGGCACTGGAGGCGGACAGGGGCGGCCGCATCCCGGCCATCGCCGTGACGGCCTACGGCAGCGTCGAGGACCGCATCCGCGTCCTCTCCGCCGGCTTCGACTCCCACGTCCCCAAGCCCGTGGAGTCCGCCGAGCTGGCGACCGTGATCGCGAGCCTGCTCGCCCGCCGCCGTTAGCCGCGGGGTCAGGCTTTGACTTCTATACATTTCGGCTGACGCGCCACGTCGTCGGTCTCCCGCTGCCCGCGGCCTTGACCCTCCCCAGCGAGGATGGTCTACTCAGTCGCCGTGGACACATCCTTGAAGCGCACGCCGTTGCACCAGGCTCACGTCGAGGCCGGCGCCCGCATGGTTGCGTTCGGGGGCTGGGACATGCCCGTGCAGTACGCCGGCATCATCGAGGAGCACCGCACCGTCCGTGCCGCGGTGGGGCTCTTCGACGTCAGCCACATGGGCGAGTTCGAGGTGGAGGGACCACAGGCCGAGGCCGTCCTCCAGCGGCTCACGACCAATGACGTGACCGCCCTCGAGATCGGCCAGGTCCAGTACTCGCTGCTGTGCTATCCCGACGGCGGCATCGTCGACGACCTCACCCTGTACCGCCTCGGCCCGGATCGCTACATGCTCACCGTGAACGCGGGGAACATCGACAAGGACTGGCAGTGGGTGACCGCCCGCGGGACCGGCGCGCGCTGGCGCAACCTGTCGCAGGAGACGGGGCTGGTGGCGGTGCAGGGACCGAAGGCGGAGGCGCTGGTGGGCCGGCTGGCCAGCGGCGACGTCGCGAAGATCGGGTACTACCGGTTCGCCACGGGCACGGTGGCCGGGGTGGCGACGATCATCTCCCGCACCGGGTACACGGGCGAAGACGGCTTCGAGCTGTACTGCCCGGCGGAGGGGACGCCGGCGGTGTGGAGGGCATTGCTCGAGGCGGGCCGCGCGGACGGCGCCGCACCCATCGGACTCGGGGCGCGCGACACCCTGCGCCTGGAGATGCGGTACGCCTTGTACGGCAACGACATCGACGAGACGACGAACCCGCTGGAGGCGGGGCTGGGCTGGGTCGTGAAGCCGGCCAAGGGCGACTTCATCGGGCGCGAGGCGATCGACAAGGTGCGGGCGGCGGGGCCCGCGCGGCGCCTCGTGGGCATCGAGATGGCCGAGCGCGCGGTGGCCCGTCACGGGTATCCGGTCGTCAAGGACGGCTCGCCCGTGGGCGTCGTCACCTCCGGGTCGTACGGGCCCTCCGTCGATCGTTACATCGGCATGGCCTACGTGGCGGCCCCACACACCGCCACCGGCACCGCCCTCGGGGTCGAGATCCGCGGCCAGGTGAAGCCGGCGCGTGTCGTGAAGACGCCGTTCGCCACGCCGCACGTCAAGCGTTAAACACGGCGAGAGGACCAACATCCAATGGCAAGCGTTCCGGGCGATCTGAAGTACACGCGCGATCACGAGTGGGCCAGGCAGGAAGGCAAGAACATCCGCGTCGGCATCACCGCCTACGCCCAGGAGCAGCTCGGCGATGTGGTCTTCGTCGAGCTGCCGAAGGTGGGCGCCACGGTGAGCCAGCGGCAGGCCTTCGGGGTGGTGGAGTCGGTGAAGGCCGTCTCCGACCTCTTCTCGCCGGTGTCCGGCGAGGTCGTCGAAGCCAACGGCGCGCTGCCGACGGCGCCCGAGACCGTCAACACCGATCCCTACGGCACGGGGTGGATGATCGTCATCACGCCCTCGAAGCCCGCCGAGCTGGACGAGCTGCTGAGCGCCGCCCAGTACGAGGAGTTCATCGCCAAGGGCGGTCACTAGCCGATGGCCACCCGCTACATCGCCAACACGCCCGCCGAGCAGAAGCGGATGCTGGAGACCATCGGCGCGGGGTCCATCGAGGACCTGCTCGTCGCGATCCCCGCCAAGGCGCGCCTGTCGCGGCCGCTCGCGCTGCCGCCCGCGCTCGCGGAGACCGACCTCATCCGCCACATGAGCGCGATGGCCGCGCGCAACGCCGACGCCGAATCCTTCGCCTGCTTCCAGGGCGCCGGCGCCTACGATCACTACGTGCCGAGCCCGATCAATCACCTCATCCTGCGCGGTGAATTCTTCACGGCGTACACGCCGTACCAGCCGGAAGCCAGCCAGGGCACGCTGCGCACGATCTACGAGTACCAGACGATGATCGCCGAGCTCACCGGCATGGACGTCGCCAATGCCTCGATCTACGACGGGGCCTCGTCGCTCGCCGAGGCCGCGCTCATGGCGCACGCCGTGACGGGACGCACGGAGATCGTGCTCGCGCGCGGCGTGAACCCGTTGTACCGCCGGGTGGTCGCCACCTACTGCGAGGGCCCCGGCATTCGCCTGCGTGACGTGCCGGCGCCGGAGGGCGTGCTGGATCCGGAGGCGGCGCGCAAGCTCGTGGGCGGCAAGACGGCGGCGCTCGTCGTGCAATCGCCAAACTTCTACGGCTGCCTGGAGGACGTGGCGGCGGCGGCGGAGCTCGCCCACGCGGCGGGCGCGCTGCTCGTGGTCGTCAGCGATCCCGTGAACCTCGGCGTGCTGCAGGCGCCCGGACGCCTGGGCGCCGACATCGTCGTGGGCGACGGGCAGGGCCTCGGCGTGCCGCTGTCCTATGGAGGCCCGTACCTGGGCGTGTTCGCCGCCAAGAGCGAGCTCGTGCGCCGGATGCCGGGGCGGCTCGTGGGCGCCACCGTCGACCGCGACGGCGCGCGGGGCTTCGTGCTCACGCTGCAGACCCGTGAGCAGCACATCCGGCGCGCGAAGGCGACCTCGAACATCTGCACGAACGTCGCCCTCTGCGCGCTGATGGCGACCATCTACCTGTCGACGGTGGGCCGGGAGGGGCTCGTGAAGGTGGGCGAGCTGTCCACGCGCAAGGCCCATTACGCGGCGGAGCGGCTCACGCAGGTGCCGGGCGTGTCGCTGCGCTTCGCGCAGCCCTTCTTCAAGGAGTTCACCCTGCGCCTGCCGAAGCCTCCGGACCGGGTGGTGGCGCGGCTGGCGAAGCAGCGCATCCTCCCCGGCGTGCCGCTCAAGCCGTTCGACCGCGCCCTCGGCGACTGCCTGCTGGTGGCGGTGACGGAGAAGCGGACGAAGGCCGAGATCGACGCCTACGCGGACGCCCTCGCCACGGTGCTCGCATGAGCGCCTACGACAAGCTGGTCTTCGAGCTGTCCTCGCCCGGCCGCATCGGGTACTCGCTGCCGGAGTCCGACGTGCCCGGCGACCGCACGGCGCGGGACCTCGTCCCTGCCAAATATCTGAGAGCGGAATCCCCGGCGCTGCCCGAGGTGTCCGAGTTCGACGTGGTGCGGCACTACTCGCGCCTGTCGCGCCTGAACTACGGCGTGGACACGCATTTCTACCCGCTCGGCTCGTGCACGATGAAGTACAACCCGAAGATCAACGAGGACATGGCGCGCCTGGCCGGCTTCGCGCGCCTGCACCCGCTCGCGGCCCCCGCCGCCGCGCAGGGCGCGCTGGCGCTGATGCACGAGCTGGCGGGGATGCTGGCGGAGATCTCGGGCATGGATGCGGTGTCGCTGCAGCCGGCCGCGGGCGCGCAGGGCGAGCTGGCGGGCGTGCTCATGATCCGCGCCTACCACCTCGCCCGGGGCGAACAGCGCACGAAGGTGCTCATCCCCGATTCGGCCCATGGCACCAATCCCGCCTCCACCGCCCTCGCCGGGTACGACGTGGTGGAGGTGAAGTCGCTGCCCAACGGCGAGGTGGACATCGCCGACCTCGACAAGCACCTCGGCACCGACGTGGCGGCGTTCATGATCACCGTGCCCAACACGCTCGGGATGTTCGAGCCGCGCATCGTGGAGATCACCGAGCTGTGTCACGCCAAGGGCGCGCAGGTCTACATGGACGGCGCCAACTTCAACGCCATCCTGGGCATCACCCGTCCCGGCGACCTCGGCTTCGACGTGTGTCACTTCAACCTGCACAAGACGTTCACCACCCCGCACGGCGGCGGGGGGCCGGGCGCCGGCCCCGTGGGCGTGAAGGCGCACCTGGAGCCGTTCCTGCCCGCCCCCGTGGTGGTGAAGCACGGCGAGGCCTACGACCTCGACTGGAAGCGGCCGAAGTCGATCGGCAAGCTGCAGGCGTTCTGGGGCAACTTCGGGATGCTGGTGCGCGCCTACGCCTACATCCGCACGATGGGCGGCGACGGCCTGCGCTCCGTGTCGGACAACGCCGTGCTCAACGCCAACTACGTCATGAAGCGGCTGGAGCAGGACTACGACGTGGCGGTGCCCGGCCCCTGCATGCACGAGTGCGTGCTCTCGGCACGCCGCCAGAAGAAGCAGGGCGTCACCGCCACCGACATCGCCAAGCGCCTGCTCGACCTCGGCTTCTACGCGCCCTCGACGTACTTTCCGCTCATCGTGGAAGAGGCGCTGATGATCGAGCCCACGGAGACGGAGTCCAAGGACACGCTCGACCTCTTCTGCGACGCCATGATCCAGATCGCCCGGGAGAGCGCGAGCTCGCCCGACGTCATGCACGAGGCGCCCGTGACGACGCCCGTGCGCAGGCTCGACCAGACGCGCGCCGCCCGCGAGCCTGACCTGAAATGGACGTCACGCGCCCCCCGGGGGTAGAGGCGACCGTCCCCGCCGCGGCCTCCCCGTGGCGGCTGCTCGTCACCGAGCCCGCCGACGGCGCCACCAACATGGCCATCGACGAGGCGCTGTGGCGGGGACGCCAGGCGGGCACGTCGCCGCCGACCCTCCGCTTCTTCGCGTGGGCGCCGCCCTGCCTGTCCCTGGGCTACGGCCAGCCGCTCGACGGCAGCGTGGACACCGACGCCTGTCGCCGGCTCGGCGTCGGCATCGTGCGCCGGCCCACGGGCGGGGGCGCCATCTACCACGACGGTCCGGAGCGGGAGCTGACCTACAGCGTCGTCGCCACCGCGGGGGACCTCGGCATCGGCCCCGACCTGCTGGAGACGTATCACTGGATCGGGCGCGCGCTGCTGCGGGGGCTCAACGGGCTCGGCGCGGGGGCGGAGATGGTGGCCGCGGGCGGCGGCGGCGGGCCGGCGCCCGCGTTCTGCTTCGCGCGCACGGGGGCCTTCGAGATCGAGGTGGATGGACGCAAGCTCGTCGGCAGCGCGCAGCGGCGGCGGTCCACCTCGTTCCTGCAGCACGGCGCGGTCCTGCTCGGCGTGGACGACGCGCGCGTGCGGGCGGTGTTTCCCACCACGCGCGATCCACTGTCCACGATGACGACGCTGGAGGCGGCCACCGGACGGCGGCCCGCCTTCGACGAGGTCGCCCTCGCGCTCGCCAGCGCCTTCGAGCGCGAGCACACCCTCGTCCTCGCCCCGGGCGGCCTGACCGACGGCGAGACGGCCACGGCGGAGGCGCTCGTCGCCGACAAGTACGGCACGGAGGCCTGGCTGCTCGCGGATCCGCGCGCGGCGCTCGGCGCGTGAGCCGCGAGTACCCGTCCCATCCGCGGCTGGGCGTGGGCGCCGTCATCCTGGATGGCGGCCGCGTCCTCCTCGTCAAGCGGGGCGGGCAGCCCTCGGCGGGCAAGTGGAGCCTGCCCGGCGGTCTCGTCGATCTCGGCGAGACGACGGTGGAGGCCGTCGTCCGCGAAGTGGCCGAGGAGTGCGGGCTGCAGATCACGATCGC
This sequence comes from Candidatus Rokuibacteriota bacterium, assembly GCA_040902295.1. GTDB lineage: Bacteria > Methylomirabilota > Methylomirabilia > Rokubacteriales > CSP1-6 > JBBDXO01. The sequence goes on along the minus strand of JBBDXO010000101.1, from coordinate 1,676 downwards.
GGGCCTGGCCGGCATCGTGGACCGCGTGGTGCGCGATGACGCCGGCCGCGTCCGCTACCATTACGTGCTCGTCGATTACCTCGCCTATCCGGTCCACCCCGGCGCGGGGACGCCGGCGGCGGGCAGCGATGCCGCCGACGTGGCGTGGGTCGAGGTGGACACGGTGGAGCGGCTGGACATCACGGAGGGGCTCGTGGACATGATCCGCCGCGCCCAGGCGCTGGGGACAGGAGAGGCCTCATGAAGGTCGTCGTCGCGGGCAAGCCGCTCGCAGAGGTGGCCGCCGACGCGCTCGTGGTGGGACTGTACGCCGAGGAGAAGCGGCGCGACGTGGTGACGCGCCTCGATGCGGGCGCGCAGGGCCTCATCAGCGAGGTGCTCGACGCCGAGAAGTTCCCGGCCCTGGCGGGCCAGGTCACCCACGTGCACACGTCGGGACGGCTCCGGGCGCGGCGGGTGATCGTGGTGGGGCTCGGCAAGCGCGCCGATCTCACCGCGGAGACCATCCGCCGCGCCGCCGCCGCCGGCGTGCGGCGCGCCCGCGACCTCGGCGCCCGTACCGTGGCCACGGAGGTCCTCGGCGATCGCCTGCCCGCCCGCCAGCGCGCGCACGCGGTCACGGAGGGCGCCATCCTCGGCGCCTACGTCTTCGACCGCTACAAGCGCGACAAGTCCGACAAGCGCGTGGAGCAGCTCACGGTGGTGGAGCCCGACGCCCGCCGCGCGCGCGACGTCGCCGACGGCGCGCGCACGGGCGAGATCTTCGCGCAGGCCACGTGGCTGGCGCGCGACCTCGCGAACGCGCCCGCCAACGACATCCACCCCTCGTACCTGGCCCGGCTCGCCACGGACATCGCCAGAGCGGCGAAGCTGGAGATCAAGGTCTACGACCGGGCCGAGTGCCGGAAGATGGGGATGGGCGCCTTCCTCGGCGTGGCGGCGGGCAGCGCGCAGCCGCCGAAGTTCATCCACCTCACGTACAAGCCGGCGCGGCGCGGGCACAAGCGCGTGGCCGTCATCGGCAAGGGCATCACCTTCGACTCGGGCGGCCTCGACCTCAAGAGCGCCGAGGGCATGCTGCACATGAAGGACGACATGTCGGGCGCCGCCGCCGTGCTCGGCATCATGCGCGCGTTGCCGGCGCTGGCACCCGCCGTGGAGGTGCACGGGCTCATCGCGGCCACGGAGAACATGCCCTCGGGCGGCGCCATGCGCCCGGGCGACGTCCTGCGGGCCATGAACGGCACCACCATCGAGGTCGGCAACACGGACGCGGAAGGGCGTCTCACGCTCGCCGACGCCATCTGCTACGCCTTCGACCGCGCGCGCGCCGACGAGGTGATCGACATGGCCACGCTCACCGGCGCCTGCGTGGTCGCGCTCGGTCCCCTGTGCTCGGGGCTGTTCTCCAACGATCAGGCACTGGCCGATCGCCTGCTGGCGGCGGCGGAGGCGGCGGGCGAGCGCGTGTGGCAGCTGCCGCTCATCGACGAGTACCGCGACAACCTCAAGAGCGACGTGGCCGATATGAACAACGTGGGGCCGCGCGGCGGGGGGGCGATCACGGCCGGCCTGTTCCTCAAGGAATTTGCGGGGGAGCGGCCGTGGGCGCACCTCGATATCGCGGGGCCGGCGTTCGTCGACAAGGACATGCCGCTGGGGCCCAAGGGCGCCAC
>JBBDXO010000100.1:0-4817 GCA_040902295.1 Candidatus Rokuibacteriota bacterium | reverse complement strand
ACGGTTTCGTCGTAGACGACAAGCTGGTACGGCGCCAGCGGGCGCTGGATGCGGCCACCGAAGCGAGGGTCTTCGCTGTCGACCACGACGCGGGCGCTCGACGACACCGCCGGCAAGGCCTGCCGCCGGCCGGTGAGATTGGCGACGACCCGCACGCCCGCGCCGGAGGGCGTGTCGCGCGTCAGCGTCAGCACCCCCTCGCCGTCGATGGCGCACGTGGCGCGCTCCTTGTGGCGGCTGCCGAGGGCGGGATGCGTGCGCCGCAGGCCGAGCCAGTGCCGGTAGTACGCGCGCAGCTCCCGGTGGCGCGGGGCCTCCGCCAGCGCGTGGCTGAGGCGCGAGCGCACGAAGGTGGCGGGCGCGCCCGGATCCGGAATGGTCCCCTTCCACCCGAAGCGGCTGAACTCGCCGGTGCGGCCCTGCCGCACGGCTTCCGCCAGGCCGCGGTCGAGGAACGAGGTGAAGAACTGGAAGGGCGCGGTCTCGCCGTACTCCTCGCCCATGAACAGCAGCGGGATGGCGGGCGCGGCGAACATGAGGCCGGCGGCGAGCTTGACCGCCTCGAAGGGCACGAGCGTGTTGAGCCGCTCGCCGGCGGCGCGATTGCCCACCTGGTCGTGGTTCTGCACACAGATGACGAAGCACTCCCCCGGCAGATCGCGGGCCGGGGTGCCGCGCGGGCGCCCGAAGTACTCCGACGGCTCGCCCTGGAAGGCGAAGCCCTCCTCGATGGCCCGGGCCAGCGGCGCCGTGGCGCCGAAATCGGCGTAGTAGCCGCCGCGCTCGCCCGTGAGCACGGCGTGCAGGGCGTGGTGGAAGTCGTCCGACCACACCGCGTCGAGGCCGAGGCCCCCGGCCTCCCGCGGCAGCACGATGGTGCGGTCGTTGTCGTGCGACTCGGCCACGATGTGCACGGGGCGGTCGAGCAGGCGGGCCTCCTCGCGCGCGGCCTCCGCCACCTCGGTCAGCACGTGCACGGGGCGCGTGTCGTAGATGGAATGTATGGCGTCCAGGCGCAGGGCGTCCATGTGGAACTCGCGCACCCAGTAGCGCGCGTTGTCCACGAAGTGCCGGCGCACCCCGTCGCCGTCCGGGCCGTCGAAGTTCAGCGCGGGCCCCCAGGGCGTCTGGTAGCGGTCCGTGAAGTAGGGGCCGTACTCCGCCAGGTAGTTGCCCTCCGGGCCGAGGTGGTTGTAGACGACGTCCAGCGCCACCGACAGGCCGTGCGCGTGGCAGGCATCGACGAGCCGGCGCAGGCCGCGGGGCCCCCCGTAGGTCGACTGCGGCGCGTACAGATGCACGCCGTCGTAGCCCCAGTTGCGCGAGCCCGGGAACTCGGCCACGGGCATCAGCTCGACGGCGGTGATGCCCAGGTCCACGAGGGCGGGCAGGTGCGCGATGACGGCCTCGAAGGTGCCCGTGGTGGTGAAGGTGCCGACGTGCAGCTCGTAGAAGACGAGGTCGGAGGGGGCGTGGCCCCGGAATCCCTGGTCGGTCCAGGTGAAGTGCTGCGGGTCCACCACGAGGGAGGGGCCGTGCACGCCCTGCGGCTGGAAGCGGGAGACGGGGTCCGAGCGGTCCCGGGCGCCGTCCAGCCGGTAGAGGTACGGCGTGCCCGCCCGCACCGCGGGCGCGGCCAGCTCGAACACGTCCTCCTCCAGCCGTTGCATGCGCGCCAGGGGCCGGCCCTCCACCAGGACCTCCACGGAGCGGCAGGCGGGCGCCCACACGCGGAAGGTCGTCCCCTCCCCCGACACCGTCGCGCCCAGATGAACGCTTGCGCCGAGCGATTTCATACGGTCCAATGATTGCCGGTCGTCACGTCAGGTCGTGTCTCTTGCGGAAAGGTGTTCTCGGTCATGGGCTATCCGTTCGCGCTGGTCCTTCACACCCATCTTCCGATGGTGGTCAATCACGGCCGCTGGCCGCACGGCAGCGACTGGCTGTGCGAAGCCGCGTTCGAGTGCTACCTGCCCCTGCTGGACGTGGCGCATCGCCTCGTCGGCGACGGGATCTCGCCCAAGTGGACGATCAACCTCTCCCCGGTGCTCACCGAGCAGCTCGCCTCGCCGGAGTTCCAGAAAGAGCTGGCGTTCTATTACGACAACGTGCGGCGCGCGTGCGGGGAGAGCCGGGAGCACTTCGCGCGCGAGGACAACAAGGAGCTGGTGGCGCTCACCCGCTTCTGGGAGGAGTTCTACGAGCGCATGTGGGAGCTGCACCGCCGGATCGGCGGTGACATCCCCGGCACCTTCGCCGAGCTGCAGCGCGGCGGCCACGTGGAGATGATCACCTGCGCGGCCACGCACGGCTACCTGCCGCTGCTGTCGCGCGACGAGTCGATCCACCTGCAGCTTCGCACCGCGGTGGAGACCCACAAGCGCCACTTCGGCCGCGCGCCGCGTGGCATCTGGCTGCCCGAGTGCGCGTACCGGCCGCGCTACGAATGGACGCCGCCCACCGGGCGCGACCGCGGGCGCGAGCGCCGCATGCGGGCCGGCCTCGAGGAGCTGCTCGCCGAGCACGATCTCGAATACTTCGTCGCCGACGCGCACCTGGTGGCGGCGGGCGAGCCGGTGTTCCTCTACCGCGACTACGTGCCCGCCCGCGGGCAGCGCGGGGGCGAGCCCGCGGCCATCCCGGTGGCGGAGAAGCGCTCCCCCTACCAGCCGTACCGCGTGGCCTCGCGCGGCGGCACCGGCTCGGCGATCGCCTTCTTTCGCGACCCCAAGTCCACCCTGCAGGTGTGGAGCCGCGAGCACGGCTACCCGGGCGACTTCAACTACCTGGAGTTCCACAAAAAGCACTTCCCGGGCGGCCTGCGCTTCTGGCGCATCACGGACGCCAAGGGCGACTTCGGCACCAAGCAGCCGTACAACCCCGCCGTCGCCGCCGACAAGACGGGCGCGCAGGCCGCGCACTTCGTCGCCCTCGTGCGCGACACCCTCGAGCACGCGGCCAAGGACGGGCCGGCGCTCGTGTGCTCGCCGTACGACACGGAGCTCTTCGGGCACTGGTGGTTCGAGGGGCCGCAGTGGCTGGAGGCGTGCGCGCGCGCCATGGCGGGGGCCGGCCTCACGCCGATGACGCTCGGCGAGGCGCTGGCGGCGGTGCCGGCGACGACCACGCTGTCGCTGCCGGAAGGCTCGTGGGGCGAAGGCGGCGACCACCGCGTGTGGCTCAACCGCGACACGGAGTGGACGTGGGATCGCGTCTACAGCGCGGAGACGGAGTGGACGGAGCACCTCGCCCGCTTCGCCCAGGACGGCGACAACGCCGACCTGCGCCGCGTGCTCACGCAGGCCACGCGCGAGCTGCTCCTGCTGGAGGCCTCCGACTGGCAGTTCCTCGTGACCACCGCCGCCGCCCGCGATTACGCCGAGCGGCGCGTGGCCGAGCATTACGCGGAGTTCAAGCGTCTCTCCGAGATGGTGCACACCCTGCGCGGCGGCGAGCCGCTGTCCGTGGAGGCCGCCGCCACCCTGCGCCGGCTCGAGCGCGAGGACTTCGTCTTCGCCGACCTCGACCCTTCCTGGGCCCAGTCCCCGAAGGAATAGGCGAAGGTCCGGGCGATGAAGCGACGGCCGCGGGTGCTGGCGATGATCATGGCGGGGGGCAAGGGCGAGCGGCTGCACCCGCTCACGCGCGACCGCTCCAAGCCCGCCGTGCCCTTCGCCGGGCGCTACCGCATCGTGGACTTCGTCCTCTCCAGCTTCGTCAACTCCGACATGCTCTCGCTGTACGTGCTCGTGCAGTACAAGTCGCAGTCGCTCATCGAGCACGTGCGTCTGTCCTGGCGCACCACCGGCATCGTGCCGGACTACTTCGTGACGGTGGTGCCGCCGCAGATGCGCTTCGGCCCCGCGTGGTACCGCGGCACGGCGGACGCCGTGCTGCAGAACCTCAACCTCGTGGACGACTTCAACCCGGACTTCATCGCCATCTTCGGCGCCGACCACATCTACCGGATGGACGTCAACCAGATGCTGGCCTTCCACATCGACGCCGGCGCGGAGGTCACGGTGGCGGCGCGGCCGGTGCCGCGCGCGGACGCCTCCGCCTTCGGCGTGATCGCCGTCGACGGCCACAGCAAGGTCATCGACTGGGTGGAGAAGCCCAAGGACCCGCCCGCGATGCCGGACGATCCCACCCGGGCCCTGGTGTCGATGGGCAACTACTTCTTCTCGCGCCAGACGCTCGTGGACGCCCTCCTCGCCGATGCGCGGCGCTCCACCGATCACGACTTCGGCCGCTCCATCATCCCCGAGCTGGTGGAGGGCGGCCACGTGTACGCCTATGACTTCCAGACCAACGAGGTGCCCGGGGTGAAGCCCTACGAGGAGCAGGGATACTGGCGCGACGTGGGCACCATCCAGTCGTACTGGGAGGCGCACATGGACCTGCTCGGCGAATCCCCGCGCTTCGACCTCGACAACCGCTACTGGCCCATCCGCACCGGCCACCACGCGGGGCCGCCCGCGCGCTTCGTCGGCGGCGACGTCGACAACGCGCACATCGGCGAAGCCTCCCTCGTCAAGCGCGCCACCATCCGCAACTCGATCCTGGGCCGCTCCGTGTGGATCAACGAGGGGGCCGTGGTGGAGGACTCGATCGTGATGGACCACACCACCGTGGGCAAGGGCGCGCGCATCCGCCGCACCATCGTGGACCGCTTCAACATCATCCCGGCCGACAGCGAGATCGGCCTGGACCCGGCGACGGACGCCCGCCACCACTTCGTCGATGCCGCCTCGGGCATCGTGGTGGTCCCGCGCGGGGGACGCCGCGAGTTCCTGCTCGGTCTCGAGGAGTTCTAG
>JBBDXO010000099.1:0-4850 GCA_040902295.1 Candidatus Rokuibacteriota bacterium | reverse complement strand
AGCTCGTGGACATCGTCGCGGCGGGCATCGACGAGCTGGACGCCGAGCTGACGCGGTAAGCGGCGCGCCGGCGGTCAGGTCATCGGCAGGCCTCCCCGCTCGACGTCTACACCACGGCGAGGTCAGCGAGCGCGATGACGAGAGCGATGAGCCAGGCGACGGCGAAGAGCAGCGGTGAGAAGAGCAGGTACCACTTGGAGGGCAGCGCGCCGAATGCGCGCAGCAGCGGCCGCGCCCGGCGCAGCGCGTCGTCGGTCTCGAGGATGGCGAAGCGCGGGTCGTCGGGATGGCGGCGGCGGATATCGGCGATCTTGATCTGCCACACGTCCTGAAAGAGCGACGTCCGCCCGATGGAGAACGTCCAGATGAGGCAGAAGGCCGCGCCCGCCATGTACAGATACCAGCGCGGGACCGCCTGCGTGCTCGTGTAGCTCGCCACGGAGACGAGGAGGGCGTTGACGGCGAGGAGCATCTGCAGCTTCGTCGTCTTGATCGGATTTTCCCTCGACCAGAGATCGAGCAGCGCTCGATAGGTCTCGTAATCCTGGTCGGTCCGGGAGTCGTTCGGCGCCATCGCCCGCACCATACGGACGCGCGCCGGCTCCGTCAAGGAGCGGGCGCGTGCGTCCATGGCGCTGTGTTCACGACCTCAGTCGGCGAGGCAGATATCCGGTCCCCCGCGCTGATAGGCGCCGATCGAGGGCCGTGTTCCGCGCGGCTGGCAGTCGCGGTCCGTGGCCGGCGCGTCGGTCGGATTGCCCGCGCGGAAGGCGGGGCTGCCGGCCTTGAGACGGAAGTTGCCCCTCGCGGGATTCTTGAACAGGGGCTCGACATTGACGTTGTGGTTGATCCCGGTGATGCCGTCCTGGTCGATGATCGAGTAGCGCACCCGCGGCGGTGGCACGCCCTCGATCTCGCCGAAGGGGCTGCCGCCCCAGAAGATCGTGTTGCGTACCGACACCTGCGTGACACCGCCCGCCGACTCCACCCACACGCCGCCGCCCATCGGGCCCGGACCGTGGATCGTGTTGTTGACGATCGACAGGCCGTTGACCCGGTTGTTCATCGCGCCGTTCTGGTTGTCGAAGACGTGGATGCCGGCCGCCGTATCGAAGTGCTGGTACCCGGTGCGGTTGATCACGTTGTTGACGATCCGTGTGTTGGAGATCGTGTTGTTGACCGGCGGAAATCCCGGCTGGCCGGTGCCCGCGGCCATGCCGATCGCTTCCAGGTTCCCGGTGAACATGTTGCCCTCGATCACGGTGTCGTCGATCACATTGCCCGCCGTGGTCGTGTCGATACACCCGCACGGGGGCCCGGCGTCGCGGTTGTTGTTGAGATTGACGCCGCTGAAATTGCCGGCAAACACGTTGTGCAGGATGCGTGTTCCCAGGATGCTGTTTCTCCGCCCGTTGTGGCCGGCGATCTCGACCGCGGACGTGGCCGGCGCCGTCATCTGCGAGAAGACGTTGCGCTGAATCACGACGTCGCGGATGACGTTGCTGCGTCCAGACCCCTGGACGTTGACGCCTTCGAACATATTCTGGAAGGTATTGCCGTCGATCACCACGTCGCTGATCGAGGCGTTCCTCGTCACGTCGAGGCTGGTCGCGATCGCAATGGCAAAGGCGTGGTTGGAATCGCCGCCGGCGTGGAACACGCTTCGCAGGACGCGGAGGCCGGACAAGGTCCTGGAGGCCGCGAGAAGCTGTCCCTGCGACCCATGGATCGCGCCGCCGATCTGGATGGCCGAGAACTGGGGCGGCATCAGGATCGTGAGGTCGCTCACCGTGAACGACGAGGCCGCCACGAACATCATGGGGCCATGGCCGCCGATGCTGCCATCGATGGTGACGCTCGGCTGGCCGGTGTCGGCGTTCGTGAGACCCGCCAGCGTGATCCCGCTTCGGCTGATCGGCGGCAGCGGCCCGGTGAGCACGATGGTCTTGTCGGCGAGCCTCGTGGCGAACGTCAGCGCGTGTGGGCCCGGCCTGTTGTTCGCCGCCAGCATCGCCTCGCGCAGCGAGATGCCGTCGGGGCCTGGACTGGCCCGCAGCGCGCCGGGGGTGGTGGTGTCGCCGTTGACGAGGTCATTGGTGTTCGAGATGGTGATGGTGGCGGCAGTGGCGGGCGTGGCGTCGATGGCGCCGAATGCCGCGAGCACCAGCGCCAGCGCGCCGACAGGAATCCGCATGTTCGCCCGCCCCCCACGCATGCTCGTGCCCCAGCGGCATCTCGCCGCGTTCCGTATGATCGCGGCTTCAGAGAGGGAGTATAGACCCGGCCCCCCACGACTCGTGTGGGATCGAACGGAGACGTGGACCGGCGGCATGCCCCGGCCAACGCGATGGTTTACACTCCACGGCCATGACCTACTGTCCCGCGCCCGACGACTGGAACATTCAGACGCCCGCGCAGGCCGGCATGCGCGCGGCCGCGCTCGAGGCCGCCGTCGCCTATCACCGCGCGCACGAGTCCACGTGGCGGCGCGATTTCCTCACGGAGTCCGGCCGCTACATCGGCGTCGCCGACGAGCCGCCGTCGGCGGACGACGTGCTCGGCCCCGTGCGGCCGCGCACGGGGGCCAACGGCCTCATCCTGCGCGGCGGCGCCATCGTGGCGGAGTGGGGCGACACCGCGCGCGCCGACATGACGTTCAGCGTGGCCAAGAGCTATCTCGCCGTGCTCGCGGGCCTGGCGGTGGCGCAGGGGCTCATCCGGTCCATCAACGACCGCGCGGGTGACTATGCGCTCGACGAGGGCTTTGCCTCCGAGCAGAACCGCGACATCACGTGGCGCCACTTGCTGCAGCAGACGAGCGAATGGCAGGGCGCGCTGTGGGGCAAGCCGGACTCGATCGACCACAACCGCGACGTGGGCAAGAGCGAGCTCGGCTTCGCCCACAAGGGGCAGCCGCGGCCCCTGCGCCCGCCCGGCACGCTGTGGGAGTACAACGACGTGCGCGTGAACCGCCTCAGCCTGTCGCTGCTGCAGGTGTTCCGCCGGCCGCTGCCCGCCGTGCTGAAGGAGGCGGTGATGGATCCCGTGGGCGCCGGATCGGGATGGGAGTGGCACGGCTACCGCAACTCCCACGTCGACATCGACGGCGCGCGCATGGTCTCGGTGCCGGGCGGCTCGCACTGGGGCGGGGGGCTGTGGATGTCCACGCGCGACCACGCGCGCTTCGGCCTCCTCATGCAGCGGGGCGGCTGGTGGAACGGGCGCGCGCTCGTGGCGGAGGCGTGGATCACCGAGATGCGGCGGCCATGCCCGATCAATCCGCAGTACGGCCTGCTGTGGTGGCTCAACACCGGCCGCACGCAGTTCACGGCCGCGCCCGAATCCTCCTACGCTGCGCGCGGCGCCGGCAGCAACCTCATCTGGATCGACCCCGAGCACGACCTCGTGGCCGTGGTGCGCTGGATCGACAAGGCGAGCATGAACGGCTTCATCCAGCTCGTCCTGGAGGCGGTGGAGTCATGAGCGAGCTGCCGGCCACGGTCGAGATCGAGACGGGCGCGGGCCCGCGCGCGAGCGTCATCTGGCTGCACGGCCTCGGCGCCGACGGCCACGACTTCGAGCCCATCGTGCCGGAGCTGCAGCTGCCCGCCGCGCTGCCCGTGCGCTTCGTCTTCCCCCACGCGCCCGTGCAGCCGGTGACGATCAACGGCGGCGCCCGCATGCGCGCCTGGTACGACGTCTACAACCTCGAAGGCGTGCGGCGCGAGGACGAACGGGGCGTGCGCGCCTCGCAGGCCCGGGTGGAGGTACTCATCGCGCGCGAGACGGCGCGGGGCGTGGCGGCGCGGCGTATCGTGCTCGCCGGCTTCTCGCAGGGCGGCGCCATCGTCCTGCACACGGGGCTGCGCCACGCCGAGCGGCTGGCGGGGATCATGGCGCTGTCGACGTACCTGCCCCTCGCCGGGAGCGTGGCGAAGGAGGCGAGCGCGGCCAATCACGATGTGCCGATCTTCATGGCGCACGGCGCGCTGGACGACCTCATCCCGCTCGCCCGCGCCGCCGCCTCCCGTGACGCCCTCGCGGCGTCGGGCTACCGCGTGCAGTGGCACGAGTACCGCATGCCGCACGCCGTGTGCGGCGAGGAGATCGCCGACGTCGCGCGGTGGCTGCGCCGTGTGCTGGACCATTCAGAGTGAGCAGACCCATTCGCACGCCCGACCCGGCGAGCGTCCTTCCGCGCCCTTCCTGACGGTCACCGGCCCGACGTAGACCGCGCCTCGATCACGAGGCTCTGCACGACCCGGCCGAGGGGACCGTGGGTGTCGAAGAGCTGCGTGTCGGTGAGGCCCACGCCGTGCGTCTGGGGCGTGGTGACCGCCCGCATGCCGATCCACTCGCCCTCGAGCGGACGGTGCACGGCCACGGTGAGGTCGGAATTCACGAAGGTGAAGCGCGCGGGATCGAGCATCGCGCTCACGCCGCTCGCGGAATCGGCGGCGATGAGGATCCGCTGCATCGGCGACGGTGTCTCGCCGTCCAGCAGGGGCAGGCGGCGGCGCATCCAGGCGGTGACGTCACCGGTGCCGAAGGCGGCGGCCTCCATGCGCGTCTCCATCGCGTGGTGGTAGCCGACGGTGTCGTGGAAGAACGGAAACTGGAACGGCGGCACGCTGTCCGGCGGCGGCAGCGTGTGCGTGGCGCGCGCGTCCGGCAGGGCCACCGGCTGGGTGCGGATGAGCAGCGCCATGGCATGGGCCACGAGGTCGTCGCCGGCGAGGAGGAACACGCGCAGGCGCTGGACCTTCCTGCCCGCGCGCAGCGTCTCCGTGCGCACGGTGAGGGCGGCGATGGGCACCGGGCGCAGCAGGTCCACCGTGATCCGCGTCAGC
>JBBDXO010000098.1:0-4900 GCA_040902295.1 Candidatus Rokuibacteriota bacterium | reverse complement strand
CAACTTTCGCATGTTCACAGCGTATCTGAGAAGGTTATTTATTGACGCTCGCTTACGGGCAGCCCCACCGTGAACGGCACGACGCACAGCGCGGGTCCGGTCGCGGCGCAGGGTCAGGAGGATGCCGCTCTCGCGTACGGCGTGCTCGACGGCCTGCCGTGCGAGGTGAACCTGTCGGGTATGGTCCTCGGGACCGACGTCGGCGCCACCCCGCTCGCGCCCGGTGTGTATTGCTTCAACTCGGACGCGCAGCTCACGGGGACGCTGACGCTCGACTCGCAGGGCGATCCGGGGGCGGTGTGGGTGTTCCAGGTCGGTGAGACGCTCACGACGGCGGCCGGCGCCGAGGTCGTGATGGCGGACAATGGCGCGGCGGGCAACGTGTTCTGGCAGGTCACCACGTCCGCGACCATCGGCACCAACACGATCCTCAAGGGGAACGTGATCTCGATGATCAGCGTCACCCTGAATACCGGCGCCGTCGTGGACGGGCGGGTCTTCGCCCGCACGGGCGCCGTGACGATGGACACCAACACGATCACGACCGAGCCCTTTGTCGAGAGCATGCAGAAGGTGCGCACATACGGGTCTGGTTTGATCCGTGTGCCAAGCCCGAACAGAAGCGATCGCACGGCCTCAGGCTCCGGCCGGGCGGAGTTCAGCTTCAATGTGAAGCGTGACGTGGACGGCGGTCCGGTCCAGGGCTACTTCAGGTACTTCAATCCCGTACAGCGGCTGAAATTTGTCGGCGACGTCACCAAAGCCACGGTGCTGAAGCGGAGACTGGATGGCACCATCAAGACCATGGTATTCGAGGGCACGTGCCGCGACACGGTGCCGCAGTGCCGGTTCGCGGTGACGGTCATCGAGGTCAACGATGAAAGGCAGAGGCTGGGCCTGACCGTGACCGGGGCGCTGAGCGAGGGCCGGTCGCGCCGCGACATCCTCTGCAGCCCCGAGGAGCCCAAGTGCGCCATTCGCATCCGTGAGTAGCACGTAGCCAAGCGTTGCCGTGGCCCGGGCCCCGGGGCCCCTGGCCCGGGGCACGCGCGATGTCGCCCGCCCCTATGAAGGCCTCGTGACACTCACCCGTCGCGACCGGTGGCGGATGATACGATGTGCCCCTCCTCGTGACCCCTGCGGCCGCGCGCCCGTCGTAGCTCTTCGCGAGACCCCGCAGCGTGAGGTAGCCCTCGGCCACTAGTCCGCGAACTGGCCCGCGCGCCACTTGAGGGCGGCGCCGAGGCCCTCCTTCTCCTTGATCTCCTGGAACTGCGTGCCGAGGGCGGTGCGCGCGGCATAGAGGGGGGCGACCACGTCGAGGCCGGCGAGGATGGCGTTGCGGAAGCCGGCCGCCTCCGCGCCGCGCCGCGTGGCGAGCTTGGTGGCCACGAGCGCCTCCGGCGAGATCAGGGCCACCCGCCGCGCCAGCTTCAGCGTGGCCGCGGGCAGGTCGGCAAGCGGGACCACGCGATTGACCATGCCGAGCTGGTGCGCGGTCCTGGCGTCGATGGTGTCGCCGAGGTAGAGCAGCTCGCGCGCTTTCCGGAGACCGATGACGAACGGCATCACGAGGGCGGGGCCGACGTTCGAGAAGCGGATCTCCGGCTCGCCGAAGAGCGCGTTGTCGGCCGCGATCGTCATGTCACAGAGCATCGCCAGCTCGCAGCCCCCGCCGAGCGCGTGGCCCTGGACGGCAGCGATGACCGGCTTCTTCATGTCCCACGGCGTCATCTCCATGGCCACGTCCTCGGTGAGCGAGGCGTGCCAGGCGAGGGCGTCATGGCGCCACGCCGCCTTGGCGGGATCGCCGCCCGCGATGTCGTAGCCGACGCAGAAGCTGCGGCCCTCCGCGCGCAGCACGACCACGCTGGTGGCGGGGTCGTCGTCGGCCTCGCGCAGGCGTTCGCCGATGCCGGTCCGCACGTCCTTGTTGATGGCGTTGAGCTTGTCGGGCCGGTTGAGGGTCACGATGCCGACGGCACCGTCGGCGCGGTAGGTCACGAGCTCACGATTCATGTGGGGCTCCTGTGGTCAAGGGCGGACTCCGGCGCGTGGCCGGGGGCGGGCTCAGGCGTCCCGGTACCGGTCGGCGGCTTCCATCATGGCCATGGCGCCGATGAGCTGGTTGAACTCCGCGAAGGGCATGTAGCGGTCGGCCAGCGACGTGACGTCGTCGCGCTTCTTGAGCTCCCCGAGGAACTGCGCGATGGCGCGCACGCCCACCAGCAGCGTGTCCACCGGCAGCAGGATGATCGCGTAGCGCAGCTCGCGCAGCCGGGCGAAGGGCAGCAGGGGGGAGCGGCCGCCGGGCGCGTAGTTGTAGAGCAGGGGGGCGTCGAAGGCCCTGGCCACCCGCTCCACCTGCGCCACGTCGCGGGGCGCCTCGATGAAGAGCACGTCGGCGCCCGCCTTCAGCGCCGCCTCGCCGCGCCGCAGCGCCTCGTCGAAGTCGACGGCGGAGATGGCATCCGTACGCGCGATGATGAGGAAGTCCGGGTCCTGCCGGGCGTCGGCGGCGGCGCGGATCTTGCCGGCGAACTCGCCGCGCGGGATCACCTGGTGCCCCGAGAGGTGGCCGCAGCGCTTGGGCGCCACCTGGTCTTCGATGTGCAGCCCCGCCACGCCCGCCGCCTCGTAGGCCTGCACGGTGCGCCGCACGTTGAGGGCGTTGCCGTAGCCGGTGTCGGCATCCGCGATGAGCGGCACGGTGACGGCGGCCGCCATGTTGCGGGCGTGGTCGGCCATCTCCGCGAGCCCGGCGAAGCCGAGGTCGGGCAGGCCGAAACGCGAGGCGGACGTCCCGTAGCCGGTCATGTAGACGACGGGGAAGCCGGCGGCCTCGACGAGCCGGGCCGAGATGCCGTCGTAGGCGCCGGGGACGACGAGACCGTCTTTGGCTTTCAACAAACTCCGGAGGGTGCGGCGAACGTTCATGCGATGTCTCCTCTCGCGCGGGCGATACGGCTGTCGAGCGCGGGGTGCGAGTATAGGACGATCTCCTTGAATCGGGACGGGCGCCGCTCCGCGAGATTCAGGGTGGCCAGCCGCTCCATGGCGCCGACGAAGGCCTCGGGGTCGCGGGTGGTCGCGAGCGCCCACGCGTCGGCCTCGCGCTCGACGAAGCGGGAGTACGTGTTGCCGAGCGGCAGCGTGATGGCGCCCACACCGGCGATGACCAGCGCCAGCCACGGCAATCCCGCGGGATCGTCCACTCCCCGCAGGCTCCACAGCGTCACTCCCCGCGTCATCGCGTGGGCGGCGATCCAGAACGTGAGCGCGGTGAGCACGGCCTGCACGAGCAGACCGCGGCGGACGTCGCCGTGGACGTGGTGGCCCAGCTCGTGCGCGAGCACGGCTTCGATCTCCCGCGGCGTGAACGTCGCGATGAGCGTGTCGAAGAGGACGATCCGGCGCGTGCGGCCGAGGCCGACGAGGGCGGCGTTGGCGGTGCGGCTCTTGCGCGACTGGTCGGCCACCCACACCCCGAGGGCGCGGATGCCCGCGCGCTCCGCCAGCGTCACCAGCCGCGCGCGCAGGTCCTGGTCGGCGAGCGGCGTGAGCCGGTAGAACATCGGCATCACCCACACGGGCAGGACGGTGGCGCCGATCACCGACACGGCGAGGAAGATCGCGGCCACCGCGAGCCACCACCACGCGGTGGCGCCCATGAGCGCGTAGACGACCTCGACGCCCGCCAGCGCGAGGATGCCGCCCAGCGCGGCCGCCTTCACACGATCGCCGAGCCAGCCGCCGAACGGCTGATGGAGCAGGCCGTGGCGGCGCGGCAGCACGAAGCCCGCCACGCAGGCGAGGGGGAAATCGAGCAGGCTGCGCGCGGCGCCCACACCGGCGGCGACGATGGCCACCTGCACCGCGGCCACGCCGCTGAGGCGTCCGGCGGCCTCCGCCAGCGCATGGGCGGCGCCGGTGAGGAGCAGGGCCGCGAGCAGGGCGACGCCCAGCACGACGCGCGCGCCGCCGAGGAGCAGCCGCCGGCGATGGTAGCGGCGTGCGTCGTCGTCGTCCGTCATGCCGAGCATTGTACAGAGCGCGCGGGCGCGGCATACTCGCGCGAGCGCCGCCGGCAGCGGCGCGCTCCAGGAGGGCCGCATGATCCGACGGATGCTCGCGCTGGTGATCCTCGCGCTCGTGACGTCGTCGGCGTCCGTGGACGCCGACGGCGACCTGGACGCGCTGGCGGCCGGCGTCGAGCGCACGACGGCCACGCCCCCGGCCGAGCGCGCCGCGGTCGATCGCATGGCGCGCGCGCTGGCCACGACGGCCGACACGCTGCGCGCGCAGCGGACGTCGAGCCGGCTGGGATGGGGCGATCTCTACATCGCCCACCGCATCGCCACGCGCGGCGGTCACCCCGTCGAGCGGGTGGTGGCCGCGCGACGCTCGGGGGCGACGTGGAGCCAGATCGCGGAGGAAGCGGGCGTGGAGCCGGTGCTGATCGCGCAGGACGTCCACGCCACCTGGCCCGAGCTGAAGCCGCAGCCCGCCCCCGGCCCCGCGCCGGCGGCGAGCGCCCCGCCGCCGGACACGGCCACCGAGCGCGCCCCCGTGAGCCCGCCCACCCCCGCCGACGAAGTGCGGGACAAGATCCTGCGCGGCGGAGGCATGCGCGGGCGCTGATCGCGCACGGCTGCGCTACAATGAACCGCAGTTCAGTCACCATTTCCCCGACAGGAGCCCACATGTTCGATTCCGTGGAGGACGTGCAGCAGCGGTTCAGGGATGCGCGCTACATCGCCAACCGCCGCATCGCGACCGTCGTGTACCTGGCCGCGCGCATGGGCCGACCGGTGCTGATCGAGGGGCCGGCGGGCGTGGGCAAGACCGAGCTGGCCAAGACCCTGGCCGAGATCACCTCGCGCCCGCTCATCCGCCTGCA
>JBBDXO010000097.1:0-4915 GCA_040902295.1 Candidatus Rokuibacteriota bacterium | reverse complement strand
ATGTGCGCGGGCGGCCCGGCCGCCCGCGCACGCGGGGAGGCCCGGCCTCAGCGCCGCTCGCGCGACGAGTTCAGATATCTCAGCAGATCCGAGTCCGGCCGCAGGACGATGGTGGTCTCGGGCGTGAAGACCTTCTCGTACGTCTGCAGCCGGCGCACGAAGCCGTAGAAGGCGGCGTCCTGGCCGAACGCCTGGCCGCTCACCGCGGTGGCCTGCGCGTCCCCGGCGCCCCGCAGGCCCTGGCTCTCCTGGTACGCCTTCGCGAGCAGGATCTCCTTTTCCTTGTCGGCGCGGGCGCGGATCTCCCGGCCCTTCTCTTCCCCCTCCGCCCGGTAGCGCAGGGCGATGCGCTGCCGCTCCGCCTGCATGCGGGCGAAGACGCTCGCCTGCACCTCGGGGGGCAGATCCGCCCGCTTGACCCGGACGTCCACCACCAGGATGCCGAAGGGCTTGGCGAGCTCGCGCGCTTCCGCGGTCACCGTCTCCATGATGACCTCGCGCTTTTCGCGGATGACCTGCTGGAAGCTCTCCTTGGCGACCTCCTGGCGCAGGCGCGCGGTGATGATGTCGTCCAGGCGCGCCATGGCGCCCGTCTCGTTGCGCACGGTGCGGAAGAACTCCAGGGGATCGACGATCTTCCAGCGCGAGATGTGGTCGATGAGCAGCCGCTTCTTGTCGCTCGTGAGGTACTCCGCGCCGCCCGTGTCGGCGGCGAGCACGCGCTTGTCGAACACGGTCACCGTCTGCAGCAGCGGCAGCTTCCAGTACAGTCCCGGCTCCCGCACGGTGCGGATGGGCTGCCCGAACTGCGTGACGATGGCCTGCTGCCACTCGGGGATGACGTAGGTGGCCGTGTTGAGGGCGATGATCACGGCGATGAGCACGGGGATACGCCACGACATGGTTAGTTCCCTCCCTTCGGCTCGGGCCGGGTGCCCGCCTGCGCGGGGAACATGTCCTTGAGGGGCAGGAGCGGCACCACGCCGCTGCCGTCCGCGCGGGAGTCGAGCACGAAGGTGCGCGTCTTCGGCAGCACGCGCTCGATGGTCTCGAGATACAGGCGGTCACGCGTCACCGCCTCCGCCTTGCGGTACTCGTTGAGGACGCGCACGAAGCGGTCGGCGTCGCCGCGCGCGCGGATCAGGCGCTGCTCGCGGTACGCCTCGGCCGCCTGCAGCATCTGCACGGCCTCGCCCCGCGCCTTCGGGATGACGCCCTCCGCGTACCCTTCGGCCTCCTTGATGAGCCGCTCCCGGTCCTCCCACGCGCGCACGACGTCGTGAAACGCCTCCTTGACCTCCTTGGGCGGGTCGACGACGAGCAGGCGGGCCTCGGTGATGAGCAGCCCCGTGCCGTAGAGATTGAGCAGCTCCTGGAGCTGCTTCTTGACGCGATCCTGGACCTCGACGCGGCCGTCGGTCATCGTGTAGTCGATCGTGTTCTCGCCCACGGCCGCCCGCAGCGCCACCTCGGCCGACGAGTGCAGCGCCATCTCCGGGGCGCGCGCCCCGAAGAGGAATTGCACGGGATCCTGGACGAGGTACTGGACGAAGAGCTGCACGTCGACGATGTTCTCGTCACCCGTGAGCATCAGCGACTCTCCGGGAATGGACCGGGTGCCGGAGGCGGTGGCGCGAAAGCCGACTTCGATCCGGCGCACCGTCGACACGTCCACGATCCGGTGCTCCTGGATCGGCGCCGGCAGGCGGTACCGGAGCCCGGACTCCGTCTGCTCGACGACCCGCCCGAAGAGGAGCACGACGCCGCGCTCGCCCGGGCCCACGACGTAGAAGCCGGAGGCCAGCCAGATCAGCGCGACGGCGATGAGGATGCCGCCCACGAGCCGTTTCATGCCCAGCCGATCGACGAGCTGCCGGAGCGGCTGCAGCAGCTGCTCAAGATCTGGTGATGACGGCCGCGGCGGCCAGTTGTTTTCCATGAGCGAGCCTCCTTGCATGTCAGTGAGTGGTGTCGTACGTGGACGGCGCCCACCGGCGCCGTCGGTATTGGTCGCGCCCGCCCTGGAACGGGCGGAGCTCAGCGCGGGCGCAGGGTCAGTGGTCTTCGGAGGGAGCGGTGGAGGCGGAGGCGGACGGATACGAGCGGCAGACGTGAGCCTGCCATACCGGCGCGCCGCGCGGTGCGGATCGCGCGCGTCCGCTCACGGCGGGCGCGCCCGCGGCGTGACGGAGCAGAGCGACCGCGGGCAGGCGCGAGGCGCCCGCGTCGGCCTCGGCCTCGCGGCCGCGATCGGCCCGCCACCCTTCGACCGAATCGGCGGTGTCGAAGCTGACGGCGCCCGGCATCATCGGGTTCGAGAAGTCGAGCGATACGTACACGGCGAGGAGCAGAGCGAGCTTCAGAAGGCTCATCGCGCGCATTCTAGCCCGGATTGCCCGATCGAGGACACGCTCTTCGCCCCCCGCCAGCGCATGGTATGATCCGCGGCACTGACGGGGATCCCATGACGATCTGCTTCTTCCCTCTGATGCCGTACCGTGTCCTGCCCGACGATTTCGAGACGCGGTATCGCTCGGTGTGGGTGGACGTCCCGCACAGCTTCCACGACCCCGAGAAGACGCGCGGCCTCTACCACGAGTATCTCGACGAGCTGGAGTTTGCCAAGCAGTGCGGCTTCGACGGCCTCTGGCGAAGTTCGTGTGGCCGATCCCCGACAAGGGGCTGCGCAAGCGCCTGCATCGCATCGCCGCGCCCACGCTGATTCTCTGGGGCAGGAGGACCGGACGAACCCGGTCGTCTACGGCGAAGAATGGCAACGACGGATCAAGGGGGCGGCGCTCACGCTGCTGCCCGGAGGACACATGATGCTGCACGAGTCACCGCAGACGGCCGCCACCGCCATCACGGAGTTCCTGTCGTGAGCCGCCTCTTCGGCGGCAGCGCCGTCGTCACCGGCGGCGGCTCGGGTCTCGGTCGCGCCATCGCGCAGGCGCTGGCGGCGGCGGGCGCGCCCGTCGCCATCGTGGAGCTGCAGGCGGACGGCGGCAAGGAGACGGTGGCCGCCATCACCGCCGCCGGGGGCAAGGCCACCTTCGTGCAGGCGGACGTCAGCCGCTGGAGCGACGTCGACGCCGCCGTGGGCGCCGCCGTGCGCGAGCTGGGCCCGGCGGGCATTCTCGTCAACGCGGCCGGCATCCTGGACGGCTACGCGCCGGTGGACGAGATCACGCCCGCCATCTGGGAGCGCGTGATCGCCATCAACCTCAGCGGCACCTTCTACGCGTGCAAGCGCGTCCTCGCCGACATGGCGCGCACGGGCGGCGGCCGCATCATCAACATCTCCTCGGTGGCCGGCCTCGTCGGCTCCGGCGGCGGCCCCGCGTATACCGCCTCCAAGCACGGCGTGGTGGGCCTCACGCGCCAGCTCGCCGTCACGCACGCCGCGCAGGGGATCACCGTCAACGCCATCTGCCCGGGCGCGGTGCAGACGGGGCTGCGCGCCAACACCGTGCGCATCCTGGGCGCTGAGGCGCCGGTGATGCGCGGTGTGGGCGGGGACGATACCCTGGTGAAAGCCATCACGCCCGCCGGGCGGCGCGGCACCGTGGAAGAAGTGGCGGCCTCCGCGGTCTATCTGGCGGGCGAGGACGCCGGGTACGTCACCGGACACACACTCGTGATCGATGGAGGATGGACCGCGCGATGATCAGCAAATTCTCGGTGCTCTACGTCGGGCAGATCGAGCTGGACAACATCGGGCTGTCGGGCACGCCCGCCAACGAGCGGCGCTACAGCAACGAGCGGCTCGTCGAAGCCTTCGCCACCACGCGCGACGTGGCGCAGACGATGGACGAGCTGGGCTACTACTGCCTCTGGATGGCCGAGCACCATTTTCAGCGCGAAGGCTACGAGGTGCTGCCGAACCTGCCCATGATGGGGCTCTGGCTGGCCACGCAGACGAAGCGGCTGAAGCTCGGCTGCGCCTTCAACATCCTGCCCATGTGGCATCCCGTGCGTCTCGCCGAGGACTACGCGATGGCGGACATCGTCACCAACGGCCGCGTCATCATGGGCGTGGGCCGCGGCTACCACACGCGCGAGGTGGAATCGTTCGGCGCCCCGCTCCTCGACACCGCCGCCAACCGGGAGCTCTTCGAGGAGCAGGTGGAGGTCATGCTGAAGTGCTTCAACGAGGAGGCGTTCAGCCACCGCGGCAAGCACTACGTGATCCCGCCCGACGTCGACTATCGCGGCTACCGGCTGCGCGAGGTCACCTGCGTGCCGCGCCCCCTCCATCTGCCCGTCGAGATCTGGATGCCCATCGCGAGCGGCAAGTCGATCGAGTACATGGCGTCCAAGGACTTCAAGGCCATGGTCACGCTCAACGGCGAGAAGATCCTCGACGAGGTCGCGCGCGCCTACCAGGCCGCGTGCGCGCGCCACGGGCGGCAGAAGCGGCTCGGCGAGGACCTGTGCTGGGGCGTCGGGCTCTACCTGGCGGACACGAGGGAAGAGGCGATCCGCCGTCTCGAGCCCTCCCACGACGAGCGCTACAAGTGGTTCGCGCCCTTCGGCTTCGTCCGCTACGCCGACGAGGAGGGCCGCACCTGGGGCACCCCGGGCGCGCCCGCCCGCCAGCCCACGCTCAAGGACGGCATCGAGCAGAAGGCGTGGCTCGTCGGCCCCGCGAAGGACACCATCGCCATCATCAAGGAAATGCAAGCGCGCTACCCGGGCATGGACCAGATGATGATCCACTGGGCCGAGGGCCTCTCCCCCGAGGAATTCACCGAACAGCTCCAGCGGTTCGCCCGCGAGGTGATGCCCGCCTTTCGCCGGTAGCGTTTGGTGGCAGTCGCCGCGGCGCGCCGGCGGCGGGCGGGCGTGGGGAGCCGTGTCGCGACCACGTGGATGGTGGCCGAATCGGACCGAGGGCGGCTGGGCTCCATCGACA
>JBBDXO010000096.1:0-32053 GCA_040902295.1 Candidatus Rokuibacteriota bacterium | reverse complement strand
GCGGGACCCGTTTCCCTCTCCAGTGAAAACGCACGAGGCGTGTCGATGGAGCCCAGCCGCCCCCGGCCCGATTCGGCCACCATCCACGTGGTCGCCGCACCCCCCAGGCCCGGCCCCCGCGCCGCCCACCGCGGGCCGCGCGAAGAGCTATCGCCGGTCGGAGGACGACAGAGAGCGGAGCGTCTCCTCGAGCTGCTTCTGCTCGGCGCCATACGCCGCCCAGTCGCCGCGGCGAAGCGCATCTTGCGACCGCGTGAACGCCTCGAACGCGCGCTGGATGGCCGCACGGTCGCCCGGAGCGAGCGCCGGCGCCGCGGCCGGCGGGGCTCCAGGCGCGGCGGGGCCGCCGGCCGTGGCCGGAGGCGCGACGGCGGCCGGCGCCGCGCGGCCCCCGAAGATACGCGCGAGCGACTGCTCGAGCGTGGGCTCCATGGCGATCTGGTTGGCGTAGGCCACGATCACGCGGCGCAGCTCGGGGAGCGCGCCCTGCTCGTTGGCGGCGAGGTAGAGCGGCTGCACGTAGATCAGCGACTGGTCGATGGGGATGGCGAGCATGGAGCCGCGGATGACGTTGGAGCCGCGCTGGTTCCACAGCGCGAGCTGCTGCGAGATGATGGGGTCTTGGTCGATGCGGGCGTCGATCTGCCGCGGGCCGTACACGAGCTTCTGCTTGGGGAAGTTGTAGACGATGAGGCTGCCGTAGTTCGGCGGATCGGTGCGCGCGGCCAGCCACGCGATCATGTTGTCCCGGCGGCTGGGATTGAAGAGCGTGAGGAGGATGAACTCCTCCTTCTTCTCGCCCGGCAGCCGCATGATCGTATAGTAGGGCTCCATCTCCCGATCGCGCCCCTCCACCGTCCGGCGGGGCACCGCCCACAGGTCTTCCTTGTTGTAGAACACCTGCGGGTCTTGCATGTGGTACGTGGCGTACTTGCGCGCCTGGATGGCGAAGAAATCCTCGGGATAGCGAAGGTGGTGCTGCAGGTCCTCCGGCATCTGCGCGAGCGGCTTGAGCAGGCCCGGGAAGGCCCCGCCGTAGGCGCGCACGATGGGATCGGACTCGTCGGCCGTGTAGAACGTCACCGCGCCCGAGTACGCGTCCACCGTCACCTTCACGGAGTTCCGGATGTAGTTGCCGAGGCCGCGCACCGGATCGGAGTACGGGTAGCGGTCGGTGGTGGTGTAGCCGTCGAGCAGCCACACGAGGCGGCCGTCCCCGGTGACCACCAGGTAGGGATCGCGATCGAAGTTGAAGAAGGGCGTGATCTGGTGCACGCGCTGCACGACGTTGCGGTGCATCATGATGCGCGTCTCGGGCGTCAGATCGTTGGAGAGCACGATCTTCAGCTCGCCGAAGCGCGCCGCGAAGGCGGCCTTGCGCAGCCACGAGGTGATCGGCACGCCGCCCGTGCCGCCGTAGGTGCTGTACACGTTCTGGTCGCCCGCCGGGTAGTCCAGCTCCTGCGACTTCGTGCGCACGAGCACATACTCGTTGCCGATCTCGCCGTAGTAGATCTCCGGCCGTGTGATCGCCGGGAAGCCGTCGCTCGCGCGCGGCGGGATGTCCTTCACGAAGAACTCGGGCAGCCCCTCGGGCGTGATGCGGTTGACCGGCCCCACCACCACGCCGTAGCCGTGCGTGTACGTCAGGTGCTCGTTGATCCAGTTCCGCCCGCCCTGCAGGTGCTGGGACGACAGCTCGCGCGGCGACAGCATGAGCTGGCGGTACTCGCCGGCCACGGTGTAGCGGTCGTTGTCGACGTCGATGAACTTGTAGTACGTCCGGATCTCCTGGAGCTGGGCGAACGTGCGCAGGAGCGGCCGGTGGTCCCAGAGACGGATGTTCTTGATCGTCGCGTCGTTGCGCGCCAGCGCGCGCACGTCGAGGGCCTCGTCGGCGGGGAACTCCTTTTCCTCGATGCGGTGCAGGTTGTAGGCCTGGCGCGTCATCCGGATGTTGTGCTCGATGAACGGGCGCTCCGCCGCCAGCTCGTTGGGCGCCACGCGGAAGCGCTGCAGCAGCGCGGGGTACATCACGAGACCGAGCACCCACACCACGGCGAGCGCGCCCACGCCGCCCGCCACCAGCCGGAGCCCCGGCCGCGCCATCTGCATCACGCAGGCGGCGGCGCAGAGCGCCGAGAGCACCGCGAGCGTGCCCAGCATGGGCAGCGTGGCGTGGATGTCGGCATAGCCCGCGCCGAAGACGATCCCGCGCGGGGAAAAGACGATCTCCAGGCGGTCGAGCCAGAAGCCGATGGCCTTGAGGGCGAGCAGCAGCGCCGCCAGCGCCAGCAGATGCGTGCGCGCGCCCGCGGCCAGGCGCGGGCCGCGCGTGGTGAGGACGAGGCTGCGCTGCAGCACGTACACGAGGAGGGTGAGCACCATGGTGGCGGTCACGAGGGCGGTGGCCCAGCCGTGCACCAGGCGCCACAGCGGGACCACGAACACGAAGAACGAGATGTCGTAGCCGAAGACGGGATCGGGGGCGTCGAAGGGCGTCGCGTTGGAGTACCGAAGCACGGTCTCCCACTGTGCGCTGCCCCGCAGGCCCGAGACGAGGGCGATGAGGGTCAGGACCACGGGCAGGAAGCGGCGGATCAGCGGCTCGATCACGACGCGCCCCGGCAGGCCGAGCTGGTCCTCGAGCTCCCAGATCACGTCCGGCGCCGCCGTGCGCGCGGCGAAGGTGAGGTTGGCGTACAGGAAGACGAGCACACCGATCATCACCGCCGCGAAGAGCCAGCCGCGCAGTGCGAGCGTGGTGAAGAAGACCTGGGTGTACCCCACCTCGCCGAACCACAGCCAGTCCGTGTAGAGGGGGATGACCTGGGCGAGCACACCCAGGGCGAGGAAGACAACGATCAGGATCAGCAGCGGCTGAGGCCGTCGCATCCCGCGCCCGGGGCGGCCGATCCGCCTAGGTGCCGTGCCGCCAGGAGGCGAGGTACGACTCCTGCTGCGCGGTGAGCTCGTCGATCTGCACGCCCATCGAGGCGAGCTTGAGTCGCGCGATCTCCAGATCGATGTCCCGGGGCACGCCGTACACCTTGTGCTCGAGCGTGCGCCCCTTCTTCACCATGAACTCCGCCGCGAGCGCCTGGTTGGCAAAGCTCATGTCCATGACGGAGGCGGGATGGCCCTCTGCGGCGGCGAGATTGATGAGCCTTCCCTCGCCCAGCACGTAGAGGTGCCGGCCGGACACGGTGAACTCCTCCACGAACGGCCGCACCGCCCGGCGCCCCGAGGCCATCGCCGCCAGCGCCTCGAGGTCGAGCTCGACGTTGAAGTGGCCCGAGTTGCACAGGATGGCGCCGTCCTTCATGCGCGGGAAATGCTCCGTGCGGATGACGGAGGTGTTGCCGGTGACCGTGATGAACACGTCGCCCACCTCGGCCGCCTTCGGCATCGGCATCACCGGAAAGCCGTCCATCACCGCCTCCAGCGCCCGCATCGGCTCCACCTCGGTCACGATGACGTGGGCCCCCATGCCCTTGGCGCGCGAGGCCACGCCGCGACCGCACATGCCGTAGCCGGCCACCACCACCGTGCGGCCCGCGAGCAGGATGTTGGTGGCGCGCAGGATGCCGTCGATGGTGGACTGCCCGGTGCCGTAGCGATTGTCGAAGAGATGCTTGGTGTCGGCGTCGTTGACCGCGATCACGGGAAAGGCGAGGACGCCCTCCTTCTCCATTGCGCGCAGGCGGATGACGCCCGTCGTCGTCTCCTCCGTGCCGCCGATGACGTCGGTGACGAGGTCCGTGCCCGCGTTGTTCTCGCCGTGAAGCTGCGAGATGAGGTCGGCCCCGTCGTCCATGGTGATCTGGGGCCGGGTCTTGAGGACCGCCTCCAGATGGCGGTAGTAGCGCGCGTTGTCCTCCCCCTTGTGGGCGTAGACGGGGATCTCGTATTCCTTCACGAGCGCGGCGGCGGTGTCGTCCTGGGTGGAGAGCGGGTTGGACGCGCACAGGCTCACCTGGGCCCCGCCCGCTTTCAGCGTGAGCATGAGCACGGCCGTCTCCGTGGTGACGTGCAGGCAGGCGCCGAGGCGGATGCCCTTGAGCGGCTGCTCCTTGGCGAAGCGCTCGCGCACCTGCCGCAGGACCGGCATCGACTGCTCCGCCCATTCGATCTTGAGGCGGCCTTCGGCGGCGAGGGCGATGTTCTTGACGTCGTGGTCGACCATGTATCGTCCTTTCCTGATCGGGGGCGGCACAGCGCGGCGCCGGCACGGAGCCGGCGCCGTCACTGAAGTCAGTCGGATGCGCAGGTCGGCGGCTTACACCTTGGCGTCGTCGCGCAGGTCCTTCACCCTGTCCGTGCGCTCCCACGTGAAGTCGGGCCCCGAGCGGCCGAAGTGCCCGTACGCGGCCGTCTGGCGGTAGATGGGGCGCCTGAGGTTCAGGCTCTTGATGATGCCCGCGGGCGTGAAGTCGAAGTGCCGCCGCACGAGCGTTTCCATGGTCGCGTTGGGCACCTTGCCGGTGCCGAAGCTCTCCACCATGATGGACACCGGCTCCGCCACGCCGATCGCGTACGCCACCTGGAGCTGGACGCGCTCGGCGAGGCCCGCCGCCACGAGATTCTTGGCGACGTAGCGCGCCATGTAGCACGCCGAACGGTCCACCTTCGTCGGATCCTTGCCCGAGAAGGCGCCGCCGCCGTGCGGGCACGAGCCGCCGTACGTGTCGACGATGATCTTGCGCCCGGTGAGGCCCGTGTCGCCCATGGGACCGCCCGTCACGAAGCGGCCCGTCGGGTTCACGTGGAAGGTGCATCGCGTGGCGTCGATGAGGTGCGCGGGGATCGTGGGCAGAATGACCTGCTCGATGATGTCGCGGCGGAGCTGCTCCGTCGTCGTGTCGTGCGCGTGCTGGGTGGAGATGACCACCGTCTCCACGGACTTCGGCTTGCCGTCCACGTACTTGATGCTGACCTGGGACTTGCCGTCCGGGCGCAGGTAGTCGAGGGCGCGGGACTTCCGCCGCTCCGTGAGCCGCTGCACCAGCTTGTGGGCGAGCATGATCGGCAGCGGCATGAGCTCGTCCGTCTCCGTGCACGCGTAGCCGAACATCAGCCCCTGGTCGCCGGCGCCGAGGGCATCCACGCCCATGGCGATGTCGGACGACTGCTCGTCGATGGCGGCGATGACGCCGCACGTCTCGTAGTCGAACCCGAACTTGGCCCGCGTGTAGCCGATCTCCTTGATGGTCTGGCGCACGACCCGCGGGATGTCCACGTAACAGTTGGTGGTGATCTCGCCCGCCACCACCACGAGGCCCGTGGTCAGGAGCGTCTCGCACGCCACCCGGCCCGTCGGATCCTGCGTGATGACCGCGTCCAGCACCGCGTCGGAAATCTGGTCCGCGATCTTGTCGGGGTGCCCTTCGGTCACCGACTCCGACGTGAACAGATACTCATCCCGCGCCATCGGCATCCTCCACTGTAAAGTCGGCGTCACTGTAACACGGCCGCTCGCGCAGCCTCAAGACGAGGCCGGCGAGCGCAGGCGCCGCTTCAGCTCGTCCAAACGCGGCACCGTCCAGGGGTCGACTCCCCGCAGGAGCGCGAGGTAGTAGCTGGTCCACTGCCCCAGGTACGCAAGCGACAGCAGCCGCGTGAGCCGCGCGCGGCCGCGCGCCCGCGTCTCGCTCACGCCGCCGGCGGCGGGCCCGATCATGTCGCGCAGGAGCGAGAAGCGCCGCGCGATCTCCGCGGGCTCGCCGTCCTCGCGCAGCAGCACCGCGTGCAGGCGCGCGGCCTCCGGCGGCCTCCACGCCTCGATCTCGTTGTGGTTCATCTCCGGCACGGCGCCCGCGAGGGCGAACGTCTTGGCGTTCTCTTCCAGGTCCGTCTTCCAGCGGTACGCGACGGAGGCCGTCACGGGGCCGCCGTAGACGGCGGGCAGGCGGTCACCGATGGCCAGCGCCAGTCGCTTGGCCTCGTTCGAGGCGGCCGGGCGCGCGGGCGCCAGCTCCGCGGCCAGCGCCTCGAGGACGTCGAGGGCCTCGTCGACGTCGGCGTCGTCCGCCACCGTGGCGCCGCACGCCGCCAGCACGCCCAGCGTGGGCAGGAAGAGATAGCCGAGCGCCATGCGCGGCATGAGCCCCGCGGGCAGCGTGACGCGCGGCAGGCGGTGGCGCTCGGCGAGCGCGCCGAGACGGCCGCCCGCGGTGAGCGCGACCACCGCGACCTTTCGGGACACGGCCGCCTCCACGGCGGACAGCACCTCTTCCGTATCCCCCGAGTACGACGAGGCGAGCACGAGCGCGTGCGGGCCGTGGGCGGCCGCGGGCAGCGCATAGCCACGGTGCACGAGCACGGGCACGTCGAGGGTGTCGGCGGCGCAGGTGGCGAGCAGGTCGCCTCCCGCGGCCGACCCCCCCATCCCCGCCACCACGATGACCCGTGGCCGCTCCCGCGGCCCCGCCGGCGTGGGGCGCAAGGCGCGGGCCGCACGACACTGGCGGGGAAAGTCCGCCAGGACGCCGCGCGTATCGAAGGGATCGACCTCGCCCAGGCGGCGCGCGTCGTCGAGGATCACCGCCCGGCCACCGTGAGCTCCGTCCACACCTCGCCCCCCGCCCGGGTGGGCCGCGGCCACGCGATGAGCAGGGCGATCCCCTGGTAGATGCGCTCGAAGCCGGTCTCCGACACCGAGACGGTCTCCACCGGGCCCCACGCGATCTCTCCACCATCGCTCCACGTCAGGCGGGCCTCCACGCCGATCCACTCGTCGGTCAGCGTGACCTCCCGCACCGCGCCGGTGCGTCCGCGGCTGCCCAGCGACGGCCGCCCGGGCAGCGACAGGTAGCGGCCGGGCGCATCGCCTCCGGTGAAGGCCAGGTTCCACTGCACGGCGAAGTCCGCCTCCGCCGCCGCCTCCAGACGATACTCGGCGCGCACGCTGGCGCCGCGGGCCACGACGCGCTTGGTCACGCCGCCGGCGGCGGCGAAGGCGATCACCACGCCGCCCGCCCCCTCGCTGACGTCGAAGCGCGGCCGGGCGGTGGGGACGTGACCGCCGGGCCACGGCGCCACGGCGTCGAGCGCGGTCCCCCCGGGAAGGAAACCGTCGAGCAGGCAGGCCCGGCGGCACGTGTCGTAGGCGAGCAGGGTGTCGAGCCCGGCCTCCTTCGAGGCATGGGCGTCGTGGATGGTGTGCGCGCCCTCCTCCGCCGCCGAACGGCGGCGGCGCACCTGGTCGTGGTAGGCCTCCGGGCGGCGCGTCATCACGTCCGCGAGGTCGAGCGTGCACGGCCGGAACGCCAGCTCGGTGAGCGCGCCGCCGAGCGCGGGATCGATCGTGAGCGTCAGCGCGGCCGTCCGCACGAGGATCTCGTCGCGGCCGTCGCCGTTGGCATCGCCGACACGCGCCGTGGCCGTGGTGATGGCGGGGGCGCCCGCGTCGAGCCGCTGCTCGGCATCGAGCAGCGAGGACTTCACCGCGCGGCGCAGATGCGGCAGGTAGCAGCCGCCGAAGACGCCGTGCCAGTACGCATCGTTGGCCTGCCCGCGCCACAGCGCCTCGCGGGCGGCCACGAGCCCGGGGGCGCCGGGCTGCGCCGTGAGGCCGTCGTCGATGGCCCGCGACAGGCGCAGCATCTTCCAGTACATGTCGGCGACCTCGGGATACTTGACGAGAAACGCGCGCCAGAAGCCGCCGCGCAGCAGCGCCGTGATCCGGGCGCCGCCCTCGACGGGACCGAGCTCGCGCCTCACCGCCTCCAGCGCCCGTCCCGCCTCCGCCGGCAGCGACCAGTCCCCCATCTCCTGGTACGACGCGGTGGGCAGGTACACGCGCCCGGCCGACGGCAGCCGGTCCCGCACCTCCGAGAAGGTCGTCATCCGCAGCCACGGCGTGCCGAGGACACGGTCGAAGAAGGTGTCGAGCCAGCCCTGCCCGTACACGTGCTCGTACGTGCCCGGCCACGCGCCGAACTTCTCGCCGTCGTCGACGACGGTGAGCACGCCCGCATCGCGGCGGGAGTCCAGGTACTCGATCGTCTTGCCGACGTCCGCGAAGGGGATGAGATAGCGCAGCCGCTGGCTGATGGGAAAGACGGCCAGGGTCGTCCCCTGCTCTTCGGTCACGTAGTAGCCGCCGAGCGCCTCCGGGTCGAGTCCCGCGAGCGCGAAGTGGCTGTCGTCGAGGAGCACGTACTCCACGCCCGCCTCGCGCAGCGCGCGCGGCAGGTGCGGCTCCCACACGCGCTCGGCCAGCCACATGCCGCGCGGGCGCACGCCGAACTCCGTGTGCAGGAAGGCGGTGAGCCGCTCGATCTGCCCGCGCTTGTCGGCGTCGGGCAGGATGGCGAGGATCGGCTCGTAGAAGCCGCCCGTGAGCAGCTCCACCTGGCCCGCCGCCACCACCGTGCCCAGCAGATCGAAGGTGGCGCGGGCGTGCTCACGCAGCCACAGCAGCAGGCTGCCCGTGCAGTGCACGGTGAGCCGCACCTCCGGCCGCGCCTGCACGCGCTCGAGCAGCGGCCGGTACGCGCGCGCCGTCGTCTCCGCGAGCACGGAGTCGAAGTTGCCGAAGGGCTGGTGGTTGTGAACGCCGAAGCAGAACGCGAGGGGATTGCGGGTCACGGCACGCCGGCGCTACTCCCGGTCGAGGTCCCGGTGCACGAGGGTGGAGGCGAAGCCCTTGCCCTCGATGAAGGGCCGGAGCGCCTCCACGAGCGCGACGGAGCGATGGCGGCCGCCCGTGCATCCGATGCCGACGGTCAGGTAGGCCTTGCCCTCCCGCTGGTACGCGGGGAGCACGAAGCCGAGGAACTCCTCGAGGCGGCGCTGCAGCTCGCGGCTCTCCTCGTGCTTGAAGACGAACTCGCGCACGGGCTCGTCGCGGCCGTCCAGCGCGCGCAGCCCCTCCACGAAGTGCGGGTTGGGCAGGAACCGCACGTCGAAGACGAGGTCGGCGTCGAAGGGCACGCCGTGCTTGAAGCCGAAGGAGACCAGCGTCACCGCGAGGCCGGGCCGCGACTTCGGGTTGACGTACGCCTCGATGAGCAGGTCCTTGAACTGGTGCACGGTGAGCCCGGAGGTGTCGACGATGCGGTCGGCCACCTCGCGCATGTGCGACATGGCCTTGCGCTCGCTGCGAATGCCGTCGAGCACGTTGCCGTCGGGCGCCATCGGATGGCGACGCCGTGTCTCCGAGTAGCGGCGCACCAGCGCCTCCTCGCTCGCCTCGAGGAAGAGGACTTCCACGGGATGGCCCCGCTTGCGCAGCTCGCCGAGCGCCTCCAGCAGGTGGAACAGGTACTCGCCTTCGCGCACGTCCACGCCGAGGGCGACGCGGTGGATCTTCTGCGAGGAGCGCGCGATGAGGTCGGCGAAGGTGGGCATGAGCGTGGTGGGCAGGTTATCCACGCAGAAGAAGCCCATGTCCTCGAAGCACTTGATGGCGTAGCTCTTCCCGGCCCCGCTGAGGCCGGTGATGACGACGAAGGAGACGGGCGACGGCATGGCGACGCGGGCCGGTTACCGCCTCACCGGCGCCGGGGCGCGAGCCGGCGCTGGTGGGAGGGCAGGATGCCGAGCTCCTCCCGGTACTTCGCCACCGTCCGCCGCGCGATGGTGAGCGCGCGTCCCTTGAGGATGAGCGCCACCTCCTGGTCCGAGAGCGGCTTGGAGGGGTCCTCGTTGGCGAGGAGATCCTGGATCATCTTCTTCACCGACACCGACGACACCATCTCGCCGTCGCCGGAGGCGATGCCGCTGTGGAAGAAGTACTTGAGCTCGAAGAGTCCCTGCGGCGTCTCCACGTACTTGTTGGTGGTGACGCGGCTGATGGTCGACTCGTGCATGCCGATGTCCTCGCCCACGTCGCGCAGCGACAGCGGCCGCAGGTAGGGCAGCCCCTTGTCGAGGAACTCCTTCTGAAACTTCACGATGGACTGGGTGACCCGGCGCAGGGTGCGCTGCCGCTGGTCCACGGACTTGATGAGCCACACCGCCGAGCGCAGCTTCTGCTCGACGTACTGGCGCGCCTCGTCGCCCGACGAGCGGAGGAGCGAGCGGTAGAGCGAGTTCACGCGCAGGCGCGGGATGCCGTCCTCGTTCAGCACCACCACGTACTCGTTGCCCATCTTGTGCACGACCACGTCCGGCACGATGTAGCGGGAGTCGGCGCCGCCGAAGCGCCGGCCGGGCTTGGGCTCCAGGCCCATGATCTCTTCCACCGACTCCATCACCCGGTCGAGGGGCAGCTTGAGCGCGCGTGCAATGTCGGGATACCGGCGGCGGCTGAGGTCCTCGAAGTGATCCTCGACGATCTCCACCGACACCGGGTCCGGGTTGGGATCGACCTTGAGCTGGATGAGCAGGCACTCCTGGATGGTGCGCGCGGCCACGCCGGGGGGGTCGAAGGACTGTACGAGCGTGAGCGCGCGCTGCGCCTCCTCCACGGTGACCGAGCACCGGGTGGCGATCTCGTTGAGGTCGGCGCGCAGGTAGCCGTCCTCGTCGATGTTGCCGATGATCTCGTTGCCGATCTTGCGCAGGACGGGATCCTCGGTGCCGAAGCGCAACTGCTCGTCGAGGTGGTCCGAGAGCGACGAGACCGAGCGCACCATGTTCTCGAAGGGCAGGTCCTCGCGGTCCTCCTGCGCCACCAGCGAGCGCTCCTCGTGGTCGTCGAACATGACCGCGTTGAGGTCGAAGGGCAGGTCGTCCGTCTGGCGCTCGCTGGGCGGGGGCTCCGCCGCCAGCGGCTCGGGGGCGGCCACCGTGGGCACGTCGGGGGCGGCCTGGCCGTCGGGCGCGTCGCTGGTCTCGGGCGCCATCTCCTCCAGCAGAGGATTTTCGAGCAATTCTTTCTGCACCACTTCCTGCAGCTCCAGCGTGGACAGCTGCAGGAGCTGGATGGCCTGCTGCAGGAGCGGGGTCATCACCACCCGCTGGCTCTGCCGCAGCGACAGTCGCGTTTCCATTGCCATGGCTCTTTACCTTGCCCGGACTACAGGGCGAACTTCTCGCCCAGGTAGATCTCGCGGGCGATCGGATTATTGGCGATCTCGTGCGCGGTCCCCGAGACGAGGATCTTGCCGTCGTACAGGATGTAGGCGCGATCCGTGATGGCCAGCGTCTCCCGCACGTTGTGGTCCGTGATGAGGATGCCGATCCCCCGCTCGCGCAGGCGTCCCACGATCTCCTGGATGTCGCCGATGGCGATGGGGTCGATGCCCGTGAAGGGCTCGTCGAGCAGCAGGTACTGCGGATTGGTGACCAGCGCGCGGGTGATCTCCAGCCGCCGCCGCTCGCCGCCGGACAGGGTGTAGGCCGGGTACGGCGCGAGCGCGGTGAGATCCAGCTCCGCCAGGAGCTCGCGCGCGCGCGCGCGGCGCTGGCCGCCGGACAGATCCTGCGTCTCGAGGATGGCGAGCAGGTTCTCCTCCACCGTGAGCTTGCGGAAGACCGACGACTCCTGCGGCAGGTAGCCGACGCCGAGCCGGCAGCGCTGGTACATCGGCAGGGACGTGATCTCCTGGCCCTCGAGGAAGATGCGGCCGCCCTGCGTGGGCAGCAGGCCCACCATCATGTAGAAGGACGTCGTCTTGCCGGCGCCGTTGGGGCCGAGGAGGCCGACCACCTCGCCGCGCTGGATGTCGAGCGAGACGTTGTCGACGACCTTGCGGCTCTTGAACCACTTCTGCAGACCCTGCGCGACCAGCCCTTCCATGGCGTCAGTTGGTGCAGGGAGCAGCCGGCGTTTTGGGGGCGGACGGGCCGTCCTTCTGGTCGTCCTTGGGATAGAACACCGCCTTCACCCGCTCCTGCGTGCCGCCCTGCACGAGCGACCGGTCCTGCGACAGGAAGATCGTGATGCTCTCGCCGCTCACCACGTTGTCGTCCTGCCACACGCGCGCGTTGCCCGTGAGGACCATGCGCTGGTCGAGGTCGGTGTACTCCGCGCGGCGCGCGGTGCCCGTGCGGCAGTCGTGCGTGATGATGCGCACGCTGCCGGTGGAGACGATCCGCAATATCTTGTCGCCCTTCTCGTCGAGATAGACCTCCATGCGGTCGGCGTACTGCACGGAGTTGTTCTGGCGGGCCACCACGTTGCCCGAGAAGACGACGAGGCTTTCCTTGCCGAAGCGCTCCATCTTGTCCGAATCCACCGTGACGGGCACGCGATCGTCCTTGGCCTTGGCCTTGGCGGCAGGCGGCTTGGCGGCGGGCGACGGCGCGCTCGGGGCCTGCGCGGAGGCGGTGACGGCGACGGCGGCGAGCGCGAGGGCCGCGGCACACGCGACGGCGCGCGTCATGGGCGCGCCCTCGGCACGAAGGTGGCGTGCACGCGGCCGGTGACGGTCGTCACCTCGTCGTCCATGCGCACCTTCAGGCCGCTCCCCTTCACCACGGAGCCGTCGCGGGAGAGGGTGACGGGGGCATCCGTCCACATCAGCTTGTCGGCGGAGTCCCAGCGCATCACGGTCGTCTCCAGCCTCATGCCGTCGCTCGAGGTGAGGACGACACCGCCGCGGATCTCCACGTTCTTCGTCTTCTGGTACAGGTCGCCCTCCTCACCCACGATCGTCCACGACCGGTCCTTCTCGTGCACCTGCACGGCAAGGTTCCGCAGCTTCGTCTGCCCTGTTTTTTCGTACATCAGCGCCTGCTCCGCTTTCAGCCGCCATCGCACGCCCCGTGTCTCTTCCTCGAGGTCGACTTCCTTGATCTGCAGATCGGCCGTGCTGGACGGTAAGGCGTCGACCGGCTCGAGCCGGGTCGCCCGGCTCTTGGCGATCAGCGTGCCCGCCACGAGCACGACGAAGAGGGCGACGATGGCAAGAATGCCTCTGGCTAAGTTGCGCATGTGCAATTTCGGTACCAGCCTATCACGGCCTCGAACGCACCGCGAAGGAAACCCGCCCTGCGCGCTACACGATCTTCGCGCGGAGGATGTCGTGGAGATGCACGATGCCGGCGGGACGACCGGCCGTGTCGACGATGACGAGGCTCGTGATGGCCCACGCCTCCATCACCTCGATGGCCTTGGCGGCGAGGTCGTCGGCGGCGATGACTTTCGGCTCCCGCGAGGCGATCTCGCCCGCACACAGGGCGTCGAGCGCGACGTCGCGCAGATGGAGGCGGCGGAGGTCGCCGTCCGTGATGATGCCGGCCAGACGCCCCACCTCGTCCACGACGGTGGTCATGCCGAAGCGCTTGCGCGTCATCTCGGCCACGACGTCCCTGAGGCCGGCCTGCCGCCCCACCACCGGCACCGCCTCTCCCGTGTGCATGAGGTCGGCGACCCGGAAGAGCGCCCGCCACCCGAGCGTGCCGCGGGGATGCAGCGCGGCGTAGTCTTCCGGCCGCAGGCCGCGCAGCTCCAGCAGCGCCATGGCGAGCGCGTCGCCGGCGGCGAGGGCGGCGGTCGTGGACGAGGTGGGCGCCAGGTTCATGGGGCACGCCTCTTCCGGCGCGCCCACGTCGAGCACCACGTCGCACTGGCGCGCGAGCGTCGACTGCGGCTTGCCCGTGAGCAGCACGATGCGCACGCCGAGACGCTTGAGCGGGGGCAGGATGGCGAGCACCTCGTCCGTCTCGCCCGAGTTCGACAGCGCGAGCACGACGTCGCCGCGCGCGAGCATGCCGAGATCGCCGTGGACGCCCTCCGCGGGGTGCAGGAAATACGCCGGACTGCCCGTGGACGCCAGGGTGGCGGCGATCTTGCGCCCGATGAGGCCGGATTTCCCGATGCCGGTGACGATGATGCGTCCCGCGCACCCGCGGAGGAGGTCGATGGCCTGGTCGAAGCGCTCGTCCATCTTCGGGATGAGCCCGAGGATGGCGGCCGCCTCGAGCCGCAGCACGCGCTCGGCGATGGCGCGCACCTCGCGCCGCCGCTCGGGGCCGCCCGCCGTCACGCGCGCAGGGCTCCGTCGATGGCGGCGAGCGCGTCCAGCAGCCGCGGGAGGTCGTCGATCCGCAGCATGTTCGGGCCGTCGGACAGCGGCCGCCCGTCGGGCAGCGTGCGGTCGGGATCCTCGTGCATCTCCATGAAGAGGGCGTCGATGCCCACCGCCACCGCCGCCCGCGCCAGCGCGGGCACGTACCGGCGCTCGCCCCCCGAGCGGTCGCCCATGCCCCCCGGCAGCTGCACGGAGTGCGTGGCGTCGAAGACGACCGGGAACCCGAGCGCGCGCATGTCGGCCAGCCCGCGCATGTCGACGACGAGGTTGTGATAGCCGAACGAGGTGCCGCGCTCGGTGAGGAGCACGGCGTCGTTGCCGGCGGAGGTGATCTTGTCCGCCACGTGCTTCATGTCGGCGGCGGCGAGGAACTGGCCCTTCTTGACGTTCACGGGCTTGCCCGTGCGCGCGGCGGCCACGAGCAGATCCGTCTGCCGGCAGAGGAAGGCGGGAATCTGGAGCACGTCGAGCACCTCGGCGGCCGGCCCCACCTCCGACACGTCGTGCACGTCGGAGAGCACGGGCACCCCCACCGTCGCCGCCACCTTTTTCAGGATGCGCAGCCCTTCGGTGAGGCCGGGGCCGCGGTAGGCGTGCGCCGAGGAGCGGTTGGCCTTGTCGTAGGACGACTTGTAGATGAAGGGCACGCGGTGCGCGGCGGCGATGGCGGCCAGGCGCTCGGCCGTCATCAGCGCATGCTTCTCACTCTCGATCGCGCACGGACCGCCGATGAGCACGAGCGGCCGCCCGCCGCCGACGGTCACGGGGCCGATCCGGACCTCGCGCGTGGTCCCTAGCGGGATCTCGCGTACTCCAGGCAGGCTTCGATGAAGCCGGCGAACAGTGGGTGGGGCTCCCAGGGGCGCGAGCGGAACTCGGGATGGAACTGGCCCGCCACGAAATACGGATGGTCGGCGAGCTCGATGATCTCCACGAGCTGCTTCTCCGCCCACAGGCCCGACACCCGCAGGCCGTTCTTCTCGAGCTTCGCGAGGTACTCGTTGTTCACCTCGTAGCGGTGGCGGTGGCGCTCCTGGATGATCCCCTGCCCGTACAGCCGGGACACGCGCGAGCCTTCCGTGAGGAGGATCGGGTAGAGGCCCAGGCGCATGGTGCCGCCCTTGTCGTTCACCGTGCGCTGCTCGGGAAGGAGATCGATCACCGCGTGCGGGGTGTCGGGCGCGAACTCGGACGAGTTGGCGCCGGTGAGGCCGCACACGTGGCGCGCGTACTCGATGACCGCGCACTGCATCCCGAGGCAGATGCCGAAGAAGGGCAGCTTCTGCTCACGGGCGTAGCGCACGGCGTCGATCTTGCCCTCGACGCCGCGGTCGCCGAAGCCGCCGGGGACGAGGATGCCGTCCACGCCCGCGAAGTGGGCGGCGGCGCCGTCGCGCTCGATGTGCTCGGCGTCCACCCACTGCACGTCGACCTTGGCCTCGTTGGCGATCCCCCCGTGCGCGAGCGCCTCGGACAGGCTCTTGTAGGAGTCCTTGAGATCGATGTACTTGCCCACCACCGCGATGCGGGTGACGGCCTTGGGCGCCTTCACCCGCCGCACCACTTCCTCCCAGCGGGAAAGGTCGATGGGCCGCGGCTCGAGGCCGAGGTTCTTGACGACGATGGCGTCCAGCCCTTCCCGGTGGAAGACGAGCGGCACCTCGTAGATGCTGTCGACGTCCTTGGCGGTGATGACGGCCTCCTCGTCGACGTCGCAGAAGAGCGCGATCTTCGACTTGATCCCGGGGGGCAGGTAGCGGTCGGTGCGGCAGAGGAGGATCTCGGGCTGGATGCCGATCGCGCGCAGCTCCTTCACCGAGTGCTGGGTGGCCTTCGTCTTGAGCTCGGAGGCGGCCTGCATGTACGGGACCAGCGTGAGGTGCACGTAGAGGACGTTCTCCTTGCCGACGTCCTTCTTCATCTGGCGGATCGCCTCCAGGAAGGGCAGGCTCTCGATGTCGCCCACGGTGCCGCCGATCTCGACGATGAGCACGTCGGTATCGCGGGCCACCCGGCGGATCGACGCCTTGATCTCGTCGGTGATGTGCGGGATCACCTGCACGGTGCGGCCGAGATAGTCTCCGCGCCGCTCTTTCTGGATGACCGAGAAGTACACCTTGCCGGTGGTGACGTTGTGGTCGCGCGTCACCCGCGCCGAGGTGAAGCGCTCGTAGTGGCCGAGGTCGAGGTCGGTCTCGCCGCCGTCGTCGGTGACGAAGACCTCGCCGTGCTGGTACGGGCTCATCGTGCCCGCGTCGACGTTGATGTAGGGATCCATCTTCTGCAACGCGACGCGGAACCCCCGCGCCTCCAGCAGGGAGCCGATGGACGCCGCCGCCAGCCCTTTGCCGAGCGAGGACACGACGCCGCCGGTCACGAAGATGTATTTCGGGGCCAAGTCATCCCTCTCTTTCGTCGTCGGTGTGCCGCTCGCTCACCCATGCACGAACATAATCGATTTCCGCCGCCCGATCCGCGATTTCCCCCCGCCGGCGGCGCGCGCGGATCTCGCCGAGGACGGCGCCCACCGCCGGCCCGCTCGGGACGCCCAGCCCCATCAGCTCGTCGCCCCGCAGCTCGCCCTGCTCCGCCCGCCTCGCCGCCACCTCGGCGTCGAGCCTCGCGCGCACGGCGGCGTCCCCCGCCAGGTACCGGGCGGCGAGCGCGAGCGGCGTCGTGCCGCGGGTGGTCGCCGCCCTCCGACCGGGCGTGGTCCGGGCGTTTGGGGCCGCGGACGGAAGGCCGCTGTCTTCGCTTCCGAGCGCGCGCAGCAGGCGTGCGAGGGGTTCACCTCGTATGGCGAGGCGGTCGAGGAAGGCGGTGGCGACGCGGGGGGGCTGGTCGGCGACGAGGGCGAGGAGCGCGAGGGGGAAGGCGGGGACGCCGAGGCCGTGGGCGGCGGCCCACACCACGGTGTCGTCGAGGGCGCCGACGGCACGCGCGGTCCCGCGCGTGAAGCGGTAGCGGGCGTCGACGATGCGAAGGACGCCGGCGCGGCCCAGCCGGGCCAGGGCGAGCGCCGGCCGCGCATCCGCCACGAGCCGCTCGAGCTCCGCGGCCACGCGATGCCCGGAGAGCGCCGGATACGGCGCCAGCTCGACGGCGAGCGCCTGGCACTGCGTGGTCCAGGCGTCCATCGCGAAGTCGAGCCGCGCGGCGTAGCGGGCGGCGCGCAGCAGGCGCGTGGGGTCTTCCACGAACGACAGCGGATGCAGCACGCGCAGCCGGTGCCGCGACAGATCGCGAATGCCGCCGAGGGGGTCGAGCAGCGGCCACTCACCGCCGAGCGCCGCCGCCATGGCGTTCACCGCGAAATCCCGCCGCCGCAGGTCCTGCTCGATCGTCGCCGGCATCACGCGCGGCAGGGCGCCCGGGCTCTCGTATCGCTCCGAGCGCGCGGTGACGACGTCGATCCGCACGCCGCCGGGGGTGGTGACCGAGGCGGTGAGAAAGCGCTCGTGCTCCACGAGGGCGCCCCCGAGCTCGCTCGCGAGCGCGCGCGCGACGGCGAGGCCGTCGCCCTCGACGACGACGTCGAGGTCGTGGGCGGAGGCCGCGCGCGCCCGCCAGGCGTCACGCACGATGCCTCCGGCCACGAAGGCGCGCGCGCCCACCGCCTCCGCGTGCCGGCCCGCCGCGGCCAGGAGCGTCAGGCTCGCGGGCTCCACCGTCCGCGCGAGGTGCGCGGCGAGGGACACCGCGCGCGGCCGCGGCGCGCGCGCCACCGCGCCCAGCGCCGTGCGGCCGTCGGTCACGATCACGGCGGTGGCGCCCTCCGCCAGCCGCCGCCGCACGTCCAGCTCCGGCGCCTGGCGCGCGACCACCGGCAGCGGCCGCGTGAGAGCGCGGGCGGGCAGCTCGCCGAGCCCGAGCGCGACCGCGCGCGCGAGGTCCTCGCGCAGCGCATAGCCGCCGTCCCCGCAGGCGACCACGCCCGCCTCGCGCGTGCGCGCCACGCGCACGGCGTCGGCGGCGGTGATTCCGGCGGGCGCCGTGACCACGGCCGTGTCCACGAGCTCGGCGGCGGCGACCGTCACCTGCGGGTACGCGTGGGCGCGCCTGGCCACGCTCACGCCCTCGGGTGGAAGCGCTCGTACATGCGGCGCAGGGCCGCTGTCGGCAGGTGGGTGTAGATCTGGGTGGTCCCGATGTCCGCGTGCCCGAGCATCACCTGGACGGAGCGGAGATCGGCGCCGCCCTCGAGCAGGTGGCTGGCGAACGAATGGCGCAGCACGTGCGGTGACACCCGCGTGCGAATGCCGGCGGTGGCGGCGGCGCGCCGCACGATGCCCCACAGCGACTGGCGCGACAGGGTGCCGCCCCGCGGGTTGAGGAAGAGGCGGCCCGCGTCGCGCCGCCGCGCGTGCAGCGGCCGCACGTCGCGCAGGTAGACGCGCACGCGCGCCAGCGCCTCCGCGCCCACCGGCACCAGCCGCTGCTTGTTGCCCTTGCCCGTGCACACCACGTAGCCGGCGGTGAGGTTGAGATCGTCCAGCCGGAGCGTGAGGCACTCCGAGGCGCGCATGCCCGTGGCGTAGAGCAGCTCGAGCAGGGCACGGTCGCGCACGCCGCGGGGATGCGACAGATCGGCGCCTTCGACGAGGGCGAGCGCGTCGCGCTTCGACAGGGCTTTGGGCAGCGGGCGCGCCGCGCGCGGACGGTCGACGTGCTCGGTGGGATCGCGCCGGAGCCCCCCCTCGCGCACGAGGTGCCGGTAGAAGCCGCGCAGCGCGGACAGGCGGCGCGCCACGCTGGCGGGCTTGAGACCGCGCTGCCGCAGGCGCTCCACGTAGGCGACGATCTCGTCGGGGCCGATCTCGGACAGGGCGCGCCGGGCGCCGAGGAAGCCGTGGAAGTCGCGCAGGTCGCGCCGGTAGGCGGCGAGAGTATTCCGGGACGCCCCCCGCTCCGCCTGCAGGGCCCCGAGATACTCGGCCACCGGCTCCATCAAGGCCGGCGCTGCAGTGGGGGAGGAAAAACTGAGTGCACGACGGATTATATCAACGCGACCTCCGCCACGGCAAGGCGCGCGACAGCACCGCGTGCTCGGGCGACCCCACGGCCCCGCTCACCGCGATATAGAGCACGGTGCCGCCCGTCACGGCCGCCGCCACCCACCCGGCCGTCACGGCCGGCCCGCCACCGGCCGGGATGAGCCAGCGGGCCAGGAGGCACCAGGCGGCGAGCGGGAGGCAGGCGACCAGGACCCGTGCGGTGGAGACGGCGAGCGTGCGGCCGCCGATGGGGCCGAAGCGCCGTCGCGCGACCCACACGAGGCCGGCGAGGTTCGCGAAGGTGCCGATGGAGGAGGCGAGGGCGAGGCCGGCGTGGGCCATGGGGGTCATCAGCACGAGCGCGCTCACGGCATTGACCGCGATCGCCATGATGCCGAGCCTGACCGCCGTCCCCGGCTGCCCCACGGCGTAGAAGGCCTGCGCCACGATGCGGGAGCCGGCAAAGCCCGTGAGTCCCACCGAGTACCAGACGAGGGCGTGCGCGGTGGCGGCCGTATCGGCGGCGGTGAAGAGCCCACGCTCGAAGAGGACCCGGATGATGGGCTCGCTGAGGATGACGAGCCCCACCGTGGCCGGCAGCGAGACGAAGACGGACAGCCGGAGAGCGAAGCCCAGCGTCGCCGCCACCCCCGCCGTATCGCCCGCCGCCGCCTGCCTCGACATCGCCGGCAGCGACGCCGACGCGAGCGCGATGCCGAAGATCCCGAGCGGAAACTCCATCACGCGGTCGGCGTAGTAGAGATACGAGATGGAGCCCGACGGCAGCAGGGAGGCGAGCAGCGTGTTGACGAACACCATCACCTGCACGGCGGCGAGGCCGAACACGGCCGGCAGCAGCAGGCGCGCCACGCGCCTCACCGCGGGATGGCCCGGCTGCCACACCGGCGGCGCGAGCAGCCCGCACGCCCGCAGGCTGGGCAGCTGCACCGCGAGCTGACCGACGCCGCC
The DNA here is from genome assembly GCA_040902295.1 of Candidatus Rokuibacteriota bacterium. Classification (GTDB taxonomy): domain Bacteria; phylum Methylomirabilota; class Methylomirabilia; order Rokubacteriales; family CSP1-6; genus JBBDXO01. The sequence goes on along the minus strand of JBBDXO010000096.1, from coordinate 12,165 downwards.
CACGAGGACGCCGATGGCGAGGGCCAGGATGGCCGGGTCCACACGCGCGGCGAGCACGAGGACGCCGGCGATCATGCCGAGGTTGAGGACCGCGGGTCCGAGGGCGGCGGCGAAGAAGCGGCCGTGGGCGTTGAGCGCGCCCATCACGAGGGCGGACAGCCCCACGAGGAGCACGTAGGGAAACATCACCCGCGTGAGCAGCACGGCGAGCGATGCCTGGGCGGGATCCGAGCTGAACCCGGGCGCGATCGCGCGCAACAGCCACGGGCTGAGGATCACGCCGAGCACGACCGTGACCACGAGCACCGCCAGCGACACCCCGCTCACCGCTCGCAGCATGCGCACGAACTCGTCCCGCGGGCGCGTGGCCGCATAGTCGGAAAAGACGGGCACCATCGCCGTGGAGAGCGCGCCCTCCGCGAGCAGCCGCCGCAGGATGTTGGGGATGCGAAAGGCGACGAAGAAGGCGTCGGTGACCGGCCCCGCCCCGAAGGCGAGCGCCACCACGGCATCGCGGACGAAGCCCAGGATGCGGCTGGCGAGGGTGGCGGCGCCGATGCTGCCCAGCGCCCGCACCACCTGCCGTTCGGTGCCTCCCTCCGCCGGGGACGTCATGGGCGCTCGGCCGTTGCTATTGCCGGCCCTTTGCGGCATGATTTCGCTCGGCACCGCCGCCGCCGCACCGCGCGAGCCAGACAAAGGAGATCCCCGTTGGCAAACACGAAGTCGGCCATCAAGCGCATCGGCCAGAACGAGAACCGCCGCCTGCGCAATCGCACCGTCCGCACCAAGGTCCGCGGTCTCATGAAGAGCGCGCGCGGCGCCCAGGGTCCCGAGCAGCGCCCGGCGGTCCTCGACGCCATCCGCGCCCTCGACAAGGCCGTCACCAAAGGCGTGATCCACCGCAACACGGCCGCCCGCAAGAAGTCCGCGCTCGCCCGTCGTCTCGTCGCCGCGAAGTAGCGCCGCTCCCTCACCGCGCCGCCGCCGCCTCGCACGCTGACGGCGCGCCTCCTGCCGGCTCCGGACGCGCGCGCCCCCGCAGGCTGTGGAGCAGTCCGACGGCGGCCTCGGCCAGACAGTCGCCGGCGTGACGGCCGAACACGGCCGCGCAGGTGACGTAATGGGGGCGGTCGTAATCGGCGGCCGTCACGAAGTAGCCGAGGTAGTCGTTGGACAGCCCGGCCACGAACGCGCGGCCGAAGAGCGCGCGGCCCTCCCTCTTGATCGCCTCGCCGAGGGCCGTCTGCAGCTCTCCCGGCACTCCCACCCACGCCAGACCGCCGACGGAGATCCCGAGCAGGTCGGCCGCCCGCGGGAACGTGTCCCCGAGCGGGATGGTCAGGAAGCGGGGCGCCCAGCCGTCCACGCAGTGGCGCACGGACAGGCGCGGCGGCGCGAACATGACCCGCTTCGTGCGGATCTCCATCCGGTCTCCGCCGACGGCGACGGCGGTGCGCCAGCCCTGCTGCACGGTGGCCGCGAGCGCCTTGCCCACCTCGCCCATCGCCGCCGCGCCGTGCCGCGCGGGGCTCACGTCGCCGACGGCGCCGTTGACGAACAGCGCCGGGGCGCCCAGCTCGCGCTCGAGGACGGCGGAGGCGGCGCCGGTGACGTCGCCCGAGAGCTGCAGGTTGCTCGCGCTGAGCATGGTGTTGTGGATGGCGAAGTTCCACACGACGGCCACGGGCGCGCCGGCGGGCGTGGCGATCTTCAGCACGATCACCTCGTGGTCGAGGCGGCGGGCGAACCGGCTCCGGACGACCGGCGGCGCCGTCACGGAGGCGACAGCCATCGTGGCCGGAGCCGCGGCGGCATCCGCCTGGCGCACGGCGGTGACGACCGCCTTCAGCAGTGCATCCCGTACGGCGGAGTCGGCGCGATCGAGCGTGAGCCATCCCATGACGGCCGAATCGATGAACGCGCCCGGACCGGAATGGGTATGGGAGGCGGACACCATCAGCGTGAGGGGCCGCGCGCCGCTCGAGACGAGCCGCGCCGCGGCATCCCGCGTGAAGGCCGCGTCCACCGCCACGAGGTCGACGGTCACCCACGCCAGGCGCGCGCGACCGGATTCGAGGACGAGCGCGCGCGCGACGACGGGATCGCGTGTGCCCGTCGAAGGCCGAAACCAGAAGGCATGCGGGTGTCGCCCGAGCACATCGGGAAGCCACAGCCGGCGCGCCAGGGTGCCATAGCCCGCGAGGGGCGTGCCGGCCGGCACCTCGACGGTCACCGAGGCGGCCCCTGCCCGCAACGCCGCGGCCGCCGGCGTGAGCGGCGCGAGGGCCACCACCAGCCACACCACGACGCCCGTGACCGCCGGCGCCAGCCACGGCGGGCGCGTCACCTGTCCGCGCACAGCTCGGCGACGAGGGCCGCCATCTCTGCGTGCGCGGCGCCGCCGGACTTCAGGCGCCAGTCGACCTCCCAGCACCGCCGCAGCCGCGCCGGGCGCGTGGCGGCGGACGTGCGCGCCACCGCCCGGAGCATCGCGTCCACGATCCCCGCGGGGCGCCGGACGGTGCGCGCGATGGCGGCGGCCGGCTCGTGCTGCGCCGCGAGGTCGGCGACGGTCATCACCATCCGCACGTCGCTGAGGAGGAGCGCGAGCAGCCGCAGGGGCTCCTCGGTGGTGAGCAGGCGATCGAGCGTCTTCAGCGCCAGGCCGACGTCTCCGGCCGTCACCGCGTTCGTGAGCGTGAAGACGTCGGCCACGCGGTGCTCGCCCACCACCGCCTTCACCTCGCGCTCGCCCACCGTGCGGTTGTCGCTGCCCCCCGCGAGGGCGGCCTTGCGCGCCTCGCCCATGAGGCCCGCGCCGTCATCGCCCACCCACTGCACGAGCAGGTGCGCCGCCTCCTCGTCGATGGTGAGTCCTTCCAGCGCCGCCCGCTGCCGCAGCCACTCCTCCAGCGCGCGCTCCTTGCGGGCGGGCAGCGCCACCGTGGCCGCCGCCGGGATGGCCTGCAGCAGCCAGTGATCGGCGCGGCGCTCGCGCGAGGCCGCGAGCGGTTCGTCGGCGAGCAGGAGCAGGCAGGTGGCGGGGTTGGGATCCCGCGCGTAGGCCGTGAGCGCGCCGCTCGTCTTGCCGTCGAGCGCCTGGCAGCGACGCACCGCCACCAGCCGGCGCGCCGTCATGAAGGGCAGCGTCATCGCCGAGCGCACGAGCGTGTCGGCGGTGACCTCGGTGCCGTCCAGGACCTCCCGGCCGAGCTGGATCTCCTCGGGACGAAAGAGCGCGCGCGTGGCGGCGGCGAGGACGTCGTCCAGGAGCTGGGCGTCGCCGCCGTGGATGAGCGCGAGCGCGGGCGCCTCGCCGCGCTCGACCGCCTTGAGAAGGGTCAGGTAGTCCACGGGCGCGCGGGCCGCCCGTCAGAACCGGTCGATGGCGAGGCTGACCACCGAGCGCGCGATGTCGACGGCGGCCTGGCGCAGCGCCGTCTCCTCGCGCGCGATCGTCTGCGACACCGCGCCCTGGACGCGGAAGTCCGACCTCTCGCTGAAGTGCGTCTGCCGGAAGAGCACCGTGTTCTGACGCAGGTCGCGCATGGTGAGGTTCAGCGTGACGCTCAGGCGGTACAGCCGCACGTTGGCATTGCGGTCGAAGGCGATCGAGTCCACCGCGAAGCCGATGATCTCGCCCTCGAGAATGGCGTCGGCGTCCTCGACCTTCGCCAGGCGCAGGCGGCCGTTCGTCGAGAAGGCTTCCACCACCGCGCGCGTGATGACGCTCTGCGCCGCCGGCTCCAGCGTCCGGTTGACGAAGATCGGCACCGCGATGGTCTGGATGTGGCCGGGCAGGTTTCCGCGCAGCGAGTATCCGCAGCCGGACAGGGCCGTCACGAGGAGGGCCACGGTGAGCGCGGCCCGCAGGGGCCGGCTCACGCGCGCGTCACGATGTTGACGAGCCGATTGGGCACCACCACCACGCGGTCCACCTCGCGGCCCTCGAGCCAGGGCCGCACCTTGTCGTCGTCGAGCGCGCGCCGCTGGACGACCTCCGCCGCGGCGTCCACATCGACCGTGAGGCGCCCGCGCACCTTGCCGTCGACCTGCACGACCACGGCGACCTCCTTGCGCGCGAGCGCGGCCGGATCGGCGACCGGCCACGGCTGGCGAAAGACGCTGGTGTCGTGGCCGAGGTGCGCCCACAGCTCCTCGGTCACGTGCGGACAGAAGGGGCCCAGCAGCAGCACCGCCGTCTCCACCGCCTCCGCAAGAAGGCCGGCCCGCTCCTGCGCGGCCATCGCGTCCAGTGACGCCGCCTCGAAGGCATGCACGGCGTTCACGAGCTCCATGACGGCGCTGATGGCCGTGTTGAAGCCGAAGTCGCGCTCGATGTCGTCCGTCACCCGCTTGATCGTGGCGTGGATCGTCCGCCGAAACACCTGTCCCGCCTCGGTGGCAGGCAGGCGCCCGCGCGGTGCCGCCTTGATCTCCTCCCCGTGGGCCATGACGAAGCGCCACACCCGGTTGAGAAAGCGGCTGGCGCCCTCCACGCCGTGCTCGTTCCAGTCGAGATCCTTCTCCGGCGGGGCCGCGAAGAGCGAGAAGAGCCGGGCGGTGTCGGCGCCGAAGGTGCGGATGAGGTCGTCAGGATCGACGACATTGCCCTTCGACTTGGACATCTTGGCGCCGTCCTTGATGACCATCCCCTGGCTGAGCAGCGCGGTGAACGGCTCGTCCACCTTCACCATCCCGAGGTCGCGCAGGACCTTGGTATAGAAGCGGGCATAGAGAAGGTGTAACACCGCGTGCTCGATGCCGCCGATGTACTGGTCGACCGGCATCCAGTATTCCGCCGCCGAGCGCTCGAACATGCCCCCCTCGAACTTCGGCGAGCAGTAGCGCAGGAAGTACCAGGACGACTCGACGAAGGTATCCATCGTGTCCGTCTCCCGCTGGGCCCTGCCGCCGCACCGGGGGCACGTGGCGTTCACGAAGGCGGCGGCGTCCGCGAGCGGCGAGCCCCCCTTGCCGCTCAGCTGCACGTCGCGCGGCAGCACGACGGGCAGGTTCTCCTCCGCCTCCGGCACCATGCCGCACGCCTCGCAGTACAGGACGGGGATGGGCGCGCCCCAGTAGCGCTGCCGGCTGATGCCCCAGTCCCGCAGCCGGTAGTTGACCTTCGCCACCCCCAGGCCGCGCTCGACGAGCCAGTCGATGGCCCGGCGCTTGGCCTCCGCGATGGTGAGCCCATCCAGAAAGCCGGAGTTGATCTTCACGCCGTCGCCCGCGTACGCCTCGCCCGTCCAGCCTGCGGGCCGCGTGACCGTCTCCACGATGGGCAGCTCGTGCGCGCGCGCGAAGTCCCAGTCGCGCTGGTCCTCGCCGGGCACGGCCATGATGGCGCCGGTGCCGTAGCCCATGAGGACGTAGTCCGCGATGAAGAGCGGCACCGGCGCGCCGGTGAACGGGTTGACGACGTGGGCGGACAGGCGCAGGCCGTGCTTGGGCCGGTCGGCCGCCATGCGCTCGATCTCGGACTCGCGCGCGACCTCGGCGCGAAAGGACGCCACCGCCGCCCGCTCGCCCGCCTCGCTCACGACGGCGTCCACGACGGGATGCTCCGGGGCGAGCACCGCGTACGTCATGCCGAACACGGTGTCGGGGCGGGTGGTGAACACGCGGATCTTCAGCTCGGGCCGTCCCTGCACCGGCAGGTCGAACTCCGCGCCCTCGCTGCGGCCGATCCAGTTGCGCTGCATGGTGATGACGCGCTCCGGCCATCCCGTGAGGCGGTCGCACCACGCCAGCAGCTCGTCCGCGTACGCGGTGATCTTGAAGAACCAGCCCTCGAGCTCGCGCGGCGCCACTTCGGAGTCGCACCGCCAGCACCGCCCCGCCTCCACCTGCTCGTTGGCGAGCACGGTCTTGCAGGACGGGCACCAGTTCACGGTGGAGCGCCGCCGGTAGGCAAGGCCGCGCTCCAGCATGCGGATGAAGACGAGCTGCTCCCACTTGTAGTACGAGGGGTCGCACGTCGCGATCTCCCGGTCCCAGTCGTAGGAGATGCCCATCGTGCGCAGCTGCGCCCGCATGTTGTCGATGTTCTCGTAGGTCCAGATGGCCGGGTGCACACCGTGCTCGATGGCCGCGTTCTCCGCGGGCAGGCCGAAGGCGTCCCAGCCCATGGGGTGCAGCACGTTGAAGCCGCGCATCCACTTGTAGCGCGCGAGGAGATCGCCGATGGCGTACACGCGCACGTGGCCCATGTGGATGCGGCCGGACGGGTACGGAAACATCTCGAGGCAGTAGAACTTCGGCCGGCCCGGCTCCTCGCTGACGCGAAACTGCCGGCGCTCCTCCCAGATCGCCTGCCACTTGCTTTCGATGTCGCGGAAGGGGTACCGGTCGGATGCCATTAGGCTAGAGTCTTAGCAGACTTAGGAGACAGAGGCAAGGAAGGCGCGGCAGCCGCGGCGCCGAGCCGGGCCCGGCGCCGCGGTTCACCCCTGCTCGACTACTTCTTGACTCCGAGGAGCGCGAGCGCCTCGTTCGCCGTCTTCAGCGAATCGGCGTGCTTGCCGGTGTCGTGCTGCTTCTGCGCCTCGTCCAGCTTGGCCGTCGCCTGCTTCACCTTCGGGTCATCGGCCTTCATCTTGGCCGCCGCCTCGCGGCCTTCCTTGATGACCTTGGGGCACGAGCTGGCGAAGGCGGCGCCCGAGAACGCCAGGCTCACCGCCACTGCCGTCACCACCATCAGCTTCTTCATGCAGGACTCACCCCTCTCAGGCGCCAGGCTGACTGCAACCGCCGGGTGGGCGCTTTCACCCTGAACGTTCGAGACCGGCTTCCGGTTCCGCCGCCGCACCGGGCACGCCCGGCTCCGCGGCGGTGTGGAAGTGCTCGTGGATCCGCTGCGCCATCTTCGGCGTGACCTTGGGCACGGCGGCCAGCTCCGCCACCGAGGCCTCGCGCACGCGGCGGGCGGACCCGAGCGTCTTGAGGAGCGAGGTGCGCAGCGTGGGCCCCACGCCCGGGATGGCGTCGAGCACCGACTGGATGGTGCGGCGCGTGCGCAGCTTCTTGTGGTACGTGACGGCAAAGCGGTGGGCCTCGTCCCGGATCCTCTGCAGCGTGTGCAGCGCGGGCGACGTCGGATCGAGGAGGAGGGCCTGGGGGCTGTCGCCCACGTACACCTCCTCCTGCTGCTTGGCGAGCGCAATGACGGGGATGTAGTCCAGCCCCAGCTCCTGCAGCACCCCGAGCCCGACGTTGAGCTGGCCGCGCCCGCCGTCGATGAGGACGAGATCGGGCAGCACCGTCCCCTGCTCGAGGGCGCGGCCGAAGCGCCGCTGCAGCACCTCGCGGTGGGAGGCGACGTCGTCGGCGCCCTCCACGGTACGGATCTTGAATCGCTTGTAGTCGTCCTTCTTCATGGCGCCGTTCTCCCACACCACCATCGAGCCCACCTGCTCGGTGCCCTGGATGTTGGAGATGTCGTAGCCCTCGATCCGGTTCGGCGCGGCGGGCAGGTTCAGCGCGCGCTGCAGCTCCTCGAGCACGAGCTGCTGGCGGTTGTCCCGTGAGAGTAAATGATTCTGCAGCGCGAGGGCGGCGTTCGCCTCCGCCATGGCGACGAACTGGCGGCGTGCGCCCCGCTGGGGCGCCGTGACCTCCACGCGTCGCTTCGCCACGCCGCTGAGCCACTCCATGACGAGCGCCGCGTCGGGGATCTCCTCCGACAGCAGCACCTCCGGCGCCGGCACCACGGCCTTGGCATAGAACTGCTTGATGAAGGCGGACAGGATGTCGCCGTCGCTCCAGCCCGCCACCTTGTCGAAGAAGAAGGCCTCCTGGCCGACGAGGCGGCCGCGCCGGACGAAGAAGAGCTCGACGCACGCGTCCGTGCCCTGCCGCACCACGCCCACCACGTCCTGGTCCACCTCGTCGGTGGAGATGATCTTCTGGCGCTCGCGCACCTTGTTGAGCGACTGGATCTGGTCGCGCAGCACGGCGGCGCGCTCGAACTTCGTCTCCTCCGCCGCCCGCTCCATGTCCGCCGTGAGCGTGCGCGCGAGGTCGTCGTCCTTGCCCTCCAGGAACTGCCGCACGTCGTGCACGGTCTTGGCGTAGCCCTCGCGCGTCTCCCACCCCGTGCAGGGCGCGTTGCAGCGATGGATCGCGTACTGGATGCAGGGGCGGTCGAGGCGGCCGTCGATCTCGATGGCGCACGTGCGCAGGGGGAAGAGCTGGCGCGTGAGCCGCAGCGTCTCGCGCATGGCGGTGGCCGGGTAGAAGGGGCCGTAATAGGTGGCGCCGTCGTTCTGCACCCGCCGCGCCACCAGCAGACGGGGAAACTCCTCGTTGGTCGTGAGCTTGAGGAACGGGTAGTGCTTGTCGTCGCGCAGGATGATGTTGTACCGCGGCCGGTGCCGCCGCACGAGGTTGGCCTCCAGCATCAGCGCCTCGAGCTCGTTGTCGGTGACGATGTACTCGAGGTCGGCGATCTGGCGCACGAGGGCGTCGGTCTTGGCGTCGCGCGGCCGCGACTCCTGGAAATACGAGCGCACCCGGCCGCGGAGGGAGGCGGCCTTGCCCACGTAGACCACCTGTGCCTTGGCGTCCTTGTAGATGTAGACGCCGGGCCGGTCCGGCAGCCGCGCGAGCTTGTCCGCCAGGGTCATGACATCGTCATTCTACCGCCCGTCACTCCAGCATCTGCCGGCGCTTGAGCGCCTTGACGCGGTCGCGCAGCTCCGCCGCCTGCTCGAAGTCGAGCCGGCGCGCGGCCTCCTTCATCTGGCCCTCCAGCTCCGCCACGCGCCGGGCGAGGTCGGCGGGCGACGTGAAGGTCTCCTTCGCGGGCGCCTCCGCCTCCACGGTGTAGTAGTCCCGCTCGTACACGGTCTGCAGCAGCTCGTGGATGCTGGTGCGGATGGACTCCGGCGTGATGCCGTGCTCGCTGTTGTAGGCGGACTGGATGGTGCGCCGGCGCGCCGTCTCCCGCAGCGTCTGCGCCATGGAGTCCGTGACCCTGTCCGCGTACATGATCACCTCGCCGTTGACGTGGCGGGCGGCGCGGCCCGCGGTCTGGATGAGCGAGGTGCCCGAGCGCAGGTATCCCTCCTTGTCCGCGTCGAGGATGGCCACCAGCGAGACTTCCGGGATGTCGAGCCCCTCGCGCAGCAGGTTGATGCCGACGAGACAGTCGAACTTGCCGAGCCGGAGGTCGCGGATGAGGGCCACGCGGTCGAGGGTGTCGATGTCGGAGTGCAGGTAGCGCACCCGCAGGCCGAGCTGCTGGTAGTACTCGGTGAGGTCTTCCGCCATCCGCTTCGTGAGCGTGGTGACGAGCACGCGCTCCTCGCGATCGGCGCGGGCGCGGATCTCGTGCAGGAGGTCGTCCACCTGGTCGGTGGCGGGACGCACGCTGATGTTCGGGTCCATGAGCCCGGTGGGCCGGATCACCTGCTCCGCCAGCGCCGGCCCCGCCAGCGCCAGCTCGTAATCGCTCGGCGTGGCCGACACGTACACCGTCTGCCCCACGAGATGCGTGAACTCGTCGAAGACGAGGGGCCGGTTGTCGAAGGCCGAGGGCAGCCGGAAGCCGTACTCGACGAGCGCTTCCTTGCGGGAGCGGTCGCCGTGGTACATGCCCCGGATCTGCGGGACCGCCACGTGGCTCTCGTCGATGATCACGAGCGCGTCCGGCGGCAGGTACTCGATGAGGACGGGCGGCGCCTCGCCGGGCCGGCGGCCCGTGAGATGGCGCGAGTAGTTCTCGATGCCGTGGCAGTAGCCCAGCTCGCGCAGCATCTCCATGTCGAAGAGCGTCCGCTGCTCCAGGCGCTGCGCCTCCAGCAGGCGGTTCTGCCCCTTGAGGAACGCCAGCCGCTCGCCGAGCTCCTCGTGAATGGTGGCGATGGCGCGATCGAGCTGCTCGGCGGGGGTGACGTAGTGGCTCGCCGGGTAGATGTGGACCTCGTCCCGCCGGTCGAGCACGGCCCCCTTGAGGGGATCGATGCGCGAGATCGACTCCACGGTGTCGCCGAAGAGCTCGATGCGCAGCGCGAGCGACTCCTCGCTGGCGGGGAACACCTCCACCACGTCGCCGCGCACGCGGAAGGTGCCGCGGTGGAAGTCGTAGTCGTTGCGCTGATACTGCACCGCCACCAGCCGCCGGATGATGGCGTCGCGGTCGATCGTGTCCCCTTCCCGCAGCGACAGGTGCATCTCCTTGTACGTCTCGGGGGCGCCGATGCCGTAGATGCAGGAGACCGACGCGACGACGATCACGTCGCGCCGCTCCAGCAGCGAGCGGGTGGCGGAGTGCCGCATGCGATCGATCTCGTCGTTGACGAGGGAATCCTTCTCGATGTACGTGTCCGATTGTGGAATATACGCCTCGGGCTGGTAATAGTCGTAGTAGGAGACGAAGTACTCCACCGCGTTGTCGGGAAAGAACGCCTTGAACTCGCTGAAGAGCTGCGCCGCCAGCGTCTTGTTGGGCGACATCACGAGGGTGGGCCGCCGCGCGGCCGCGATGACGTTGGCCATCGTGTACGTCTTGCCGGAGCCGGTGACGCCGCGCAGCACCACGTGGCGGCGCCCTGCCTCGACGTGGCGCGAGAGGTCGGCGATGGCCTGCGGCTGGTCGCCGCGGGGCTCGTACTTTGAGGACAGCCGGAACACGGCGGGGCGCGCCGTCAGGACGGCGTGGGAACCGCGACCAGGTACTTCCGCCACGAGTCCAGCAGGGAGTGCGCGTGCGGGTGCCGCAGCATGTGGGTGGAGAAGACGAACTTGGGATGCACCGGCTCGCGGTGCAGCCGCATGCCGACTTCCTCCGGCAGGCGATTGCCCTTCTTGAGATTGCAGCGCAGGCACGCCGCCACCACGTTGGTCCACGTGGTATCGCCGCCGCGCGAGCGCGGCAGGATGTGATCGACGGTCAGCCGCTCTCCGCGCCGGCTGCAGTACTGGCAGGCATAGCCGTCCCGGCGCAGGATGTTCTTCTTGTTGAAGGCCACGCGGTCGACGAAGGGCTTGCGGATGAAGATGGCCAGGCGGATCACCGCGGGCAGCGCGAACACCACCGACGGAGAGCGGATCACACGGGGCGACGCTTCCACGGGCTCCGCTTTGCCGGCGAGGAGCAAGGTGATGGCGCGGCGGGCATTGGTGAAATGCAAAGGCTCAAACGTGTAGTTGAGCACCAGGACCGCGATCTGATCCATATTCCCTGCTTAGAATAGGCGTGCGCCCCCGGGGCTGTCAAATCCCGCCCGCGGCCGGCCGCACCAGATTGCGCAGCAGGAACACGAGGTTGGCCGGCCGCTCGGCGAGACGGCGCATGAAGTAGCCATACCAGTCCTCCCCGAACGGCACCAGCACGCGCACCCCGAGGCCGGAGTGCCGCAGGCGCGCGTGCAGGTCGTGGCGGATGCCATAGAGCATCTGGATCTCGAAGCGCTCCGCGCTCACCCCCCGCGCCGCCGCCGTCGCCCGCACCCGCTCGATGAGCGCCTCGTCATGCGTGGCGTAGCCGGCGTACACGCCCCGCGCCTGGGCATCGGGCTGCAGCAGGCGCTCGGCGAGCCGCGCGTACGCCGCATCCACGTCGGCCTTGACCGGATAGGCGACGTCGGCCGGCTCCCGGTACGCGCCCTTGCACACGCGCAGCGCCGCCCCCATGCCGACGAGCCGCTCGACGTCGGCGGGCGTGCGCCGCAGCGCCGCCTGCACCACGCACGCCGTCTGGGGCCGCGTGCGGTGGAGCCGCTCGTAGAGCTCCAGCGTGCGCTCCGTGTACGCGGACGACTCCATGTCGATCCACAGCCGCGTCCCCGCCGCCGCGCACCGCTCCGCCACCTCCGCCACGTTGGTCGCGCACGCGGCGGGCGAGACATCGAGCCCGAGGTGCGTGAGCTTCAGCGACGGCAGCGCGCGCAGCCCGCGCGCCGCGATGGCCTCCACCACGTCGCGATACACGGCGGTGGCCGCCCGCGCCTGCGCGGGCGTGGTCACGTTCTCGCCCAGGTACGTCACCGCCCCCGCCATGCCCCGTGCATTCACCCGCGCGATGACGTCCAGCGCGCTGTCGGCCGTCGGCCCCGCCACGAACCTCCTCACCAGCCGCCGCGTCGCCGGCACCCGGTCCATCAGGTCGCCGATGCGGCGGCGAGTCGACAGCGCCAGCAGCAACGCTCGCAGCAC
>JBBDXO010000095.1:3408-4958 GCA_040902295.1 Candidatus Rokuibacteriota bacterium | reverse complement strand
TCAATCCATGGCGGGGGGGCGGTGCTGGATCCACGGCCGCGCCTTCTCGAAGGCGGCGGAGGCGCGCATCACCGTCATGTCGTCGTACCGCCGGCCCACGATCTGCAGCCCGATGGGCAGCCCGTCCTTGCTGAACCCGCACGGCACCGAGGAGGCCGGCTGCCCCGTGAGGTTGAAGGGGTACGTGAACGGGATCCACGCGTACGGCGCCACCGGCCGGCCGGCAATCTCCGGAGGATTGTCCTGGTTGATCCGGAAGGGCGGACACGCGATGGTCGGTGTCAGCAGCAGGTCGTACTTCTCGAAGAACGCGCGCGGATGCTGCCACCACGCGAGGCGATCGAGCCACGCCTGCGGGTAGGCCGTGGGCGGGTTCTTGAGCGTGCGCTCGATGATCTGGTACAGCCCGGCGTCGATGTCGCTGCGGCGGCCGAGATACGGCGCCATGCGCGTGGCGATGCCGCCGCAGAAGATCTCCTCCCAGCACGCCTTGGGCGAGGGCCACTTCGGCTGCACCTCGTCCACGCGGCAGCCGAGCTCGCGGAAAACCTTGGCGGCGCGCGCGCAGGCCGCGCTCACCTCGGGATCCACGACGTCCGAGAAGCCGAGGTCATCCGTGTATGCCACGCGCAGGCCGGCGATCTTGCCGCCCAGCGCGCGGCGGTAATCCGCGGCGTCCGCGGGCAGCGAGTACTGGTCGCGCTCGTCCGGGCCCGCCACCACGTTCATCATGAGGGCGGCGTCCGCCACCGTGCGCGTCATCGGGCCCACGTGCGACAAACTCCACGCGCCGCTCGCCGGATGGGTGGGCACGCGGCCGTAGGAGGCCTTGAAGCCGAAGATGCCCGCGCACGAAGCGGGGATGCGGATGGAGCCGCCACCGTCCGTGCCCACGTGCAGGGGGCCCAGCCCCGCCGCCGACGCGGCGGAGGCGCCGCCGCTGGAGCCGCCCGGCGTGCGCTCGAGGTTCCACGGGTTGCGCGTGGGCCCGAAGAGCAGGTTGTGGGTGGCGCCGATCCAGCCGAACGTCGGCGTGTTCGTCTTGCCCATCAGGATGGCGCCCGCCGCCTTGAGGCGCTCCACGATGGGCGCGTCCTCGGTGGGCACGTTGTCGCGGTAGATGGGCGTGCCGAAGGTCGTGCGCACGCCCTTCGTGATGACGAGATCTTTCACCGAGAAGGGCACGCCGTGCAGCGGGCCGAGCTTGGCGCCCTTCCTGCCCACCGCGCGCTCGGCCGCCTTGGCCTGCTTGCGGGCGGCGTCGGCGGTGATGGTGACGAAGGCGTTCAGCCGTGGATTGACCTTGTCGATGCGCTCGAGCACGGCGTCCACGACCTCGACGGGCGACACCTTGCGCGTGCGGATGAGGGCGGCCAGCGTGGTGGCGGGCAGCCAGGGAAGCTCGGTCACAGCCATCTCGTTCTTCTCCTTTGACACAAGCCCGGTGCCGGAGTGCGCCGCGGCGGCCGGAGCGTGCCGGATTATGAGCCGCGCAGGCGCGGATCGAGCGTGTCGCGCAGGGCGTCGCCGAGCAGGTTGGAGCCGAAGAC
>JBBDXO010000095.1:0-3308 GCA_040902295.1 Candidatus Rokuibacteriota bacterium | reverse complement strand
GGCGCGGATCGAGCGTGTCGCGCAGGGCGTCGCCGAGCAGGTTGGAGCCGAAGACCGTGAGGCTGATCGCGATGCCGGGAGCGAGCACCAGCCACGGCGCCCGCTGCGCGTATTGCGCCGCGGACACGGACAGCATGCGGCCCCAGGACGGATAGGGCTCCGGGATGCCGAGGCCCAGGAAGGACAGCGCCGCCTCCACGAGAATGGCGCTGCCGAGCTGCGCCGTGCACAGCACGATGAAGGGCCCCATCGTGTTCGGGAGCACGTGGCGGAAGGCGATGCGCAGGTGCAGCAGCCCGAGCGCCCGCGCCGCCTCGATGTACTGCATCTCCCGGATGGCCAGCACGCTGGCCCGGATGACGCGCGCCGCGCGCGGGATGATGGGGATGGAGATGGCGATGATCACGTTCTGCAGGGACGGGCCCAGCGAGGCGGACACGACGAGGGCCAGCACGAGCAGGGGCAGGCCCTGCAGGATGTCGAGGAAGCGCTGCGTGATGAGGTCCGTCTTGCCGCCGAAATATCCCGAGAGCAGGCCGATGATGCCGCCCAGCACCGAGCCCAGGATGGTGGACACGACGCCCACCACGAGCGAGACGCGCGCGCCGAAGACGATCCGCGAGTAGATGTCGCGGCCCAGGTGATCGTTGCCGAGCCAGTTCTCGGCGCTGGGCGCCCCCAGCGTGCGCGTGGCGCTGGTCGCGATGGGATCGTGCGTGGCCAGCAGGCCGGCGAACGCCGCGGTGAGGACGACCACCAGCATCAGCACGCCGCCCGCCGCTCCCAGCGGCTTCTTGCGGAAGAACCGGATCAACGTCGCCATCATGCCGGGACGGCGAACGCTGTGGGCGGCGGCGTCCCCCTGCGCCAGCTCGCCCGGCGCGATGTCCACCGCCCGATTAGCCATAGCGCACGCGGGGGTCGAGCCAGCCGTAGAGCAGGTCGACGGCCAGGTTGGTGAGGACGACCACGACCGCGATCAGCATGACGATGTTCTGCACGATGGGATAGTCCCGCCAGAGAATCGCCTCCACCAGGAAGGAGGCGACGCCGGGGAGGTTGAAGACGCGCTCGGTCACGACGAGGCCGCCGATCAGGAACGCCACCTCGATGCCGATCACGGTGACGACGGGGAGCATCGCGTTCTTGAGGGCGTGGCGCCAGATCACCGCGCCCGCCGTCTGGCCCTTGGCCCACGCCGTGCGCACGTAGTCCTCGCGCAGCACCTCGAGCATGGCGGAGCGTGTGATCCGCATGATGAGCGCGGAGGAGCGGTAGCCGACGGCGATCGCAGGCAGGAGGAACTGCACCATGTGAAGCCCGAAATGCTCCGTCACGCCCACGTAGGTCATGGGCGGGATCCACCCCAGAAACCCGACGAGGCTGAGGATGATGACCATGCCGAGCCAGAACGAGGGCATCGACAGCCCCGCGAGCGAGAACACCCGCAAGGAATAGTCCAGGGCCGTGTCCTGCCGCACGGCGCTGAGGACGCCCGCGGGCACGCCGAGCAGCACGGAGATGATGAGGGAATAGACGGCCAGCTCCACCGTGACCGGAATGAGGGGCCGGATGATCTGGAGCGCGGACTGGTCGTAGCGGTAGGACTTGCCGAGATTGCCCACCGAGAGGTCACGCAGCCAGTGGACGTACTGCAGCCAGATGGGCTTGTCGATGCCGAGATCCTTCATGATCTGCGCCTTGTCGGACTCGCTCACGTAGCCGGCGGAGTCGAAGAGGATGTCGACGATGTTGCCCGGCGCCACGCGCAGGAGGACAAAGATGACGATCGACATGCCGAGCAATGTCACCAGGGCAATGGCCAGACGCTTTGCAACGTACGTACGCGTAGGAGTCTCCGTTCAGGCTCGAGAGTCGGCGACGGACATCGCGGCGGTGTCCTGAAGGGCCGGCCGAGCCCGGCCCTCAGGACCCCGCCACGGTCATCCCGCGGAACTGCGGTTACTTGTCCAGCCACACTTCCTGCATGCGGGCCCAGTTGTAGATCGACTGGTGCGCCACGAAATTCTTGACGTACGGCCACGTGGTATGGGCGGCCATGCGCCAGCCCATCACCGGGCGCGCGGCGTCCTGCTCCAGCTTCTTCTGGATGTCCCAGACGATCTGCAGGCGCTTCTTGGGATCCAGCTCCTGCGACTGCGCCTCCATCATCTTCATGGCCTGCTCGTCGCAGTAGTCGGTGTAGTTGCGCGGCGAGCCGCACGCGTAGTTCTCGAAGAAGTTGGCGTCCGGATCGTCGGGGCCGATGCCGGTGAGGTTGGCGCCCATCTGGTAGTCCCGGCGGGTCACCTTCGGGTGCCACTGCGCCGTCTCGAACTGGCTGAGGGTGGCCTCCACTCCGACGCGCTTGAGCTGATCGACCACGAAGGACGCGAAGTTGACGTAGATCTCGATGGCGCGCGTGCCCATGTCCACCTTCAGCGGGTTCGACGGGCCGTAGCCCGCCTCGGCGAGGATCTTCCTGGCGGCGGCGCGATTGTTCTCCGCGGTGCCGTAGCCCGGGAGCGCCTTGAGGTCCTTCTCGATCAGGCCCCACACGCCGAAGGGCTTGGGCGCCAGCGAGGCGCCGACGACGGCGTCGCCCTGGTGCACCGTCTTGACGTACTCGGCGCGGTCGATGGCCATGCTGAGCGCGCGGCGGACCTTCACGTTGTCGAAGGGCGGCCGCTTGGTGTTCATGATCAGGTTGTCGTTGACGTTCTGGTGCGCCTTCGTGATCACGAGCTGCGGCACCGCCTTCTTCAGCTCCGCCCCCTGCGAGATGGACACGTCGCCCGGGAAGGCGGCGTCGAGGCGGCCGGCCTGGACCGCCGCCACGCGGGTGCCCTGCTCCTTGATGACGACGAAGCGGATGCCGTCGAGATACGGCCGGCCCTTGATGAAGTAATCGGTGTTCTTCACGTAGTCGATGAACTCGCCCTTGCGCCACTCCTTGAACTTGAACGGTCCCGTGCCCACGCAGCGGGTCCGGAACTCGGCGGGGGGCACGTGCGCGGGGTACACCGGCGCGTAGCCGGAGGCCAGCATCGCCAGGAGCGAGGGCTGCGGGCGCTTGAGGCGGAACACCACGGTGTGCGCGTCGGCGGCCTCGATGGCTTCGACATTCTCGTACCAGCCCTTGCGGGGATTCAGCCGCAGCTTGGCCTGGGCGTCCGAGGCTTCGCGAACCATGTCGAAGGTGTACTTGACGTCCTTCGAGGTGAAGGGCTGGCCGTCGTGCCACGTGACGCCTTTGCGGAGGAAGAAGACCAGGTTGCGGTAGTTGTCCTGCCACGACCACTTCTCGG
>JBBDXO010000094.1:0-4961 GCA_040902295.1 Candidatus Rokuibacteriota bacterium | reverse complement strand
CCCCCCCCCCCCCCCCCCCCCCCCCCCCCCCCCCCCCCCCCCCCCCCCACGGGCCCTTCCGCAAAACGGAAAGCTAGACCTCGAGCCACTCCTTGCGCACGGACTCCGAGGCGGCAAGGTCGGCGGGGGAGCCTTCGAAGACGACGCGTCCGTGGCCCATGACGTACACGCGGGTGGAGATGGTGAGCGCGATCGTCAGCTTCTGCTCGACGAGGAGGATGGCGATGCCGCGCTGGGCGATCTCGACGAGGAGGTCGGCCACCTGCTTGACGAGGAGCGGCGCCAGTCCTTCCGTGGGCTCGTCGATCATGACGAGATGGGGGTCGCCCATGAGCGTGCGGCACATCGTCAGCATCTGCTGCTCGCCGCCGGAGAGGACGGCGCCCGGATTGTCGGCGCGCTCGCGCAGCGAGGGGAAGAGACGGAACATGTCGTCGATCGACCAGCGTCCCGGCCGCCGCGCGCTCTTCATGCCGAGCATGAGGTTCTCGCGCACGGTGAGGGTGGGGAAGATGTCGCGGTTCTCCGGCACGTAGCCAAGGCCCTTGCGCGCAATGGCGTAGGGCGGCAGCCCGCACACTTCCTCGTCGCGGAAGCGCACGGAGCCGTGCGCGCGCACGTCGCCCATGATCGCCTTCACGGTGGTGGAGCGGCCCACGCCGTTGCGCCCGAGCAGGCTCACGATCTCGCCGGCGTTCACCTGCAGATCGACGCCGTGCAGGATGTGGCTCTTGCCGTAAAAGGCGTGGAGGTCGGTGACGGTCAGCATCACGCGGCGCCCTGCGGCACGCCGAGATAGGCCTCCTGCACGGCCGCGCTGGCGCGGATGCGCTCGGGCGTGTCGTGCGCGATGACCTCGCCGTACACGAGCACGGCGATGCGGTCGGCGAGGTCGAAGACCACGCTCATGTCGTGCTCGACCATCAAGAGCGTCTTGCCCGCGGTGACCTCGCGGATGAGCTGGACCACCTGCTCCGTCTCGCTGCGGCTCATCCCGGACGTCGGCTCGTCGAGCAGGATGACGTCGGCGCCGCCCGCGATGGTGATGCCGATCTCCAGCGCGCGCTGCTCGGCGTAGGACAGCATGCCGGCGGGCACGTGACGGCGCGCGGTGAGGTTGAGCTGCTCCAGCACCACCTCGGCGCGCTCGCGCACGTCGGCCGCGTTGTCCACGCGGTGCCAGAAGGAATAGCGATAGCCCATCGACCACAGCAGGCTGCACCGGACGTTCTCGAACACGCTCAGCCACGGGAAGATGTTCGTCACCTGGAAGGAGCGGCTGAGCCCGCGCCGGTTGATCTCGTACGGCCGCCGCCCCGTGATGCTCTCGCCCTTGAGCCGGATGTGGCCGGTGGACACGGGATACTTGCCCGTGATCAGGTTGAAGAGCGTCGACTTGCCGGCGCCGTTGGGGCCGATGACCGCCTGGCGGGTGCCCGCCTCGATGGCCAGGCTCACGCCGCGGATGATCTGCGTGGGGCCGAACGACTTGCGCACGTCGACGAGCTCGATGGCGGGTGTCATGGCAGGCCCGCGGGCCGGCTCGCCTCGTTGAACGCCGCCGCGGCCGCCGGCGCGGCGCGACGCGCCCCCGCGGCGCCGGCGACGAGGAGGGCGGCGAACGCCAGCCACGGCCACAGCGTGCGCACGTGGACGGTCATCCAGAAGAGGCGCTTGGTGCTCCGTGCGGCGGAGGCGGCGGCCATGAAGTGCACCATCTCGAGGAGGCCGATGACGCCCACGGCGGCCACGAGGCCGAAGAGCGCCGTGAGCGCATAGGGGCCGAGCAGGCGCCGGAAGCGCCCGGCCCGCCACGCGGGCGCGTGCATCATGAGCAGGCCCGCAAGGCCGGCCGGCACGTACAGCACGGTGGCGAGGAAGAGGATGCCGAGGTAGAGCAGCCACATCCCCGTGTAGTCGCTCAGCATCGACTGCAGAAAGGTGAAGACCACCGCCCCGATGATGGGGCCCATGAAGTAGCCGATGCCGCCGATGTACGTCATGAGCAGGACGGCGCCGGAGGCGGTGAGGCCCATGTTCTCCGCGGTGAGGATCTCGTAGTTGATGGCGAAAAGCCCGCCCGCGATACCGGCGAAGAAGCCGGAGGCGCAGAAGGACACGAAGCGCACCCGTTGCGCGCTGTAGCCGACGAACTCCGCGCGCTCGGGGTTGTCACGGACCGCGTTGGCCATGCGCCCCGCCGGCGTGCGCGAGAAGCCGTACATGAGGGCGGCGGTGGCGAGCGCCCAGAACGCGATCAGGTAGTAGACCTGGCGGTCGGTGGTGAACTCCAGGCCGAGGAGCAGGGGCGCCTTGGTGCGGTTGGCCGTGATGCCTTCCTCGCCGCCGAAGAAGGCGTTCAGGATCAGCGAGGAGGCGGCCATCAGCTCGCCCACGCCGAGCGAGATCATCGCGAACACGGTCCCCGCCCGCCGGGTGGAAAAGCTGCCGAAGAGGGCGCCGAAGAACAGCCCGCCGAGGCCGCCCACCAGCGGCAGCAGGGGCACCGGCAGGTAGAGGACGTCGCGGGCCGCCAGGTTCAGGGCGTGGGCGGCGATGAAGCCGCCGAGGCCCAGGTAGACGGCGTGCCCGAAGGAGAGCATGCCGCCCTGGCCCAGCAGCATGTTGTAGCTGAGCGCGAACACGATGGCGATGCCCATCTGGTTCATCACGGGCACGGCCGCCGGGGCCGTCACCACGTGGGGCAGCACGGCCACCACCAGCACGGCCGCGAGCCACGCCGCATAGCGCCGCCATCGCGCGCGGGCCAGCGCCGGCACGGCGAGGGCAGGGGCGGTGGCGCGCGCGGGCGTGCTCACGTCTCGCGCGTGCCGAAGAGGCCGGTGGGCCGGATGATGAGGATCAGCACGAGGAGCACGTACGGCATGATGGGCGCCACCTGCGCGACGGTGACCTGCCACAGCTCGTGGAGCACGCCCGTGGTGCCGAGCGGTGGCAGGCCGGCGGCGGCGAGCACGCTGCCCACGGAGATGTCGAGGGCCACCGCGAACGTCTGCACGATGCCGATGAGCAGCGAGGCCACGAAGGCGCCCGTGAGGGAGCCGAGGCCGCCGATCACCACCACCACGAACACGATGCTCCCCAGCACCTGCGCCATTCCCGGAAAGGTGCCGAGCACCGGGCCCGCGATGACGCCCGCGAGGCCGGCGAGGGCGGAGCCGATGCCGAACACCACCATGAACACGCGCGGCACGTTGTGGCCGAGCATGGCCACCATGCCCGGGTGCGTGAGCGAGGCCTGGATGATGAGGCCCGCCCGCGTGCGGGTGAGGATGGCGAAGAGGAAGACGAAGATGGCGACGGAGATGAGCAGCATGAAGGCCTTGTAGGCGGGGAAGCTCGTCTGCATGAAGCGGAAGAGCGCGAAATCGAGGAGCGCCGGCACCTCGTAGGCCTTGGCGGGCCGCCCCCACACGAGCTGCACGATCTCCTCGATCACGATGGCGACGCCGAAGGTGAAGATGAGCTCCGCCACGTGGCCGAAGCGGTGCACGCGCCGCAGGCCGAAGCGCTCCACGAGGGCGCCGATGATCCCCACCAGCAGGGGCGCCACGAGGAGCGCGGGCCAGAAGCCCAGGTAGCGCGACAGGGTGTAGGCGAGGTAGGCGCCCAGCATGTAGAAGCCGGCGTGCGCGAAGTTCAGCACGCCCATCATGCCGAAGATGAGCGTGAGCCCGCTCGACAGCATGAACAGCAGCATGCCGAAGACGAGCCCGTTGAGGACGGAGAAGAAGATCAGCTCGAACATCGCCGTGGGCGGCGGCAGGCGGCGCCGGACGCCGCCTGCCGCCCGCTCCTGTGCGGTGGCGCTAGCTCGGCCGGGCCATTCTGCAGGTGAACGGCTGCGTGGCCTTCTCGCGGTCCACCTTGCTTTCCAGCGCCAGCCCGAAGCCCGAGGCGTCGAGGTCGTACTTGATCTCCTTGTTCGTGTGCACGGAGATGTAGACGGGCATCTGGAGCTGATGGTCGTCACGGCGCATGAAGACCTGGTCGCCGCCCATCGTGGTCCACTCCATGCCTTCCAGCGCCGCCGCCACCTTGTCCACGTCCGTGGAGCCCGCCTTCTTGATGGCCAGCGTCAGCATGTTGAGGCCCGTGTGGATCCGGGGTTGATTGATGTCGTTGCTCGGGTGCAGCTTGCGGTAGCCCGTGATGTACTCGCCGAGCGCCTTCGGCGCCCCCGGGTTGCCGGGGTGCGTCTCGTGCACGAGGCGGATGCGGTTGATGCCGGCGGCGCCGATGGCCGCCGTGACGCCGTCGGAGGCGGCGTAGTAGGTGTAGAAGGGCACCTTGAGGCCGCCGTCGTTGGCCGCCTTCGCCAGGTTCACCATGTCCGCGCCCCAGTTGCCGGTGATGACGGCATCGGCGCCGGAGGCGATGATCTTCTGGATGTAGGGCGAGAAGTCCTTCACCTTGCCGATGGGGTGCAGCTCGTTGCCGACGATCTGGATGTCCGGCCGCTTCGTGCCGACCATGCTCACCGCCGCGTCCGCCACCGCTTTGCCGAAGGAGTAGTCCTGCCCGATGATGTACAGCTTCTTGATCTTGTCGTTGGCCTTCATGACGTCGGTGAGGGCCGCCATCTTCATGTCGGCGTGCGCGTCGAACCGGAAGTGCCAGTAATGGCACTTGTCGTTGGTGAGGGCGGGATCGACGGCCGAGTAGTTCAGGTACAGCACGCGATTGCCGGGGTTGCGCTCGTTGTGCTTCTGCACGGCATCGGAGATGGCGTGGGCGACGCCGGAGCTGTTGCCCTGGAAGACGAACTGGATGTTGTCGCCGATGAGCTTCTTGAGCTGGATGAGGCTTTCCTGCGGGCTCACCTTGTTGTCGAAGGGCACGATCTCGAGCTGGCGGCCGAGCACGCCCCCCGCCTTGTTGATCTGCGCGGCGGCGTAGCGGAACTGGTTGAGCCCGTTCTCACCCGTGGCCGCGAACGG
>JBBDXO010000093.1:0-4963 GCA_040902295.1 Candidatus Rokuibacteriota bacterium | reverse complement strand
CGCTCATCGGCTGGGCCTTCGACCGCCTCGGCCCCCGGCGGCTCTTCCAGTGGGGCGCGCTGCTGGCGGCGGGGGGCTTCGTGCTGGCGAGCCAGGCGGGATCGCTGCTCACCCTGGTGGTCGCGTACGGGCTCATCGCCGGTCTCGGCCTGTCGATGCTCGGCAGCCAGGCCAATCTCCTCGTGGCCGCCCTCTGGTATCCGGCCGCGCGCGGGCGCGCCATCGCGGTGGCGGACCTGGGCACGGGCTTCGGCGCCTTCTGCTTCATCCCGCTCGGCCAGGCGCTGGTGCTCGCGTACGGCTGGCGCGTGACCCTGCTCGCGTGGGCGGCCCTGCTCGTCCTCGTCGTGGTGCCGCTCAACGCCTTTCAGCGGCTGCCCGCGCGCGTGGCGGCCTCCCCGCGCGCGGCCGATGCTCCCGCGCCGTGGACCGTGGGCGCGGCCCTGCGCTCGGCGCCGTTCTGGTGGCTGGCGCTCTCGCGCTTCGCGGGGGCGTGCGCGTTCCCGCTGGTGAACACGCACGTCATCGCCTACGCCATCGGACAGGGCGTGACGCCGGCGGCGGCCGCCACCGCGCTCGGCACCGTGAGCCTCGTGAGCCTCGCGGGGCGGCTGACGACGGGCTGGCTCTCGGACCGCATCGGCCGCGCGCCGACGCTGACGATCATGTACACGAGCGCGGCGATCGGCATCGGCTGCCTGGCGGTGATGGCCGCCACGGGCGCGCCCATGTGGCTCACGCTGTACGTGGCGTTCTACGGCATGGCGCAGGGCTCGTCCGGCATCGTCGCCTCCGCCCGCTCCGCCGACGTCTTCGCCGGCGCCTCCTTCGGCGCCATCTACGGCTGGCTCAGCATCGCCATCGGCCCCGGCGAAGCCCTCGGCGCCTACCTCGGCGGCCGCATCTTCGACACCACCGGCACCTACCTGCCGGCGTTCGCCTTCGTCGTCATCGCCCTCATCGTGGGAGCCTTCGCCATGTGGCGCGTCCACACCCCAGTTCAGGCCGAGCCCACGAAGTAAACGACCGTCCGCCGTCCGGGGCCTATCGGACGTCCACGTACAGCTCGATCTCATGCCCGTCCGGGTCACGGACGCACAACGAGGTCGGCGTCTGCCCGTAGGGCGGCAGCCCCGCCGCCTCCACCGCGCGGCGCGCACGCGCAAGGTCGTCGAGCGACACGCCGACGTCGAAGGCGATGTGATAGAGGCCGGGGACGCCCTTGGGCTGCGGGCCGGGGCCGGGCGCGCGCGCCAGCTCGCAGGACACGTCGTGATGGTGGACGCCCGCAGAGAAGAACACGATGCGACCGTCCTTGGCCGTGCCTGTTTCCGCGAGGCCGAGGACATCGCGATAGAAGCGGCGCGTGGCGTCGAGGTCGCGCACGAAGAGCGAGACGTGGCCGAGCTCGCGAACGGTGAATGACCGCGCGGCGTTGGGTGCGCGGCGGGGTGTCTCCATCGCGGCGTTAGTGTACCATTGCAGGGTCATGGCAGATTCGACGCCGGCGGCCCCCGCTCGTACCGCCGCTCCCGTATTGCCGTCCGCGCGCCGCGACCGAGAAGCCGCTACCGCGTGAACGACGGTCTGGCCTTCCAGGACGGTGAGCAGGTGCTGCTCATCGACCAGCGCGGCAAGCGTCACCTCATCTTCCTGCGCAAGTCGGAGACGTTTCACTCCGACCGCGGGTGGATCATGCACGACGCCATCATCGGGCAGCCCGAGGGCAGCTGGGTGCGCAGCTCGATGGGCCTGCGCTATCTCGCCTTCCGGCCCACCCTGGCGGAGTTCGTGCTCGAGATGCCGCGCGGCGCACAGGTCATCTATCCCAAGGACCTGGCCATGATCCTCTTCTGGGCGGACATCTATCCGGGATGCCGTGTCCTGGAGGCGGGCATGGGCTCCGGCGCGCTCACGCTGGCGCTGCTGAGAGCGGTCGGTCCCGAGGGCAAGGTCGTCAGCTTCGAGCAGCGGGACGAGTTCGCGCGCCGGGCGCTCGCCAACATCCACATGCGCCTCGGCGAGGTGAGCACCCTCACCGTGCGCCTGCGCCCGGTGGAGGACGGCCTGCCGGAGGAAGAGCCGGTGGACCGCGTGCTCTTCGACCTTCCCGAGCCCTGGAAGCTGACGCAGGCGGT
The DNA here is from genome assembly GCA_040902295.1 of Candidatus Rokuibacteriota bacterium. Classification (GTDB taxonomy): domain Bacteria; phylum Methylomirabilota; class Methylomirabilia; order Rokubacteriales; family CSP1-6; genus JBBDXO01. Next base: position 2,825 of record JBBDXO010000093.1, on the reverse strand, counting down.
GGCGCGCGTGCTGCGCCCGGGCGGCATCTTCATGTGTTACGTGCCGACCATCATCCAGTCGCACCAGATCTCGGAGGCGCTGCATCGCGAGCGGCACTGGGCGCTCGTGGAGACGTTCGAGACACTCTTCCGGCCGTGGAATATCGAGGGCACCTCGGTCCGGCCCTTTCACCGCATGGTGGCCCACACCGGATTCGTCACCGTCGCCCGCCGCGTTGTCCCCGAGGAGGGCGCGCCCGCGCCCCGGCTGCGGCGCGCGAACGGCGACGATTAGCCTCACGCCAAGGAGTGTGAATGATCACGGTCATGCGCCGGCATCGCAAGCTGCTCCAGATCGGCCTCCTCCTCGTCATCGCCGCCTTCGTGCTGTCGTCCGTCTACATCGGATCGCTGTCCGGTGGTGACGGCGCCGCGCGCGCCGATGCCGTGGCCATCGTCAACGGGGAAGTCATCCCCGCCGAGCGCTACCAGCGCCGCTACGAGGTCTACCTGAATTTCTACGCGCAGATGAATCGCGGGAGCTTCACGCCGCAGCTCGCCGAGCAGATGGGGCTGCCCCAGCAGGTGCTCGACGACGTCATCCGCGAGGCGGCCGCCGTGCAGCGGGCCCGCGCGGAAGGACTGGAGCTGTCCGACGAGGAGTTCAACGTCATCGTGCACGCGATCCCCGAGTTCCAGGAGAGCGGCCGCTTCTCGATGCCGCGCTACCAGGCTTTTCTGCGCCAGCGCGGCACGGATGCCGAGGCCGATCTGCGGCGGCAGCTCACGATGCGCAAGCTGCAGCGGGTCATCACCTCCGGCGCCAAGGTCTCCGACGCGGAAGTGGAGCAGGCGTTCGTCTCCAAGCGCGAGGAAGTGCGCGCGGCGTGGGCGCTCGTGGATGCGGGCGCGCTCGCCGCCGCCGCCACCGCCAGCGACGACGAGGTGGACGCCTACCTCAAGCAGCACGGGGCGGAGTTCGAGCAGCCGCGGCGCCGGCGCGTGCAGTACGTGACCATCGCGCCCAAGGACTTTCGTCCCGCCGTGTCCGACGCCGACGTCGAGAAGTACTACACCGAGCACGCCCGCGAGTTCGAGACGCCGCGCCAGGTGCGCGCCGCGCACGTGCTGGCCACGGTGGGCCAGACGGGCGGCAGCGAAGCGGAAGACACGGCGAAGGCGAAGGTCGCGGACGTCATCCGGCGCGCGCAGGCGGGCGAGGACTTCGCCAAGCTGGCGACCGAGGTGTCGGAGGATCCCGGCTCCAAGGCCAACGGCGGCGAGCTCGGGTACGTGAGCCGGGGCGAGATGGTGCCGCAATTCGAGGCGGCGCTCTTCGCGCTCAAGAAGGGCGAGCTGTCGCCGGAGCCGGTGCGCACACAGTTCGGGTTTCACGCCATCAAGGTGCTCGACATCCGGGAGGCGAGCCGCAAGCCCCTCAAGGACGTCAGCGCGCAGATCCGCGGCCGGCTTGCCGCGGACGCCGCGGAGGCCGCCGCGAAGGCGAAGGCGGACGAGGTGAAGCCGCCCCTGCAGACGGCGGCCGACTTCATGGCCGAAGCGCGCACGCTCGGGCTGACGGCGGTGGAAACGACCATGGCGAAGGTGGACCGGCCGCGCGCCGCCGGGCCCGACGCGCTCGAGGAGGTCGCCTTCAATCTCACGCAGGGCGGGGTGTCGCCGCCGGTGAAGACGCCCGCGGGCTACGTCCTCGTGAAGGCGTTCGAGACCATTCCGCCCGGCGTGCCACCGCTGGCGGAGATCCGCGACAAGGTCATCGCCGCCGTCAAGCGGCAGAAGGGCGACGCCGCGGCCGTCGAGCGCGCGCGCCAGCTCGCCGCCGAGGCGAAGACGGCGGACCTGCAGGCGGCGGCGCGAAGGATGGCGGCCACGACGGGGGAGACGGCGCGCTTCTCGCGCACCAAGCCCGCGGAGCGGCTGCCGGGCGACGTGCAGCTCGCCGCCCTGCAGACGCCCGTGGGCGGCGTGAGCGAGCCCGTGAAGACGCCGCAAGGCTATTACGTCGTCAAGACGCTCGAGCGCACGGCGCCCAACGTGGCCGACCTCACCGCCGAGCGCGAGAAAGTGCAGGGCGAAGTACTGACCCAGAAGCAGAGCGCGGTGTGGGAGGGCTGGATCGCGGGCACGATGGCCAGCGCCAGGATCGAGCGGCTCGGCACGCTCGGCGCGCCGCGGCCGCGCGGGTAGCGCGCGCGATGACGGTGCCGCGCACGCCGATGACGCGCACGGGCTTCGAGCGGCTGCGCGACGAGCTGGACCGGCTCAAGCGCGTGGAGCGCCCCACCATCATCAAGGCCATCGCGGAGGCGCGCGCGCACGGCGACCTGTCGGAGAACGCCGAGTACCATGCCGCGCGCGAAAAGCAGAGCTTCATCGAGGGACGCATCGGCGAGCTCGAGACCAAGGTGAGCGGCGCCGAGGTCATCGACCCCCCCCGCGGCGGCACCCGCGTCACCTTCGGCTCCACCGTCCGCCTCGAGGACGACACCGGCAAGGAAGTCCGCTACTGGATCGTCGGCTCCGACGAGGCCGACCCCCCGCGCGGCCGCATCTCCATCCTCGCCCCCCTCGCCCGCACCCTCATCGGCAAGAACGTCGGCGACACCGTCACCGCCCAGCTCCCCGCCGGCAAGAAGACGTTCGACATCCTCGAAGTCAACTTCGCCTGGGTCGAGTAGGCGCTCGGTCGGCTCGGCCTGTGGTCACCCACCGGCGGGAGCGGGCCGGGCTCGGGGTGCGGGGACCACGTGGATGGTGGCCGAATCGCACCGAGGGCGGCTGGGCTCCATCGACACGCCTCGTGCGACTCGAGTGAGAGGGAAACG
>JBBDXO010000092.1:0-5027 GCA_040902295.1 Candidatus Rokuibacteriota bacterium | reverse complement strand
AGCAGCACAGCCATGGCTCTCATCGTGGGCCTTGGGGATGCACGGTGCCTGCCAAACCAGAGCACGGCCGGCGTGATTGACAAATGCATGAATCCGACGGACTTTCTCACCGGCGAACGCTGCGGACGCCATCCGGCTGCCGGAGGACCGTCGGTGCGCGCACTCCGCACCGGGGCGCGGGCGCCCCGACAACGTCCCCGGCCTCAGGCCCAGGGCGTCGGTCCTTCCTCAGCGAAGATCGCGCTGCTTGGCCTCGAATTCGTCCTTGTTGATCTCGCCTCGCGCGTACCTCTCGCGGAGAATGTCGAGGGCCCGATCCGGTCGCGATCGCTCGCCCTGGCCGGCGAGCCAGCGAATGGCGAGCACGATGCCCGTGATCACCACGCCCCAGAACACCAGCATCATCACCATCATCCCGAGCCCCCAGGCCCCCCACATCCACGACATCGGGTGCATCCCCGAGCTCCAGTCGCCGCCACGCTCTTGAGCCCACGCGAGGCCCGGCGCGCTGACTCCAGCGACCAGTCCCGCCAGCGTGAGAGCGGCACTCCTCCACCACCGTCCGCTTGTGCCATTCATAGCGCGCGCCCCTTTCCTTCGATCCGGCCGCGCCCGCCGCCTACCCCGCCCCGCTCAAGCCGTATTTCTTCAGCTTGTAGCGGAGCACCCGCTCGCTGATCCCGAGCAGGTCGGCCGCCCGCGTCTGGGTGCCGTTGGCCTGGGCGAGCGCCTGCCGGATCATCCGCCGCTCGAGCCCCTCCACCGCGGCGATGAGCCCCGCGCCGGCTTCCGGCTCGGGAGCGGGCTCGGCCAGCGTCAGGGGCAGGTCCGCGAGGCCGATCACCTCGTCGCGGGTCAGGACCACGGCCCGTTCGATCACGTTCTCCAGCTCCCGCACGTTGCCGGGGTAGTCGTAGCGGAGCAGCGTGTCGCGCGCCTCGCGGCTGAGCCCGCGGATGGTCTTGGCGTTCTTCGCGGCGAAGGTCCTCAGGAAGTGGTCGATGAACAGGGGCAGGTCCTCCCGCCGCTCGCGGAGCGGCGGCAGGGTGACGGTCACGACGTTGATGCGGTAGTAGAGATCGTCCCGGAAGCGCCCCTCGCGGACGAGCGCTTCCAGGTTGCGGTGGGTGGCCGCCAGCAGGCGGACGTTCACCGCGATCGGGCGGCTCGAGCCCACGCGCTCGACCTCCCGCTCCTGCAGCACGCGGAGCAGCTTGACCTGCACCGGCGCCGGAAGATCGCCGATCTCGTCGAGGAAGAGGCTGCCGCCGTCGGCCAGCTCGAACCGCCCCTTGCGGGCGGACACGGCGCCGGTGAACGCGCCCTTCTCGTGGCCGAACAGCTCGGACTCGATCAGGGTCTCCGGCAGCGCGGCGCAGTTGACCTTGACGAGCAGCCCCGACGCCCGCGGGCTCGCGTAGTGGATGGCTTTCGCGATCAACTCCTTGCCGGTGCCGCTCTCGCCGCGGATCAGCACCGTCGCGTCGCTCGGGGCGACCCGGCGCACGAGGGAGAGCACCTCCTGCATCTGGCCGCTCTCGCCGATGATCCCCTCCACGCGGTGGCGCCCCACGAGGGCGTCGCGCAGCTCGCGGTTCTCGGTGAGCAGGCGCTGGCGCTCCTGGACCTGGTGGATGCGGTGGAGCAGCTCGTCCAGGTTCACCGGCTTCGTGAGATAGTCGGCGGCCCCCGCCTTGATGGCGCTCACGGCCGTCTCGATGGTCCCGTAGGCGGTCATGATCACCACGGCCGCCTCCGGCGTGATCGCGCGGACGCCCTCGAGCAGCTCGAGACCGGAGAGGTCGGGCATCCTCTGGTCTGTCAGCACGAGATCGAACGGCTCCTGCTTGAAGCGGGCCAGGGCCTGCCGCCCGTCGGCGGCCTCGGTCACCTCGAAGCCGTGCTTCCTGAGAAAGCCGCCCACCAGCTCCCGCTGGGCCGGCTCGTCGTCCGCCACCAGAATGCGGAACGACTCACCCATGGGTGGCCCCGTCCACGGGCAGCATCACACGGAAGCGCGTCCGCCGTCCCGGCCCGCTCTCGACCTCGATGCGGCCGCCGTGGGCCTCCACGATTCGCCGGGCGATGGTGAGGCCGAGCCCGAGCCCCTTCGTCTTGGTGGTCACGTACGGTTCGAAGACGCGAGGCAAGAGGTCGGGGGCAATGCCCGGTCCTGTGTCCTCCACCGTGAGCGTCATGGTGCCATCGCCGGCGGCAGCACCCAGGATCAGCGCTCCCCCGTCGGGCATGGCCTGGATGCCGTTCAGCGCCAGGTTGAGCAGGACCTGGCTCATGCGGTCCCGGTCAGCGTGCAGGAGCGGCAGCTCCGGGGAGATCGCGCGCTCGATCCGGATCCCCGCGCCCCGGGCCTCGTGCTCGACCAGCGCCACGACCGCGTCCAGGAGCGCCGCCACCTCGATGGACTCGGGCTTCAGCGACAGCGGGCGCGCCAGCGAGAGGAACTCCTCGACGATCGTGTTCAGCCGCCGGACTTCGCCCTGCGCCACGTCCAGCAGTCTCCGGTACTCGTCGGCCTCGCCGGGCGCGAACTCCACGCGCAGACGCTGCAGGCCCATGGAGATCGCGTTGAGCGGGTTCCTGATCTCGTGGGCCACCGCCGCGGCCATGTTTCCCAGCGTCGAGAGCCACTCGCGGCGCTTCACCTCCCCTTCCAGCGCCTTCACTTCGGCCAGGTGGCGGTGCTGGGTGTAGAAGATCGCCGCCAGACCGAGGATGCCCAGCCCGAGGACGGCCAGGCCGAGCACCACGGCCGCGAGCAGCTGGCTCCGCCACACCCGGCCCATGGAGGCCGTGGAGAGATCGATCCTGAGCAGCCCCTTGCGCTCTCCCTCCAGCGCCAGCGGTCGGACGATCTCGTAGACCTGGTGCTCTCCATCCCGCGACACGAGGCGAGTCGAGACCCGGCGGCTCTCGAGCGCCGCCCGCAGGGCGCCGTCCGTCTCGGGCTGACCGACTCGTTCCGGATTGGAGTGGGCGACCACCATCAGGTCCTGGTCCAGGAGGGCGATGGACTCGATGCCTCCCTGGCGGCCCACCTCTTCGATCTGGCGCTGAACGCCGATCTCCCTGGCGAAGTTGAGGACGGACTTGCCGTCGGCATGGACGGCGATGATCCCCGGGAAGCTGCGGGCCCCCACCGCGACACCGGCAACGCTGCCTGTCCAGAACTTCTGGTCGCGGATCGCCGGCGGGGCACGTTCGTCCTTCGGCGCCGGCGCCCATCGGCGCCCCCACATGTACACCATCATGTCTCGGTGCTCGCCGGAGTCGCGGCCTGAGCCCGGCACCGCGCCCATCATCCGCCCCATCATCCCGGGCGGCGGAGCGGGCGGCGCATAGGGGCGCCCGTCGTGATCGAGCACATCGATCCGGGCCAGACCGTTGGCGGCGGCGAGCTGCTCGAGCCACTCGGGGTTCGGGGGGCGGAAGCGGAGGAGCTGGTCCACGAGCCGCGCGTTGTCCAGAAGGCGCTGGGCGATCATCTCCTCCATGAGGGCGTTGCTCGAGATCGCGTTCCGGCTCGAGGTCTCCAGCGCTTCGGCCAGCGCCAGCCCTTTTTCCTCGAGCTGGCTGGACAGCTCGCGCTGCGTGCGGTGAGCGACGGAGACGACGAAGAGGACGACGAGCGCGGACAGCAAGAGCATCGAGGTGACGAAGTAGCGCGGCGGGAATGGAAGCTTCATGGGCCGCTCACCGAGGCCATGCTAGCACGCGACCCCCGGGACCGAGGTCCGCGGGGGTCGCCGGGAACACTTGACGTTTCCTAGCCGGCGCGCCGCTGAGGCCCGCCGAAGGGCATCACGTTGCCCCATGGATTGATGTGGAAGGTCCGCACCTGCCCCTCAGGGCCTTTCAACTCGACGGAGTACATCGTGCCGTGCATCCCGGTGAAGGGCAGCACCCGCTCCACCGTGAAACCCTTGAGATGCTCGTTCGCGTACTCCTGGGCCAGCTCCTGCGCCTTCTCCTCCGTGACCTGAACCGCGGGGTCCTGCTGGCCCGACGCGCCATGCATCATTCCGCGGCCCGCCATGCCGCGGCCCATCATGCCGGGGCCCATCGTTCCGGGGCCCATCATGCCGGGGCCCATGCCCTGCCCACCTGGACCGCCCATCTGGGCAAAGGCGGCGCCGCCCAGGAGCGCGATCACCGCCACTGCCATCACCACGCTCAACATTCGTTTCATCGTTCTTACCTCCTCCTGTTCTGGTTGGTACCTGTCGCGCCACTCAAGGAGCAGGGAGCGTGCCAGATACGGGAGTGGCAAGATCTCTTTCCTGGCGTCGAGTTGAGCATGTGGGCCTGCGTGATCCGAGCCCCGGCTCGTCGAAATCGTCGACATCCTCGACGATCCTGTCGAAGACCACGCGCTACTCGTTGCCCTTCATCTGCTCGCCGCTCATGTTCATCTGCTCGCTCATCATCCTCATGTGGTCGCCCATCATCGTCATCTGCTCGGGAGCGATCAGCAATCGCCACGGGTTCTTTCACTGCCATGAGCCGATGCACATGGAGGGCGGCACGATCGCGCTCGTGGCGATTCGCTGAACCCCGGCATGTGGCGACTGCCGACGCGTGGCTTCTTGACGGTATCGTGTCGCGAGAGCACCATCGTGCTCGGGAGGGCATAGCCACGGTGAAGGATCACGTGAACGTCGAGCGGTCGCGGCTCAGGATGCTCGCGGGCGGCGCGGCGCTGGTGCTCGGCCTCGGGACCCCGATCCGGTCTCATGCCGGATGGGGATCGCGCCCCGCCATGATGGTGTACAAGAGCCCCACCTGAGGCTGCTGTGACGCGTGGGTGGATCACCTGCGCCAGCACGGGTTCACGGTCAAGATCGAGAACACGACGGACCTGCGGCCGATCAAGATGAAGCATGGTGTTCCGTCAGACCTCGAGTCATGCCACACGGCGCTCGTCGACGGGTACGTCGTCGAGGGCCACGTGCCCGCCGACCTCATCGTCCGGCTTCTCCGGGAACGGCCGAACGTCGCCGGCCTCGCCG
>JBBDXO010000091.1:2097-5065 GCA_040902295.1 Candidatus Rokuibacteriota bacterium | reverse complement strand
CCGCGACCCGCCCGCCCGGCCCCCGCCGTCACCGCATTCCACGAGAGTCATTAGAACCGCAGCCGGACCCGGTACACGATCTTGGAGGCGCCCTCCTTCGGCACCGGCACCTGGAACCTCAGCGTGTGCGCGTCGGGCTTGTCCCAGGCGTGCGTGGCCGTCATGACCTGCCAGTCGCCGGGCACGGGCTCGATGACGGTCACGCTCTGCTCGTCCTTCTTGTGGTTGCGCAGCGAGATCTCCCACTCCACCTCGTAGAGCGAGGAGCCGAGCTTGCGCCATTCCTTCTGCGTGCGCTCGCCCACGACGTCGAAGGCGTCGCCCATCTTGATCTTCACGCGCTCGTCCGTCGGCGTGTGGTCGATCCAGTCCTCGCCGATGAACTGCTGGCTGCCGGCCGCGTCCGCCTTGTAGACGCGCACCTTGCCCCTGGGCAGCGGCACGCCGAGCCGGTTGTCCTTGCTGTTCTTCATCTCGAGCAGCACGGCGACCTTCTGGTTGGAGAGGGTCTGGCCGTACGAGGTGCGGTAGTAGTCGGCGGCGCCGTAGTACACGAGCTGCTTGGTCACGCCCACGTCGCTCGCCGACATGAGCGCGAGCTGCTTGGTCTGGTTGTTCTTGATGGTCGTGCGCCCGTCGAGCGTGTACAGGTGGTACTCGAAGAACCCTTCGGAGGCGAACTCGCGCCTGGCGTCGGCCATCGAGGCCGCCTTGGCGGCCATCTCCATTGCCCGCAGATTCCGGCGCGGCTCCTGCGCGCGGTTGACGTCGCCCGCCACCAGCTTGAGGGCGGCGTTGCCGTAGGTGGCGCCGCTCTTGTTGTCCACGGTGACCCAGCCCGTGAGGTCCGTCGTCCTGTCGGCGGCGTCGATGATCATCACGTAATCGGCTTTCCAGGTGATGCCGCCCGTGAGATAGGAGGCCTCGATCCGCTGCGGCGCCGCCGTCTGGTTGCGCAGCAGCCACACGAGAGTGGGCTTGCTCACGAGGTTCTCGGGCAGCGCGGGCAGCACGAGCTGGCCGGGCTGGCCGAGGTGGATCTGCCCGTTGATCTCGAACACGGGGCCGGCCGTGCTCAGGAGCCTGGCGTCCTGCCAGGTGCCGTCGCCCTTGTAGAGGCGCACGGTCTTGCCCACGTACTTCTCCATGAGCTTGGCGCTCGTGAGCAGGTCGTACTCGTAGTTCTGCTCGAGGATCTTGAGCCCGGCGGGATTGGTGAGCGACTTGAGATGCACGCTGGTGGGGTCGATGAGCGCGGCCACGTCCATGAACTGCACCTCGCTCGTCCCCATCTCGAGGCGGCTCTCGCGCACGTCCTTCACGAGGCCGAGGTTGCCGTTGTAGATGGTCACCATCACGTCCTTCTGGACCTCGCGCGTGATGGTGATCGGTGCGGCGGCGTGGGCGCCCTGAATGGACAACACGAACAGCACGAGCACGGCGATCAAGCGAGTCATCCCTGCCTCCCGGTGCGGCCTTGGGGTGCGTCTGGCAGGTAAGACAGGGCTCGTCCCGGGAAGTTCCCGGGACGCCGATCAGCCGATGATGCGCAGGCGTACGCGGACGGTGGGCGGCAGAGGGCCGGGGCGAGGCGCGACCGTGAGCCGGCCGAACCACTCGAGCACGTTCACGAGGTCGTCATACGCCTCCCGCGGCACGGTGAACTCCACCGTCTCCTCGCTGCCCTCGGTGCCGCGCGTGACGGGGCTGCCGCCCAGCCGCGCCACCAGCGGGTCGAGCTCGCGCGCCACGGCGGCGCGGTCCTCGACGCGCCAGGTTCCCACCACGTCCGGCTCGAGCGCGCGCGCGGTCAGCGGCGGCGCGGCCTGCTTGGCGACACTGTCGCGCGCGCGCGCCGGCGCCTCCGCGGCCCTCGACGGCGCACCGGCCACCGCCGCGTTGTCCTCGGCGCGGCGGCTCTCCGGCTCGCGCGCCGCGTCGGCCCGCTCGGCGTGTTCTTTCGCCTCCGGCTCCGGCGGCGCGGCCGACGACGTCGCTTCGTCCTTCAGCGCGGCGCGGGTGTCCGGCACTGGCGGGCGCGCCGTCACCGCGGACGGCGGCGCCGGGCTCGGCGGCGACGTCACGGTGGGCGGCGCGGCGCGCGGCGTGTCGGCGGGCGCCGCCGGCGTCGTCTGGCGCGCGGCCTCCTGAAGCTCGGGCGTGCGCTGGACGACCCACACCGCCGTCGTGGCCACCAGGAGGGCGGCCGCGACGTGCATCGGCACTTTCACGCGGAGGGGCACGAAGATCCGGCGCACCAGGCGCCGCGGCCACGGCACCGGGTGCGCCGCGTCCACGACCCGATCGACGAATCCCACCGGCGCGCGCTCCGCCGGCAGCGCCCGTACCATCGACACCGTGTGGGAGAAGCGCTCGAGCTCCTGCCGGCACTCGGCGCAGCCCGACAGGTGCGCGTCGGCCGCCGCGCGCTCGGCGGTGGACGCCTCGCCGTCGACCAGCGCGGAGAAGAGCCCGCGGGCGTCGGCGCACGTCACAGGAAGCGCTCCAGCTTGTCCTTGAGGTCGAGGCGCGCGCGGTGCAGGCGCGAGCGGACGGTGCCCGGCTCGAGGTCGAGGGCCTGCGCGATCTCGTCGTACGACAGACCTTCCACGTCACGGAGGACGACGACGATGCGCCGCTCCTCGGGCAGGGAGGCGATCGCCTGCTGCAGGGCGGCGGCGCGCTCGCCGCGCTCGAGCGCGTCGGCGGCGCCGGTGTCCGCGCTCGGCAGCCGCATCAGCGTCTCCTCTCCCTCACGCACGCGGTGACGCTCGCCGGAGGCGAGGCGGTTGAGGCACAGGCGCGAGGCGATCGCATAGAGCCAGGTCGACAGCTTCGCCTCGCCGCGGAACTCACCGACGTGACGGTGCACGCGCAGGAAGACCTCCTGGGCGATATCCTCCGCCTCCGCCCGGTTGCCGAGCATGCGCACGGCCACCCCGAACACGCGATGCTGGTAGGCGCGCAC
>JBBDXO010000091.1:0-1997 GCA_040902295.1 Candidatus Rokuibacteriota bacterium | reverse complement strand
CGCGCGCCATAGAACCGCTCCGCCGCCTCGATGAGGGGCACGACGTCGCCGGGAACGGGCGCCCGCGGGACGGCGAAGACGCTGTTGGCGCGATGGGTCACGCCGCCGGTGGCGCGCAGCTTCCAGGGCCCGAGCGCGACCTGTTCCGCCGCCGGCCACGCGGCGTCGGCGAGGCGCTCGATGTCAGGAATGTCCGAGGAGATCACCCGCGAGCGCGTCCGCCGGCACCGGCGTGCAGTCGATCAGCGCCCCCAGGTGCTCCAGCGCGCGGGGCGGCAGCAGCGGCGCCGGCGGCGCCGGCGGCCGCAGGTACTTGCGCACGTAGAGCGCGGCCACGAGGAAGGCGTGGTAATCGCCGCCGTCCGCGGCGAGCGCCTGCCCGTGCTCGAGCAGGAGGCTGCCGGCGAGGACGTGGTAGAGCACCTCGGCGACCGGGCGCGCCTCCACCTCGGCCTCCGCGGCGGGCAGCGCCGGCCAGGCGGCCACGCGCCCCTGGACGTCGGACAGCGCCGCGCGCACCGCGTCGGCGACCGTCTTCGCGCCGGGGTCCGTCACGGCTTCGAGCCGATGCATCACGTAGGCGGCCAGCGGCTCCAGGCAGCCGTCCTTGACGATGGCGCGCTGCACGTCGAGCGCCACCACGTTGGTGGAGCCTTCCCAGATCGCCCCCAGGTAGGAGTCGCGCAGCAGCCGCGCGTTCACCCACTCCTCGACGTAGCCGTTGCCGCCGCGGATGTTCATCGCCTCGCCGGCGACGACGCGCGCCCGCGCCGTGATCCACCCCTTCGCCAGCGGCGTGATGATGCGCAAGAGCCGGCGCGCCTGCGCCTCGCCCGCGTCCCAGCCGTCGAACATGGCCGCCCCGTGCAGGACGACGGCGGCTGCCGCCTCGCTGTCGAGGAGCATCTCGAGCAGGTTCTGGCGCAGCAGGGGCTTGTCGAAGAGGGCGGAGCCGAAGGCGGCGCGGCCGCGCGCGTGCACGACGGACTCCAGCAGCGCGCGCCGCATGATGGCGGCCGCCCGCATGGCGTTCGACAGGCGCGAGCTGTTGACCATCTCCATCATCTGGTGAAAGCCGCCCGCCACGTCGCCCACCACGTAGGCGACGGCGCCGGAGAACGTCACCTCGCCCGTCGCCATCGAGCGGGAGCCGAGCTTGTCCTTGAGGCGGTTGATCGTCCACAGATTCTTCGTGCCGTCGGGCAGGCGCCTGGGCACGAGAAACATGCCGAGCCCCTTCGTGCCGGCGGCGGCGCCCTCCGGCCGCGCCAGCGTCACCGCCATGTCCGTGTTGGCGTTGGAGCAGAACCACTTGTCGCCCCACAGCCGCCACGTGCCGTCGCCATCGCGGCGCGCGATGGTGGTGAGGGCGCCCACGTCCGAGCCGCCCGTCTTCTCCGTCATCCACTGCGTGCCCTGCCACAGCCGCCCGTACTCCAGCGTGGTGAGGCGCGGCACGTACGCTTCTTGAAGTTCGGCGCTGCCGAAGCGGCGCAGCATGCGGGCGGTGGAATCCGTCATGTTCACGGGGCAGAGCAGGCCGAACTCCGACTGCGCGAACAGGTACGACAGCGCGTACTTCACCACGTGCGGCACGCGCCCCGGCCAGCCCCGCACCCCCTCCACGTGCGACATGGCGGCGAGGCCGAAGCGGCAGAAGGCCAGCCGCTCCATGGCGTGATAGGCGGGGTGGAAGTCCACCGCGTCCACGCGCGTGCCGCGCTCGTCGTAGGGCCGCAGCACGGGCGGGTGCCTGTCGGCCTGCGCGGCGAGCGCGTCCAGCTCGTCGCCCGCCACCGCGCCGAGATCGACCATGTGCGGGCGCGCCCGCTCGTACACCTCGCGACCCATCACCGTGAGGCACAGGCGGTCGAGGTGGCGGTCCTCCAAAAAGAAGTTGAGGCCGCGCGTGGTGGGCATGGCGTCGGAGCGGGCGGCCGTCATGCGCACAGGGTAGCGCGGGGGTGGCCACGTTGACCAGCGTGACCACGGGCGGA
>JBBDXO010000090.1:0-5084 GCA_040902295.1 Candidatus Rokuibacteriota bacterium | reverse complement strand
CGCCGGGACCGGGACGCCGCCGCGGCCGCTGCTGGCCGTGAACAACATCGAGGTGATCTACGATCACGTCATCCTCGTGTTGCGCGGCGTCTCGCTCACGGTTCCCGAGGGGGGCATCGTCGCCCTCCTCGGGGCCAACGGCGCCGGCAAGTCCACCACGCTCAAGGCGATTTCGGGCCTGCTCCGCACCGAGCGGGGCGACGTCACCAAGGGCTCCATCGAGTTCCGGGGCGAAGCGATCCACCGCCGGGACCCCGGCGAGGTGGTGCGCCGCGGCATCGTGCAGGTCATGGAGGGCCGCCGCGTCTTCGAGCACCTCACGGTGGAGGAAAACCTCCAGACGGGCGCCTATACCCGCCGCGACAGTCAGGCCGTGCGGCGGGACCTCGATCTGGTGTATACGTACTTTCCCCGCCTGGTGGAGCGGCGAGACTTCAAGGCGGGCTATATCTCGGGCGGCGAGCAGCAGATGCTCGCCATCGGGCGCGCGCTCATGGCCCGGCCCAAGCTCATGCTGCTCGATGAGCCGTCGATGGGGCTGGCACCCATGCTGGTGCAGGAGATCTTCGAGATCGTGAGCCGGCTGAACCGCGAAGAAGGGGTGGCGCTGCTCCTCGCGGAGCAGAACGCCACCGTGGCGCTGCGCTTCGCGCAGTACGGCTCCGTCATGGAATCGGGGCGCATCGTGCTCGACGGCGACGCGAAGACGATCAGCGAAAACGAGGACATCAAGGAGTTCTATTTGGGTCTCACCGGCGTGGGCCAGCGCAAGAGCTATCGCGACGTCAAGCACTACCGCCGGCGCAAGCGGTGGCTGTCGTGAGCGCGCTGCTCGAGATCCGGGACGTCTCGAAGTCGTTCGGCGGCGTGCAGGCGGTGTCGCACGTCAGCCTGGACGTGCCCAAGGGCGAGGTCATGTCGGTCATCGGGCCCAACGGGGCGGGCAAGACGAGCCTGCTGAACATGGTGAGCGGGTTCTATCATCCCGACACGGGCCGCATCGTCCTCGAGGGGCGCGACGTCACGGATTTCGCGCCGAGCCGGATCGCGGAGCTGGGGGTGGCGCGGACGTTCCAGAACATCGCGCTCTTCAAGGGCATGACGGTGCTGGACAACCTCATGCTCGGCCGCCACGTGCACATGAAGGCGGGCGTGCTGAAGTCGTTCGTGTACTGGGGCCTGGCGCAGAAGGAGGAGGTCGCCCACCGCCGGCGGGTGGAGGACCTCATCGATTTCCTGAAGCTTCAGGATCTGCGCAAGCGGCCCACGGGCTCGCTCGCCTACGGCCTGCAGAAGCGCGTGGAGCTGGGGCGGGCGCTGGCGCTCGATCCGCGCGTGCTCCTGCTCGACGAGCCCATGGGCGGCATGAACCAGGAGGAGAAAGAGGACATGGCGCGCTTCATCCTCGACGTCAACGAGGAGTGGGGCACGACCATCATCCTCATCGAGCACGACATGGGGGTGGTGATGGACATCTCCGACCGCGTGGCCGTGCTGGACATGGGCCAGAAGATCGCCGAGGGCACCCCCGACGAGGTGCGCGCCAACCCGGCCGTGATCAAGGCGTACCTGGGCACGCCCCGGCGCGCCGCGGTGGGAGAAGCCGGTGGCTGAGCCGCGCACGCTCCCCCAGCTCCTGGCGCGCAACGCCGCCGACTTCGGCCGTCATCCGGCCATTCGCGAGAAGGACCGCGGCATCTGGCAGACGTTCACGTGGAGCGAGTACCGGGACCACGTCCGCGATTTCGCCCTCGGGCTCGCCTCGCTCGGCTTCACGCGCGGCGACAAGCTCTCCGTCATCGGCGACAACCGGCCGCGCCTGTACTGGGCGCAGATCGCCGCGCAGGCGGTGGGCGGCGTGGCCGTGCCCGTCTACCAGGACTCCATCGCCCGCGAGATGGCCTTCGTCCTCAACCACGCCGAGGTCTCGGTGGTGGTGGCGGAGGACCAGGAGCAGGTGGACAAGATCCTGTCCCTCAAGGAGCAGCTTCCCGCCCTGCGCCACGTCGTCTACGACGACCCGCGCGGCATGCTCAAGTATCACTACGACTGGCTGCTCTCCTTCGCCGACGTGGAGGCGCGCGGCCGGGAGTTCGCCGCCGCGCACGCGGGGTTCTTCGAGGCGGAGGTGGCGAAGGGTCGCGCCGAGGACGTGGCGATGATCTGCTACACCTCGGGCACCACGGGCGTGCCGAAGGGCGCCATGCTCTCGCACGGCAACGCCATCGAGGTGGCCAGGATCTTCATGAACGCCGAGGACGTGCGGCGCGAGGACGAGTGGCTGGCGTACCTGCCCATGGCGTGGGTGGGCGACTCGATCTATTCGCTCGTGCTGAGCCTCGCCGCCGGCTTCACCTGCAACTGTCCCGAGAGCCCGGAGACGGTGCAGCGCGACCTGCGCGAGCTGGGCCCCACCACCGTGCTCGCGCCGCCGCGCATCTGGGAGAACATGCTCACCTCCGTGCAGGTGAAGGCGGCCGACACCACGCGCCTCAAGCGCGTCGTCTTCGACCGCTTCCGCGCCGTCGCCGAGCGCGCGGAGATCCTGCGCGCCGACGGCAAGCGCGTGCCCGCGGGCCTGCGCCTTCTGTGCGCGCTGGGCGAGTTCTTCGTGTACGGGCCCGTGCGCGACCAGCTCGGCCTGCGCCGCGCGCGCTGGGCGTACACGGGGGGCGCCCCCCTCGGGCCGGACACCTTCCGCTTCTTCCGCGCCTTCGGCGTGAACCTCAAGCAGGTGTACGGCTCCACCGAGCTGAGCGCGCTCGTGTCCATCCAGCCCGATCGGGAAGCCAATCCGACCACCGTGGGCCGGCCCTGCCCGGGCGTGGACGTGAGGATCGGCGAGCGCGGCGAGGTGCTCATCAAGAGCCCGGGCGTCTTCCAGGGCTACTTCAAGGCGGCGGAGGCCACGCGCGAGGTCATCGACGGCGAGGGGTGGTTCCACACCGGCGACGCCGGCTTCGTCGACCCCCGCGGGCACCTCGTCATCATCGACCGCGCCAAGGACGTGGGCGCGCTCGCGGACGGCACCGCCTTCGCGCCGCAGTTCATCGAGAACAAGCTCAAGTTCAGCCCCTACATCCGCGAAGCGGTGGCCTTCGGGCACGAGCGGCCCTTCGTGACGGCGATGATCGCCATCGACCTGAACACCGTGGGCAACTGGGCGGAGCGCCGCGGCATCGCGTACACGAGCTACATGGACCTGAGCCAGAAGCCCGAGGTGCGCGGGCTCATCCGCGAGGAGATCCGCCGGGGCAACGAGACGCTGCCGGAGGCGAGCCAGGTGCGCCGGTTCCTGCTCCTCACGAAGGACCTCGAGGCCGACGACGCGGAGATGACGCGCACGCGCAAGGTGCGGCGCACGTTCGTGGCCGAGAAGTACGTGAGCGTCATCGACGCCTTCTACTCGGGGGGCACCCAGGTCGATCTGAGCACCGCCATCACGTACGAGGACGGCCGCCAGGCGAACATCGCCTCCCGTGTGCACATCGAGGACGTGGAGGCCCCCGCGCATGCTTGAGTTCGAGTGGCACTTCTTCACGCTGCTCATCACCAACGGCATCCTCATCGGCCTCATGTACTCGCTCATCGCCCTCGGCTTCGTGCTCGTCTACAAGGCCACCGACGCCATCAACTTCGCCCAGGGCGAGTTCGTCATGCTCGCCGGCTTCGTGGTGGCGGTGGCCCTGAACACGTACGGCGCGCCGGTGTGGCTGGCGGTGGCGGCCGGCCTCGGCTTCATGATCGCCTTCGGCTTCGGCCTCGAGCGGGTGATGCTGCGCCGGCTCATCGGGCGGCCCATCATCGCGGTGGTCATGGCCACCATCGGCCTTGCCGCCATCCTGCGCGGGGTGGGCCCGCTCGCCTGGGGGGCGGAGACGAAGTCGCTCACCCTGCCCATCTCCGACGAGCCCATCATGCTGGGCCCGCTCTTCATCCCACCCATCCAGCTCCTGGGCGCCGTGGTGAGCCTGCTCTTCCTGGCCGCCTTCGGCTGGTTCTTCCTCAAGAGCCGCAAGGGGATCGCCATGCGCGCGGTGGCCGACAACCAGCAGGTGGCCATGGCCATGGGCATCAACGTCGAGCGGTACTTCGGCCTCGCGTGGGCGATGGCCGGGATCGTCTCCGCCCTCGGCGGCGCCATCTGGGGCAGCATGCTGGGCGTGGACGTGCACCTGGCGCTCGTCGGCTTCAAGGTGTTCCCCGTCGTCATCCTGGGCGGGCTGGACTCGATCCCGGGCGCCATCGTGGGCGGCCTCATCGTCGGCATCGTGGAGAACGTGGCCTCCGGCTACATCGATCCCTACGTGGGGGGCGGCACCAAGGATTTCGCGCCCTACGTGCTCATGATCATCGCCCTCATGGTCCGGCCCTACGGCATCTTCGGCAAGCGCATCATCGAGCGGGTGTGAGCGCCCCATGATCCACCGCGAATCGGGGGTCCTCAAGACGACGTACGAGGCGGACATGGCCCTGTACCCGCTGCCGATCGCGCGGTGGACGGTGGCCGTCATCGCCGTCTTCTTCTTCGCCGTGCTGCCCTTCAGCGTGCACGAGTACTACCTGTCCATGGTCAACCTCGTCTCCATCGCCATCATCGGCGCCCTCGGGCTCAACATCCTCGTCGGCTACACGGGCCAGATCTCCATCGGGCACGGCGCCTTCATGTCGGTGGGGGCCTACACGGCGGCGAACTTCGCGGTGCGGCTGGACTGGCCGTGGCCGGTCAATCTGCTGCTGGGCGGGCTCATGGCCGCGCTCGTGGGCGCCATCGTCGGCATCCCGTCGCTGCGCATCAAGGGGCTGTACCTGGCCATCGCCACCCTCGCGGGCCAGCTCATCATCGAGTGGACGATCAACCACGTCACGTGGATCAGCGGCGGGGTGCAGGCCACCATCGAGGTGCCACGGCCGCGCGTGGGCCCCTGGGTGATCGCCGACCAGCGCGAGATGTACTTCCTCCTGCTCGTCTTCGTGGTGCTCGCCATCGTGGGCACCCTGAACCTCGTGCGCAGCCGGATCGGGCGCGCCTTCATCGCCATCCGCGACCACGACATCGCGGCCGAGATCATCGGCATCAACAT
>JBBDXO010000089.1:0-5095 GCA_040902295.1 Candidatus Rokuibacteriota bacterium | reverse complement strand
CCCCCGGTGTCGCCGTATTTCACGAGACTCATTAGTGTCGGTGTCCGCCGCCGCCGGCAGGAGGTGTGAGCCCGGTCAGGTACGCGACGAGGTCGACCACTTCCTGCACGCTCATCGAATCGTTGAACGACGGCATCTTCGACGACCCGTCGGGCGCCGCATAGCTACGCTCGACGACGGCGGATGGGTTGACGATGGACTCCGCGAAGAACTCCGGCGGATGATGCGCGCTCATGTGTGCCAGCTCCGGTCCCGCGCCCGCGGTGTCCGTCGGCGCGGGGAACTTCTCACCCTGCACCTCGTGACACTTGAAGCACTCGAACTTCTCGAAGGCGGCCCGTCCCCGCAGAGGATCACCCTTCGGGAGCGTAAACGTCCAGCCCGGGGGCGTGCCGTGCGCTTCGTGCGCGCCGCTGGACGGGCGCGGGCCGTGGTGCATCTGGGCGGTCACCGGCCACGCGCTCATCAGCACGAGGACGGCAGCGGCGGTGAGGGGACGGAACGAGGAGCCGGAGATCATGTGTGCCTCTTTCGATCGGCGCCGGGGCCGGGATAGGGGCGTACCTGCCAGCATCGCTACTCGCCACGCAGAACGGCGAGCGGCTTCTGCCCGAGGAGCCGGAAGGTCGCGAGAAAGCCGATGGCGACGGCCACGACGATCGTCAGCGCCACGCCCGCCATCATCGCGGCGGGCTCGAAGGTCCACGGCGCGTCGAGCATGTAGTGCACCACCACCCACGCCAGGGCCACGGCGAGGAGGGTGCCGCCCACGCCGGCCGTGACGCCGAGGCAGGCATACTCGACGGCGAAGGCGCGGGCCACCGCGCCGCGCGTGGCGCCAAGGGTGCGCAGCACCACGGACTCGTAGAGGCGCTGGTAGCGGGTGGCGGCGAGCGCGCCCGCCATCACGACGATGCCGGTGGCCACCGTGAACACCGCGATGAGACGCACGGCGAGGCCGATCTCGCCGAGCACCGCCGACACGCGCTCGAGGATGTCACGCACGGGGACCGCGGTGACGTTGGGAAAGGCCGCCACCACCGCGTTCTGCAGGGCGGCCTCGGCGGCGGCGGGCACGCGCGCGGAGGCGACGTAGGTGGCAGGGGCGCCCGCGAGCGCGCCCGGCGAGAAGATGACGAAGAAGTTCATCGTCATGCTCTGCCAGTCGACCTTTCTCAGACTGGTGATCTCCGCCTCGATGGGCACGCCCTGCACGTCGAACGTGAGCCGCGAGCCGAGGCCCACGCCCAGGCGCCTGGCCGCCATCTCCTCCACCGAGATCAGGGCGCGCGTGGCGACCTCGCCGGCCGTCCACCAGCGCCCGCGCGTGATCGCATTGCCGCGCGGCGGCTCCTCGGCGTAGGTCAGCACGTACTCCCGGGTGAAATAGAACGCCCGCTCCTGGGCGGCGTCGTCCCGGTTGCCGTCCACCATCTCGCGCGTGACGGGCGCGCCGTCGATGGCGGCCAGGCGCGCGCGCACGATGGGGGTCAGCGCGGGCGGCGCGGCCCCCGCCTCGACGACGGTGCGCGCGAACGCCTCGCGCTGGTCGGTCTGGACGTCCACGAAGAAGAAGGACGGCGCCTCCTTGCGCTGCTCGTGGTCGATCTGGTGGCCGATGTTGCGCTCGAGGAGCGCCACCGCCACCAGGAGCATCACGCCCGCGCCGAGCGCCACGATGACGCGCGCGGGATGGCCACCCGGCCGGCGCAGGCTCGACACGCCCTGCCGCCACGCCGGCCACGGCAGGCGCGGCACCCGGCGCGCGGCGATCACGAGGACCCAGGACAGCGCCGCCAGCACGCCGAGGGCGGCCACGGAGGCACCGAGAAAGATCCCGCCCACCTTCAGCGAGCCCGCCTGCCAGATGCAGAGCGCGACGAGGCCGAGGGCGACGGGGATCGCCGCCGGCCACGGCCGGCGTCCGGGCGTCCCGGCCTCCACGTCGCGGCGCAGCAGCAGGGACGGCCGCACCTCGCGCACCTGCAGCAGCGGCCACAGCGCGCACAGCAGGCTCACGAGCACGCCCATGACGATGCCGCGCGCCACCGTCCCCAGCTCGGGACCGCTCTCGATCGCGAAGGGCACCATCCCCGACAGCAATCCGATGAGGATCGGCTGGAGGAGGACGCCGAGGAGGGCCCCCGCCACGCTGCCCGCGAGGCCGAGCGCCAGCGTCTGCACGGTGTAGGTGGCCACGAGGGTGCGCGAGCCCGCGCCGAGCGCCTTGAGGATGGCGATCGTCGCCACCTGGCGGCGCAGGAACGTCGACACCGACGAGGCCACGCCGATGCCGCCCACGAGGAGACTGGCGAGCCCCACGAGGCCGAGATACGTCGTGAGCTGCGTGAAGAAGCGGCGCAGACCTGGTTGCGCCTCGTCGAACGACGACACGCGCACGCCGGGATCGGCGAGCGCGCGTGCCAGCTCTTCGCGCGCCGCCCTCGGCGCCACGGTCTCCGGCAGGCGCACCAGGGTGCGATACCGCACGCGGCTGCCGAAGCGCATGAGGCCCGTCGCCTCCAGCGCGCGCGCCCCGATCATCACGCGGGGCCCGAGCGAGATCAGGCTCGCGGGCCGATCGGGCTCGCGCGCCACCACGCCCGCGATGGTGAGGACGGCGTCGCCCACCGCGATGCGCCCCCCCACGCGCAGGCCGAGACGGTCGAGCAGCTCGCGCTGCACGAGGGCGCCGCCGCCGGCGCCAAGGCTGCCCATCGCCTCCGCGGGCTCCGTGGCCAGCTCGCCGTACAGCGGGTAGGCGCCGTCCACCACCTTGAGCTCGACGAGGAGCGATTCGCCGCGCGCGGGGTCGCGCGCCATGGCCACCAGCTCGCGAATGGCGGTGACGCGCGCCCCCGCCTGTCGCAGGCGTGCCAGCGCCGGCGCCGCGTCGGGCGGCAGGGGGCGGGCGGAGCGCAGCTCGACGTCGCCGCCCAGCAGCGACTTCGCCTCCCGCCCCAGCGCGCGCTCGACATTGGCGGCGAACGTCCCCACGGACACGAGCGCGCCCACGCCGAGGACGACGCAGGCGAAGAAGGCGAGGAAGTGGCGCCAGGCGCCGCGCGACTGGCGCCACGCCATGCGCAGGGGAAAGCCGGTCACGAGACGGCGGCGGGCTGCGGCTCGCGAACGAGGCGGCCGTCGCGCAGGCCGATCACGCGATTCGCACGCTGCGCGAGGGCGGCGTCGTGCGTCACCAGCAGCAGCGTGGAGCCGTGCTCGTGATTGAGCGCAAGGAGGAGATCGATGATGGCGGCGCCCGTGGCGGAATCGAGGTTGCCCGTCGGCTCGTCGGCGAGCACGAGGGCGGGGCGCAGGGCCAGGGCGCGGGCGATCGCCACGCGCTGCTGTTCGCCACCGGAGAGCTGCGCCGGATAGTGGTGAGCGCGGGCGGCCAGGCCCACGTCGGCGAGCAGCGCCGCCGCGCGCCCCAGCGCCGCCGGCGCCCCCGCCAGCTCGAGGGGAATGGCCACGTTCTCGAGCGCGCTCAGCGTCGGAATCAGGTGATAGGACTGAAAGACGTAGCCGATGGCCCGGCGGCGGAAGCGCGCAAGGGCGGACTCGCCGAGGGCGGTGACGTTCACGCCGTCCACGACGATCGAGCCCGCGCTCGGAGTGTCGAGACCCGCGATGAGGCCGAGCAGCGTCGACTTGCCGCTCCCGGACGGTCCCGTGATGGCGACCACCTCGCCGCGCGCCACCTCGAAGGTGACCGCATCGAGAATGGCGACCGGCCGGCCGCCGCTGGCCAGCCGCATGCTGAGGTCGCGCACCTGGAGAATCATCCAAGCCATACTACACTCGACGACGTGAGCGCCCGCCTCGCCGCCGCGCTGTCGCTGCTCGCCGTGCTGCTCGCCTTCACGGCTGCCCGCGCGGCCGACACCGAGCCCGTCATCGCCGTGCTCGGCGACAGCCTCACCGCCGGTCTCGGCGTCGCCGCCGACGATGCCTTTCCGGCCAAGCTGCAGGCGCGGCTTCGGCGCGACGGCTACCGCTACCGTGTCGTGAACGCGGGCGTGAGCGGCGACACCACCGCCTCCGGCCTGCGGCGCGTGGACTGGGTGCTGCGCTCGCGGCCGGCGATCGTCGTCGTCGCCCTCGGCGCCAACGACGGGCTGCGCGGCCTCAGCGTGGCCGCCATGCAATCCAACCTCACGCAGATCGTGGAGCGCCTGCGCGCGGCGGGCGCCCGCGTGCTGCTCGCGGGCATGCGCGTGCCGCCGAACTACGGCGATGACTACGCGCGGCGCTTCGCGGATGCCTTTCGTGAGGTCGCCACCCGCACCGGCGCCACCTTCATGCCGTTCCTCCTCGCGGGCGTGGCCAGCGATCCCGCCCTCAACCAGTCGGACGGAATCCATCCCACCGCCGGCGGCCAGGCCGTCATCGCGGACAACGTCTGGACGTACCTGAAGCCCCTGGTGAAGCGGTAGCCCCCGTCCACGTGAGCCGTCTGTCCGTCCCTCCGCCATGACGGATTGCCCGGTGGGTGTCGGAGGGGCAACGGCCGCGACCTTGATGGCGCCTACAAGTGGCTGATTTTATGCGGCCGAAGTCTGGCACCTCGCGTGCAATGAACAGGCGCGTACCGATGACGTCCCCGGTGCGAGGAGGGGCTTGCGATGAACATGAGGCGACGACTACACGACGAGCGCGGCGTTGCGCTGCCGATGGCCATGATGATGCTGCTGCTGCTCACCACGCTGATGATGGCGTTCGGCGTGCTGGCCCAGACCGAGCCGGTCATCGCCGCCAACCAGCTGCGCGTGGCGCAGGCGCGCGCGCTCGCGGAGAGCGGCATGGAGCGCGCCCTGTGGGCGTTGTCCGAAGGCGCGCTGAACGATCCCGATCCCCCCGACAGCATTGCCAACCCGATGCCCGGCAGCGTGGGCGTCGACCCCGTGTCCGCTCCCGCCCCCTATGACGGCTCCACGTTCATGACGGCGAGCACGGGCGGATTCCTCGTGACCGTGCAGGTCATGAATCCGGCGGCGAACCCGCACGTGCGTCGCGTCACCGCCGTCGGCTACACACCGACGAACGAGGTCACGGACAAGCGGCCCAAGGCCCACCGAAGGATCCAGGCGGA
>JBBDXO010000088.1:0-5127 GCA_040902295.1 Candidatus Rokuibacteriota bacterium | reverse complement strand
CGACGCGGCCTCCCCGTTGCTCGCCCTTTCGAGTGCCGCGGTCAATACTGCCGGTAACTTCTTTGATGCCCGCCGAGGGACGACGGTCGATCTGGCCGGACCGCTGTTCTCGGCCAGCGACAGCACGTTCGACGTCACCAGCCTCGCGTTCAGCGGCGGCGCCTGCTGCAACGGCTTTCGGCTCGCGCAGGGCGCGACGCTGGCGAGCACGGCCACGGCGCCACTCATCCAGCTCACCTCCTCCACCTTCAACGCGGGCCCGGACGCCCAGTCGGGCGCGCACTTCATCCGGATCTCGTCCGAGGGCTCGGTGAGCGCCGATCCGCAGTCTCCGGCGGTGATGACGCTGGCGGGGCCGCTGGTCAGCGCCTCGGACAGCACCATCTCGGCCCTCGCGAGCTTCGTTCAGGTGCAGCGCTCGAGCGTCACGTCCACCGGCACGGCACCGTTCATCTCGCTCGACGATGGCACGGTGGTGACGGCCGGCGGCGTGCGGAATGATCCGCTCGCGCCCGGGACGACGGCATTCGGTCATGTTCTGAATGTCTTCACCACGTCGGGGTTCGATGGTGGCACCATGCCGGCCTCCGTGTCGCTGGCCGGCCCGCTGCTCGTCGCCTCCCAGGCGTCCATCGATGTCACGGGCAACGTCATCGGCGTGTCCAACGGCGCCACCCTGACGAGCACGACCGCCGCGCCCCTGCTCGGTATCGCGGAGGGGAGCCTGACGGCGGCCACAGGTGGCTTCGGGGGCAGCGGCAACCTCCTTGCCGTCGGCGGCAGCCTCACCGTGGCGGGCCTCCTGGCGGCCGTGGATCTCGCGGGGCCGCTGCTCGCGGCCTCCGATGGCGCCTCGTTGAACGTCGCGGGCAGTCTGCTGTCGGTGACGAATGGAGCGCAGGTGATGGTCACCGGCTCCACGGATCCTTTCGTCTCCCTCGCCGGTGGCGAGCACGTCATCGCCGGTGCCGGGCGGGCGATGGTGGAGCTGTCGGGGCACGGCACGGCTACCGCCGTCTCGGTCGAGGAAGGCCTCACCCTGGGCACCGACCAGCCGCTCCAGCACAGCGGCGTGCTGCTCGACACGACGGGCGCGACGGTTTCCGTCAACCAGGGGCTGCGCATCGACAACGCCCTGCTGGAGGCGAGCGCGCCGCTCCTGCGGCTGCGGGGCGGCAGCGAGTTCACCACGAGCCAGGATGCGCTCGAGCTGAGCTTCCAGGCCAAGGTGACCCGCTTTCTGCGCCGGCCTGCGGCGGGCGATGCGCGCGATGTCCGGCTCCTGCGACAGGTCGGAGCACCGCATGTGCCACGACGTGCAGGTCCGTATCGCAGAAGTCGTTTCGGGCTCGTGCGGGGCCCGGAGGGCCGTGGCATAATGATCCGGTTTGAGAGAGAGGAACGATCGGCGATGACCCATTCACTGCCTGTGCTGCAGTCCGCCGCGCGCCCGGAGGGACGAAAACCGTCGTGGTTGAAGGTGCGCGCGCCGGGCGGGCCGAACTACATGCGGCTGAAGGCGCTCATGCGCGACGCCAACCTGCACTCGGTATGCGAGGAGGCGCGTTGCCCCAACATCGGCGAGTGCTGGGAGGACGCCACCGCCACCTTCATGATCCTCGGCGACGTCTGCACCCGGAACTGCGGCTACTGTGCGATCGCCCACGGCCGGCCGGTGTGGGAGGATCGCGACGAGCCGGAGCGCATCGGGGCCGCCGTGCGCGACCTCGGGCTCGAGTACGTCGTGATCACCTCCGTGAATCGTGACGATCTTGCCGATGGCGGCGCGGCGCACTGGGCGGCCACCATCCGTGCCGTGCGCCACCACGCGCCCGCCTGCCGCCTCGAAGTGCTCGTGCCGGATTTTCAGGGCCGGGCCACGTCCATCGAGGCCGTCCTCGAGGCGGGGCCGCACGTCTTCAATCACAACACGGAGACGGTGCCGCGGCTGTACCCGGTGGCGCGTCACGGTGGCCGCTACGAGCGCGCGCTCGGGCTGTTCCGGCACGCGCGCGCGGTCGCGCCCGCGCTGCCGACGAAGTCCGGGATCATTCTCGGGCTCGGCGAAGAGCGCGAGGAGCTGGTGGCCACCATGCGCGACCTCGTCGAGGTGGGCGTGTCGATCCTGACGCTGGGCCAGTACCTGCGCCCGTCGGCGGCGCACCTGCCGGTGGCCCGCTACTATCCGCCGGAGGAGTTCCGGGAGCTCGCGGAGATCGGCGCCGCGCTCGGGTTCACGCACGTGGAGTCGGGGCCTCTCGTGCGCAGCTCGTATCACGCCAAGTCACAGGCGGACGCGGCGGGGGCGGTGGCCTGATGGAGTACGCGCCCATCCTGATGGTGTTCGCGTTCGCGGCGGTGGTGGCGGGGGCCCTCCTCTACATCCCCACCCTCATCGCCCCGCGGCGGCTGACGCCCGTGAAGGCCTCGCCGTTCGAGTGCGGCAAGGATCCCGTCGGCATCTCGGAGGGGCGCTTCTCGATCAAGTTCTCGACGATCGCGATCTTCTTCATCATCATCGACATCGAGCTGTTGTTCATCTGGCCGTGGGCGATGCTCTATCGGAAGCTGGGCTGGTTCGGCTTCAACGAGATGCTCGTGTTCCTGGGCATCCTGATGTTCGGATTCTTTTACATCTGGCGCAAGGGGGGGCTGGAATGGGAGTAGGCAGCTTCTTCACGGGAAAGCTTGACGAGGCCATCGGCTGGGCCCGCAAGTATTCCATCTTCCAGTACCCCTTCGTGACGGCGTGCTGCGGCATGGAGTACATGGCGACGGCATGCTCGCACTACGACGTCGACCGCTTCGGGGCGGGCCTGCCCCGCTTCTCGCCCCGGCAGGCCGACGTCCTCTTCGTCGTGGGCACCATCTCGCACAAGATGGGCCCCGTGCTCAAGCGCATCTACGACCAGATGACGGAGCCGAAATGGGTGGTCGCCTTCGGCGTGTGCACGTGCACGGGCGGCTTCTACGACAACTACGCCACCGTGCAGGGCATCGACACCATCATCCCCGTGGACGTCTACATCCCGGGCTGTCCGCCGCGTCCGGAGTCGGTCATCGACGGGCTCATGAAGCTGCAGGACAAGATCGCCGCCGGCGTGCAGAGGTACTAGGGGCATGGAGGGAGCGGCCATGCTGCAGGCGGTGCGCGCGCTCGTCCCTGATGGAGTGGTGGAGACCCACGAGCACCGCGGCGACGCCACCGCGGTCGTCGGCCGCGCCGGGCTCGCGGAGGCGCTCCGGTCCTGCCGCGACGAGCCTGCCCTCGCCTTCGACGTCCTGATGGACCTCACCGCGGTGGATTACCTCAAGTATCCCGGCCGCGAGGACGGGCCGCGCTTCGAGGTCGTCTACCACCTGTACTCGCTGGCGCACAACCACCGGCTGCGCCTCAAGGTGCGCGTCGACGAAGACGACGCCTCGGTGCCGAGCGCGGTGGGCCTGTGGCCGATCGCCAACTGGATGGAGCGCGAGGTGTGGGACATGTTCGGCATCCGCTTCGACGGCCATCCGGATCTGCGCCGTCTGTTGATGTACGAGGAGTTCGTGGGCCACCCCCTCCGCAAGGACTATCCGATCACCCGTCGCCAGCCGCTCCTCGGCCCCACGACGTAGGAGCGGAACAAGCGCGCATGGCGGCGACGACGAGGCGCGAGATCATGCTCGGCGAAGGCACCGGGACCGGCTCGGGGGGCAACCTCCAGGTCGGCATGGGGCCCGCGCATCCGGCCATGCACGGCATCATCCGCATCCTGGCCGAGCTGGACGGCGAGACGATCGTGAACGCCGACGTGGAGATCGGCTACCTGCACCGCGCTTTCGAGAAGGATTGCGAGGTGGGCGGCTGGAACAACGCCATCCCGTACACCGACCGCCTCAACTACGTCTCGCCCCTCATCAACAACTTCGCATACGCCGCAGCAGTGGAGAAGCTGCTCGGCATCCAGGTGACCGAGCGGTGCCAGTACGTGCGCACCATCATGTCGGAGATCTCCCGCGTGTGCGATCACCTCACGTGCGTGGGCGCCTCCGCCATGGAGCTCGGCGCCTTCACGGTCTTTCTCTACATGATCAAGGCCCGGGAGTACCTGTGGGAGCTGGTGGAGGACGTCACGGGGGCGCGCCTGACGATCTCCTACGGCCGCGTGGGGGGGGTGCGCGCCGATCTGCCCGACGGCTTCGCGTCCAAGACGGCGCGGGCGTTCGACGAGGTGCGCGAGGTGCTGAAGGAAGTCCATCGCCTCGTCACCGGCAACCGCATCTTCATGGACCGCATGGTGGGCATCGGCATCCTCTCCCGCGCGGAGACGATCGCCTACGGCATCACGGGGCCGCTCCTGCGCGCGGTGGGCGTGCCGTACGACGTGCGGCGGGCGCAGCCGCACTGGGCCTACGACCGCGTCGAGTGGGACGTGGTCACGCAGAAGGACGGCGACAACTACGCCCGCTACCTCGTGCGGATGGCGGAGATGGAACAGTCGATGCGCATCGCCGAGCGGGCGCTGGCGACGCTGCCGGGCGGCTCCGTCAACGTGGACTTCGAGGGGCGGCCCATCGATCCCGCCGCCTACGTCGACCAGGGCAAGCAGGGCAAGACCGAAGGGCTGCTCCTCGTGCCCATCACCCTGTCCCCGAACCTGCAGGGCCAGAACCGCGCGCCGCTGCAGTCCGTCAACACCTCCGACAAGCGCGTGCTGCTGCCGCCCAAGGAGACCACGTACGGCTCCATCGAGGGACTGATGAACCACTTCATGCTGGTGATGGAGGGCTTCGGCATCCGCCCCCCCGCCGGCGAGGCGTACTTCGCCTCCGAAGGGGCCAACGGCGAGCTGGGCTTCTATGTCGTCTCCGACGGCGGCGACCGCCCCTACCGCGTCCGCTGCCGCCCCCCGTGCCTGCCCCCCATGGCCGCCCTCCACCGCATGATCGAGGGCGAAATGGTCGCCGACCTCATCCCCACCTTCGGCAGCGTGAACATGATCGGCGGAGAGTTAGATCGATGACGATGCAGAGCATCGTCCTCGATATGGCAAGCGCCGCTTGCGGCGCGTCGCTGGTAAATAAAACGCCTCAAACCAGCACCCAAGCACCCGCTGCGCGCCCGGCTCAAACCAGCACCCAAGC
>JBBDXO010000087.1:0-33182 GCA_040902295.1 Candidatus Rokuibacteriota bacterium | reverse complement strand
GGGGCCCGTCGAGGCCCCCATGTAAGTAGCAAGTAAATTTTTGACTGCCTTCGGACCAAGTGATATGGTTCACGAGCATTTCCCATTCCTCTGGAGGATGCTCGACTGTCGATGAGAGCGAAGGCGGGTGTTGGCGCGCTGGGCGTCGTCCTCCTCGCCGCTCTCATCGTTCTCGCGGTGTCGTCGTGGAGCCGTCAGCCTGCGGCCGCCGCCAAGCCCTCCACGCAGCCCATCGCCTTTCCGCACAACACGCACGTGCAGACGTACAAGATGGACTGCCAGCACTGTCACACGGAGGCGCGACGCTCGGAGTACGCCGGCATCCCGTCCGTGGAGCGGTGCATCGGCTGCCACAAGATCACCGCCGCCGACCGGCCGGAGATCAAGAAGCTCGCGGAGTACGCCGCCCGCAAGGAGCCCATTCCGTGGGCGCGGGTCTACAAGATGCCGGAGTTCACGTATTTTCCGCACAAGTCGCACGTGCGCGCGGGCGTCACGTGCCAGACATGTCACGGGCCGGTGGAGACGATGACGACGGTGGGCGCGAACACCGGTCCCCGGCTCGTCAACGATCTCCTCACCCTCGCCGGCTTCCGGACGGCGGCCCCGCCGCTGTCGATGGGCTGGTGCATCGAATGCCATCGCGAGCAGAACGCGACGCGCGGGGCGAAGGCGCCGCTCGACTGCGTCACGTGCCATCATTGAGGCGCCCATGAATCGACGCGACTTCTTCAAGATCGTGGCCACCACGGGCGCGACGGCGGCCGCCGCCGGCTGCCGGCAGGCCACGGAGACGATTTTGCCCCTCGTGGTCCCGAACGAGCAGATCGTGCCCGGCGTGGCCTCGTGGTTCTCCACCGTCTGCCGCGAGTGCCCGGCCGGCTGCGGGGTCATCGCGCGCAACCGCGAGGGCCGCGTCGTCAAGCTCGAAGGCAACCCCGATCATCCCGTCAATCACGGCGCCCTCTGCGTGCGGGGGCAGGCGGCGGTGCAGGGCCTCTACCATCCCGACCGGTTCAACGGGCCCCAGCGGCGCGAGGGCAGCGGCCTGCGCGCGCTGCCCTGGGACGAGGCCGTCACGCTCGTGAGCGATCGCATCGTGGCCGCGCGCTCGGCCAACAAGGGCCGCGCCGTCGCGCTCGTGAGCCAGCTCGAGAACGGCACGCTGGGCGGCCTGATGGACCGCTGGACCCAGGTGGTGGGCGGCCGGCCGCGCGTGACGCTGGAGCCGTACGGCTACGAGGCCGTGCGCGCCGCCAACCGGCAGACGTTCGGGCGGGATGCCGTACCGTACTACGCCTTCGAGGACGCCACCGTCATCCTCAACTTCGGCGCGGACTTCGTGGAGACGTGGATCAACAACGTGCATTACCCCGCCGCCTTCATGAAGATGCACGGCTTCCGCGAAGGGCGTGCGGGCACCTGCATCCACGTGGAGCCCCGGCAGTCGCTCACGGCCGCCAGCGCCGACGAGTGGGTCCGCAACGCGCCCGGCACGGAAGGCGCGCTCGCGCTGGCGATCCTCAAGCTGATGATCGACGCCGGCAGCGCCGACCGTGCGTACGCGGGCGCGGTGGCGGCGGTCGACGTCGCGAAGGTGGCGGAGGAGAGCGGCGTCGCGCTGGACACGCTCAAGCACGTCGCGGAGGCCTTCGGGCACGGCAAGCCCGGCCTCGCGGTGGGCGGCGGCGCCGCCGTGAGCGGCTCCAACGCCACGCAGACGCAGGTGGCCATCAACATGCTGAACGCGGCCGCCGGCAACGTCGGCAAGACCGTGCGCTTCGGGCCCGACTGGGCGTACGGCAAGGTCACCCCGTACGGCGACGTGGCGGCCCTGGTGCAGGCGATGAGCGCGGGCGAGATCGAGGTCCTCGTGCTGGGTCCCGGCGTCAACCCGGCCTTCACGCTGCCGGGCGGTCTGAAGGCGGCCGATGCCATGCGCAAGGTGCCGTTCGTGGTGAGCTTCGCCAACCAGCCGGACGAGACGACGGCGCTGGCGCACGTCATCCTGCCCGACACGCACTGGCTCGAGTCGTGGGGCGACTACTCGCCGCGCGAAGGCGTGGTGGGCCTCATGCAGCCGACCATGATGCCGATCCGCGACTCGCGCCCGATGGGCGACGTGCTCCTTGCCGTGGGACGCGCGGTGTTCGGCGCCGAGGCCGGCACGGGCCCGCTGCCGTGGGCGACCTTCGAGGAGCACCTCAAGGGCGCGTGGGAGCCCCTCGTGAAGGACCAGTGGTCGGCCGCGCTGAGCCGGGGCGGGGTGTGGAAGGATGTCGCCACCGCCTCCGTGTCGGCCCGGCCCGCCACGGTGGAGATGGCACCCGCCGCCTTCGAGGGCGACGCCTCCGGCTTCGTGCTGATGGCGTACCCGTCGCTGCGTCTGTACGACGGGCGCAGCGCCGGCCGCTCCTGGCTGCAGGAATCGCCGGACTCGGTGACCCAGGTCGCGTGGGACGGCTGGGTGGAGATCGCCGCCGAGACCGCGACGTCGCTGGGCATCGCGCAGGGCGACGTGGTGAAGGTGACCTCGCCGCACGGGGCCATCGAGCTGCCCGCGTACATCTCGCCGTCGCTCCATCCGAAGACGGTGGCGATCCCGATCGGCCATCGCTACGCGCCCTATCACGTCCCGCGCTACGTGTCCGCGACGTCGGGCCCCACGAATCCGGTTGCGCTGCTGGGGGGCGCGGCGGAGGCCGGGTCGGGCGGCGCGCAGTTCCTGGGCGTGCGGGTGAGCCTCGCGAGGACGGGCGCGCGCCGCCCGCTCGCGGTCCTGCAGGCCACGCACGACCAGGACCACCGCGAGCTGGCGCGCCACATCGACCTGCGCGCCGCGCGCGAGGAGGCGCTGCGGGGCAAGAGCGGCGTGCACAAGCTGCCCAGCCTGTACCCCGAGCAGCACTATCCCGGCTACCGCTGGGGCATGGCCGTCGACGTGGACGCCTGCCTGGGGTGCGGCGCCTGCATGGTGGCCTGCCAGGCGGAGAACAACATTCCGGTGGTGGGCAAGGCGCAGGCGGCGTACGGCCGGCAGCTCCACTGGCTGCGCATCGAGCGCTGGGCGGAGGGGGCGCCGAGCCATCCCACCAACATGTTCATGCCCATGTTCTGCCAGCATTGTGAGGTCGCGCCCTGCGAGCCGGTGTGCCCGGTGTTCGCCTCCTATCGCACCGAGGAAGGCCTCAACGCCCAGGTCTACAACCGGTGCGTGGGCACGCGGTACTGCGGCAACAACTGCCCGTATCACGTGCGCCGATTCAACTGGTACAACTACGAGTACCCGGCCCCGCTCGAGGTGCAGCTCAACCCCGACGTCACCGTGCGGCAGCTCGGCATCATGGAGAAGTGCACCATGTGCATCCAGCGCATCGTGGCGGGCAAGGATCACGCGCGCGACGAGCAGCGCCCGGTGCGCGACGGCGACATCCTGACCGCCTGCCAGCAGACGTGCCCGACGCGGGCGATCAGCTTCGGCAACCTCAAGGACACCGCGAGCGAGATGACGCGCCAGTCCCACTCGCCGCGCGCCTATCACGTCCTCGACGAGCTGGGCACCCGGCCCTCCGTGACGTATCTCAAGAAGGTCGTGCGGGGGCACGCATGAGCGTGGTGGGCAAGCACCCCGGCGCCGAGCCCACGTTCGCGGACGTCAACCGCGACGTCCTCCTCACCCTGCGCCCGCCCGGCAACCTCTACTTCACGTGGATGTGCGTGCTCGGGCTCATCCTCAGCGGCGGCATCCTCGCGTGGACGTGGCAGGTCTACGTCGGCATGGGCGCGGCGGGCAAGCGCACGCCCACCATGTGGGCGATGTACATCACGACCTTCGTCTTCTGGATCGGCATCGGGCACGCGGGCACGCTCATCTCGGCCGTGCTCTACCTGTTCCGGGCGCGGTGGCGCACGTCGATCTATCGCGGCGCGGAGGCGATGACCATCTTCGCCGTGCTCACCGCCGGCCTCTTCCCGCTCATTCACGCCGGCCGCATGTGGTTCGCGTACTTCCTGCTCCCGTACCCGAACCAGCGCGAGCTGTGGCCGAACTTCAAGTCGCCCCTCGTGTGGGACGTCTTCGCGATCTCCACCTACCTCACCATCAGCACCGTGTTCTTCATCGTGGGGCTGGTGCCGGACATCGCGGCCCTGCGCGACCAGTCCACGGGCTGGCGCCGGACGATCTACGGCATGCTCTCCCTCGGCTGGGAGGGCTCGGATTCGCAGTGGCGGCACTACCGGCGCGCCTACGGCCTCTTCGCCGCCATCGCCACCCCGCTCGTGCTCTCCGTGCACAGCGTGGTGTCGTGGGACTTCGCGATGGCGCTCGTCCCCGGCTGGCACTCCACCCTCTTCGCGCCCTTCTTCGTCAACGGCGCCATCTTCTCGGGCTTCGCGATGGTGGTCATCCTCATCCTGCCCATGCGCTACTACTTCAACCTGCACGCCTACATCGAGGACAAGCACCTCGACGCCATGGCCAAGCTCATCCTGGTCACGAGCCTCGTGCTGACCTACTTCTACATCTGCGAGGTGTTCACCGCCTGGTACAGCGGGGACCACTTCGAGAAGGCCTCCCTCTTCTGGCGCTCCACCCAGGACTACGCGTGGGCGATCTGGACGATGTACGTCTGCAACTGCGTGGCGCCGCTCGTCTTCTTCTGGAAGAAGATGCGCACCAACCACGTGGCGCTGTACACGGTGTCGATCCTCGTCCTCATCGGCATGTGGTTCGAGCGCTTCAACATCATCGTGCCCGGCCTCGCCCACGCCTTCTACCCGTACGCGTGGGGCAACTACATCCCGACCATCACGGACACCACCATCATCATCGGCAGCTTCGCGTGGTTCTTCCTGCTCTTCCTGGGCTTCATCAAGGTCATGCCGTCGCTGTCCATCGTCGAAGTGAAGGAGACGCTGAATCCTCCCATGAAGGACATGGCGCATGGCCGCCACCACTGAGACGGTGCTCGGCGTCTTCGCGCACGTCGACACCACCGTGCGCGCGCTGGAGGAGCTGAAGGCCAAGGGCTATCACGACCTCACGGTCTACAGCCCCGTGCCCGTGCACGAGATCGAGGACGTGGTGGAGCGCGACCGGCCCGTGAGCCGTGTGCGCCTCTTCACGATGATCGGCGCCCTCACGGGCACGGTGTCGGGATTCCTGCTCACCCTGTGGTCGTCGGTGAAGTGGGACATCGTCGTGGGGGGGAAGGCCGCCGCCTCCATTCCGCCCTACGTCGTGATCGCCTTCGAGCTCACCATCCTCTTCGGCGGGCTCGCCACGCTCATCGGCATGGTGGTGCTGGGACGGCTGCCGCAATTCCGGCCCTCGCCCTCCTTCGACCCGCGCTTCACGAACGACCGCTTCGGGGTCGCCGTGCACTGCTCGCCGGACCGTAGCCCCTCCGTGCGGGACATCCTGAGGACGGCCGGCGCGGAGGAGGTGAAGGCATGATGAAGTACGTCTTCATCCTCGTCCTCGGCATCGTGGCCGCCAGCGCGGGCCTCATGGGGGCGGTGGTGGTCTTCCGCTTCGTGGACAACATGACGCACACGGCGCGCATCATGCCCGGCGAGCGTAACTTTCCGATGCCGGCCGGCGTGGTGGCGCGCGGCAAGGAAGCGGTCATTCCCAAGGAGCAGCGCGAGATCGCCATGAAGGTGCCCAATCCCGTGAAGATGTCCGCGCCGTCGGTGGCCATCGGCCGCGAGCGCTACGTGACCATGTGCGTCCCCTGCCACGGTCCCGAGGCCAGGGGCGGGGTGACGGGCCCGGTGGCGACGAAGTTCATCCCGCCCCCCGACCTCACCAACGCCGATCTTCAAAAGGCGCGCACGGACGGCTACTGGCACAGCTACATCATGGTGGGCGGCGCCATCATGCCCGCCTACGGCGAGACGATGTCCTCCCAGGAGGCGTGGCACGTCGTGAACTACCTGCGCTCGCTGGCCGGCACATGACGGCCGTGTGGGGCCTCCTCGCCCTCGTGGGCGCCGTCGTCTTTGTGCTCGGCGCCTCCTCCGGCGATCCCGCGCGGGCGTGGTCGATGTACCTCGTGAACCTCGTCTTCTGGTCGGGCCTGGCGGTGACCGGGCCCGCCATCGCGGCCATGATGCAGCTGACGGAAGCGCGCTGGTCGCCCAGCGTGCGGCGCATCGCCATCACCACCGTCGGCTTCCTGCCCGTGGCCTTCGTGCTCCTCGTCGTGCTGCTGGCGGGACGTGAAGTCCTCTATTCGTGGGTGACGACCCCCATTGCGGTGAAGGCGGCGTGGCTCAACGTGCCCTTCTTCTTCGGGCGCACGCTCGTCCTCGCCGCCCTCCTCTTCGGCGTGTGCTTCGCCTTTGCCCGCGCGGTGCTGCGCGATCCGGTGCCGCCGGACGACGCCCGTGACCGCGCCCGGCGTAACCGGCTCGCCACCATCCTGCTCATGCTGTGGCTGGTCACGCTGTCGCTGTGGGGCTTCGACCTCGTCATGTCGCTCGATCCGCGGTGGTACAGCGGTCTCTTCGGCGGCTACTTCGCGGTGAGCGCGCTCTACACGGCCTTTTGCCTCCTGTCGATCCTGAGCATCCGGGCCAACGCCAAGGGGGTCGCGTCGATTCCGCCCGCCGCCATCCAGGACGTGGCCAAGCTGCAGTTCGCGATGTCGGTCATGTGGATGTACTTCTTCTGGTCGCAGTACCTGGTGATCTGGTACGGCAACGTCCCCGCGGAGACGCGCTTCCTCCTGCGCCGCTTCTTCGAGCAGCCGTGGCAGACGCTGGCGTGGGCGATCCTCGTGGTGGGCTGGGTCATCCCGTTCCTGTACCTCCTCAAGCGCCTCACCGGACGTCCGCCCCAGCGTCACGGCCCGCTCTTCGCGGTCGCCCTCTTTGGTCTCGTCGCCATCTTCTTCGAGCGGGTCTTCCTCATCTTCCCCTCCGTGTCGACCACGAACGCGCTGCCGGTGGGCTTCCGCGACCTCGCCATCACCCTCGGCTTCTTTTCGCTCTTCATGCTGAGCCGCCGCTGGTTCCTCGCCCGCTTCAAGCCCGTCCTGAACCTTCCGCACACCGGGCACTAGTTTAGATGGGGGGCCTCGAAGGGCCCCCCAAGCCCCCCATCGCTCGGCAGCACGATCGATTTTGATGGGGGACCTCGAACGGGTCCCCCAATCCCCCTGACGCTCGGCAGCGCCCCGGCGGAGCCGTGGCGCTCCTCGATTACCCCTCGAAGGGCCCCCAAGCCCCCCATCGCTCGGCAGCGCCCCGGCGGAGCCGTGGCGCTCCTCGATATCCGGTTCGCGTAGACTGGGCGCATGCTGAGCGTCGAGGAGGCGCTGGACGCGATCCTGTCGCGGGTGGTCGTCATGCCCACCGAGCGCGTGGAGCTCATGGCGAGCCTGGGGCGTGTGCTCGCCGAGCCCGTCGTGTCCCGGCGGCAGATACCGCCGTGGGCGAACTCGTCCATGGATGGATACGCGGTGCGCGCGGAGGACACGGGGGCGGGGGTGTCGCTCGCCGTCGTGGGCCGGGTGGAGGCGGGCGTGCTCCCGGCACGCGCGGTGGGGGCGGGGGAGGCCGTGCGGATCTTCACCGGGGCGCCGCTGCCGAGCGGCGCCGATGCCGTCGTCCCGCAGGAGGACATCGACGTCGCGGGCGCGTCCATCTCGCTCAGGGGCGGGGTGGCGCCGGCCGCCTACGTCCGGCCGGCCGGAGAAGACATCCGTCCCGGGGATGCCGTGCTCGCGGCGGGGCAGGTGATCGGCGCCGCGGAGATCGGCCTCCTCGCCACGCTCGGCTACACCCAGGTGCGCGTCTACCGGCGCCCGCGCGTGGCCATCCTCTCCACCGGCAACGAGCTCGCGGACCTCGGCACCGAGCCGCAGCCGGGGCAGATCCCGAACACGAATACGTACTCGCTCATGGCGCAGGTGCTCGAGTGTGGCGCGACGGTCATGAACCTCGGCGTGGCGCCCGACGCCGCCGCCGCCATCGAAGCGCGCGTGCGGCAGGCCCACGATGCGGACGTCCTCGTGTCGTCCGCCGGCGTCTCCGTGGGGGAGCTGGACTTCGTGAAGGCGGCGCTCGAAAGCGCGGGCGCCCGCCTGCACCTGTGGCGCGTGTCCATGCGCCCCGGCAAGCCGATCACCTTCGGCTCGCTCCACGGGCGTCCCGTCTTCGGGCTGCCCGGTAACCCGGTGTCGGCGATGGTCACCTTCGAGCTGTTCGTGCGGCCCGCCCTGCTCGCCACGATGGGCTGCCGCGCGCTGCAGCGCGCCCGCGTCACGGCGCGCGCCGGCTCCCACATCGCCAACCCCGGCCAGCGCCGCGGCTACCTGCGGGTGACGCTCGGCCGCGAGGAGGAGGGATTCGTCGCCACGCTCACCGGGGACCAGGGGTCGGGCATCCTGCGCTCCATGGTGGCTGCCGACGGGCTCGCCGTGGTGCAGCCGGACACGGTGATTCAGCGCGGTGAAACAGTAGAAGTCATTCTGTTGCGGCCGCTTGACCGGCGTTAGCTGCGACATCACTCCAGCAGTACCCCTCAATTGACTTCCTTTTCTAGCGCATGCTACGGTCGCGCTGCATGAGCCCTTCGCTCGCGGTGGTCGCGATGGTGGCCGTCCTCGTCGTGACCGGCTGTGCCAGCCGGGGCTCGGTCAGGCGCGTGCAGGAAGATGTCGAGGGCCTTCGCGCGAGCCTCGCCGATCTTCGACAGGCCCACGACACGTCCGTCGCCGAGCTGGACCGCAGGCGCGAC
Source organism: Candidatus Rokuibacteriota bacterium (assembly GCA_040902295.1). Taxonomy (GTDB): domain Bacteria; phylum Methylomirabilota; class Methylomirabilia; order Rokubacteriales; family CSP1-6; genus JBBDXO01. Next base: position 24,433 of record JBBDXO010000087.1, on the reverse strand, counting down.
GAGATCCGGGAGCTCGACGCCCGGATCCTCACGCTGCAGACGGGCATTGACGAGTCGTCGCAGGCGATCGCGCGCGTGCGCGAGCGGCTGCAGGCCGCGGAGGAGGAGCTGCGCCAGGTGCGCGCGCTCGCCCCCGTGCCCGCGCCCGCGCCGGCGCCGGTCATCACGCCCGAGCGCCCGCCGCGCGGCGTCCCGTCGGCGGAGGCGGCCGAGCCCGTCTACGCGGCGGCCCTCGCCACCTTCCGCTCGCGCGAGCACGGCCAGGCCGTCCTCGACTTCCTGGACTTCATCGCCAAGTTTCCGCGTCATCCGCTGGCGGCCAATGCGCAGTACTGGATCGCCGAGGCGTACTACGTTCAACGCGATTATCGGCAGGCGATGACGGAGTTCCGCAAGGTGCTCGAGCTGTACCCGGCGTCGCCCAAGGCGGCCGACGCCCTCGTCAAGGTCGGTCTCTGCTACACGAGCCTGCGCGATCCCGCGCGCGCCCGGCAGGCGTGGCAGCGGGTCGTGGCCACGTACCCGTCCACCGACGCCGCCGCCATCGCGAAGACCCTGATGCGGGGACGCACGCCCTCCCGGGGGAAGTAAGAGCGCCGTTCCGGGGACCGCTGTATCGCGCCGGACGCGTTGACCGGGTATCGGCGGCGAGGCTACGCTCACCGCCCATGACCGCGATCACGCTCCTCACGCCCGGCCATGCATCCTATCCCGCGCTGCTCGCCGCCGTTCCGTCGCCGCCGGCGCTGTACGTGCGCGGCGCCCTCGTGCCCGGCGATGCGCTCGCCATCGCCATCGTCGGCGCGCGTCAGGCCACCCCGTACGGGCTGGCGGTGGCGGCCGAGCTGGCCGCGGAGCTGGCGGCGCGCGGAGTCACGATCGTCAGCGGCTTGGCGCGCGGCATCGACACCGCGGCCCACCGCGCGGCGCTGGAGGCGGGCGGCCGCACCCTGGCCGTGCTCGGCAACGGGGTCGACGTCGTCTACCCCCACGAGAACGGGCACCTCGCGGAGCGCGTGATGGCGTCGGGCGCGCTGGTGTCCCAGTTCGCGCCGGGCATCACGCCGCTGCCGTACAACTTTCCCGCGCGCAACCGCACGCTGGCGGGTCTCGCCCTTGGCGTGGTGGTGGTGGAGGCGGCCGAGCGCAGCGGCAGCCTGATCACCGCCGGATTCGCGGGCGATCTCGGCCGGGAAGTGTTCGCCGTTCCCGGCCGAATCACCTCCGCCGCGAGTGGCGGCGCCCACAGGCTCATCCAGGACGGTGCTAAACTGGTGACTTGCTGGACGGACGTCGTGCAAGAATTACCAGATCACTGGCGAAGCGTGGTCCATGACCGAACATTCGGGGCCGCCGTCGTGGCGGGACCGCCGACAGGGAGCGACGAAGCGCGCATGCTGGAGCAGCTGAGCGTGGACGAGCCGCGGCACATCGAGCGCCTCATCGAGAGCGCGGGCGGCAATGCCGCGCGTGCGGGCGCCACGCTGATCGCGCTCGAGCTCGGCGGCTGGGCGCGCCAGCTCGAAGGCCAGCGATGGGTGGCGGCGGCCGCAGCGAGGAGAGGGTAGTGGCGGCGAAGCGGTCGCTGGTCATCGTCGAGTCCCCGACCAAGGTGAAGACGATCCAGAAGTACCTGACCTCGAAGTTCCTGGTGAAGGCGTCGATGGGGCACGTGCGCGACCTGCCCAAGTCCAAGCTGGGCGTCGATCCCAAGAAGAACTTCAAGCCGCAGTACGTGGTGTCGCCGACGAAGAAGAAGATCCTCGACGACCTCAAGAAAGCGGCGGAGAAGTCCGACACGCTGTACGTCGCCACCGACCCCGACCGGGAAGGGGAGGCCATCGGCTGGCACCTCGCGCAGGAGCTGCCCTTCCTCAAGAAGAACGTGTTCCGGATCTCCTTCAACGAGATCACCGAGCGCGCGGTGAAGGCGGCCTTCCTCAAGCCGGGCAAGATCGACATGGACAAGGTCGACGCCCAGCAGGCGCGCCGCGTCCTCGACCGCCTCGTCGGCTACAGCCTGTCGCCGCTGCTGTGGGACAAGGTGCAGCGCGGCCTGTCCGCCGGACGCGTGCAGTCCGTGGCCGTGCGGCTCATCGTCGACCGCGAGCGCGAGATCCAGGCCTTCGTGCCGGTCGAGTACTGGTCGCTGCACGCCCGTCTCTCCGCCCGCCAGCCGCCCGAGTTCACCGCGACGCTCCGGGAGATCGCGGGGGAGAAGGCCGCCCTCGCCGACGAGGGGGCCACCCGGGCCGTCATGACGTCGCTGGACGGCGCCCGCTTCGTCGTGCGCTCGGTGACGCGGGGCGAGCGCAAGCGCAATCCGTCGCCGCCCTTCATCACGTCGTCGATGCAGCAGGACGCCGGCCGCAAGCTGGGCTTCTCCGCGAAGAAGACGATGACGATCGCCCAGCAGCTCTACGAGGGCCTCGAGGTCGGCGACGAGGGGCCGGTGGGCCTCATCACCTACATGAGGACGGACGCCGTGCGCATCTCGGCGGAGGCGCAGGCGGAGGCGCGCGCGTGGGCCACCGAGCGCCTGGGCGCCGAGTACCTGCCCGACACCGCGCCCACCTACAAGTCGCGCGGCAGCGCGCAGGAGGCGCACGAGGCCATCCGGCCCTCCGACGTCAACAAAGATCCAAAATCGATGGCGCGCTTCCTCAACAAGGACCAGCTCGCCCTCTACCGGCTCATCTGGGAGCGCTTCCTCGCCAGCCAGCTCATGCCCGCCCTCTACGACACGGTGTCGGCCGACATCACCGCCGGTGACTGCGTCTTCCGCGCGCAGGGACAGACGATGAAGTTCAAGGGCTTCACGGCGGTGTACGTCGAGAGCCGCGAGGAGGAGGAGCCGGCCGCCGACGACGACGCGGAGAGCGCCATCCCGATACTCGAGGAAGGCGAGACGCTCACGCTGCACGGCCTCGATCCCAAGCAGCACTTCACGCAGCCGCCCCCGCGCTTCACGGAGGCGTCGCTCATCAAGATCCTGGAAGAGCTGGGGATCGGACGGCCGTCCACGTACGCCTCCATCCTCGGCACCATCATCAACGACCGCGGCTACGTCCATCGCGAGCGGCGCACGCTCATCCCCACCGAGCTGGGCATGACGGTGACGGACCGGCTCAAGCCGTTCTTCCCGGAGATCATGGACGTGGAGTTCACGGCGCAGATGGAGGACTCGCTCGACCGGGTGGAGGAGGGCGAGAAGAACTGGGTGGACACCATCCGCGCCTTCTACGAGCCCTTCAAGATCGACCTCGCGCGCGCCAAGAAGAACATGGCCAACGAGAAGAAGGGCGAGGAGATCGGCGAGGCGTGCCCGGAGTGCGCGCAGCCCCTCATCGAGCGGCGCGGGCGCTTCGGCAAGTTCATCGCGTGCTCGGCGTACCCGGAGTGCAAGTACAAGCGCAACCTGCCCGGCAGCGAGCGTGCGGAGGACCAGCCCACGGACGACATCTGCCCCGCGTGCGGCAAGCCGATGGTCATCAAGCACGGCCGCTTCGGCAAGTTCATCGCGTGCTCGGGCTATCCCGAGTGCAAGACGACGAAGCCCGTCACCCTGGGCATCGCCTGCCCGCAGCCCGCGTGCGCGGGCCAGCTGGTGGAGCGCCGGTCCAAGAAGGGCCGGACCTTCTACGGATGCTCGGCGTATCCCGCGTGTAACTTCGTGGTGTGGCAGCGCCCGCTCCCCGAGCCGTGCCCGAAGTGCGGGGCCGCCTTCACCACGGAGCGCATCGGCAAGGGCCGGTCGGTCCGCGCGTGCGCGAAGGAAGGATGCGACTTCAAGCAGGAGGCCGATCTCACCGTCGCATGAAGGACCCGGTGGCGGGATTCCTGAGACACCTCTCCGTGGAGAAGCACGCCTCGCCCCACACGCTGCGCAGCTACCGCTCCGACCTCGTCGAGTTCACGCGCGCGGTGGAGGAGGGCGTCGAGCAGGCCGACAGCCGCGCCGTCCGCGCCTTCCTCGCCTCGCTCCACGCGCGGGGCCTCGATCCCGTCACGGTGGCGCGCAAGCTGGCCGCCGTGCGCAGCTTCTATCGCTTTCTGGTGCGGCGCGGGGTGGTGGAGCGCAATCCCGCCCGCGAGACGCGCGGGCCGCGCCGCCCGCAGAAGCTCGTGAGCTTCCTGCCCATCGACGAGGCCACCGCCCTCGTGGACGCGCGCGCCCTCGGGGGCGCCGCCCGCGACCGCGACGTGGCGATCCTCGAGCTGCTCTATGCCACCGGCCTGCGGGTGTCCGAGCTCACCGGCCTCGACGTGGAGGCGGTCGACCGCACGGAGCGCACGGTGCGCGTGCTCGGCAAGGGGCGCAAGGAGCGCATCGTGCCCTTCGGCGCCTCCGCCGCGCGCGCCCTCGAGCGCTACCTGGCGCCGCGGGCGGCCGCGAGGGGCGCGCTCTTCCTGAACGCGCGGGGGGGCCGCCTCACCGACCGCTCCGTGCGCAGCGTGGTGCGGCGCGCCGCGCGGGCGGCGGGCGTGGTGCGGCGCGTGTCGCCGCACACGCTGCGCCACGCCTTCGCCACCCATCTGCTGGACGGAGGCGCCGACCTGCGCGCGATCCAGGAGCTCCTCGGCCACAGCCGTCTGTCCACCACGCAGCGCTACACCCACGTGGGCACCGACCAGCTCATGCGCGTCTACGACGCCGCCCACCCGCGCGCGAAGTAATGGACGGATTCCACGCGACGACGGTGGTGTGCGTGCGTCACCGCGGCCAGGTCGCCCTCGCCGGCGACGGACAGGTGACGATCGGCAACACGGTGGTGAAGGCGGGCGCGCGCAAGGTGCGCAAGCTGCATCACGACCGCGTGGTGGCGGGCTTCGCGGGCGCCGCCGCCGATGCCTTCACCCTCTTCGGCCGCTTCGAGGCCAAGCTGGAGGAGCATCGGGGCCAGCTGCCGCGGGCGGCGGTGGAGCTGGCCAAGGACTGGCGGAGCGATCGCGTGCTGCGGCGCCTGGAGGCCCTGCTCGCGGTGGCGGACCGTGACAGCTCCTTCATCATCTCGGGCACCGGTGACGTCATCGAGCCCGACGACGGCCTCATCGGCATCGGCTCCGGCGGCCCCTTCGCGCTGGCCGCCGCGCGCGCCCTCGTCCTGCACGCCGACCTCGACGCCAAGGCCATCGTGACCGAGGCGATGCGCGTGGCGGCCTCCATCTGCATCTACACCAACGACCACATCTCGGTGGAAGTCCTGTGAAACGGTACGCGGTACGGAGCCGGCAACCATCTCGAACAGGCCACCCGCGCTTCAAGCCGGGCTGCCAACCTCCGATACAGTGACCGAGCTCACCCCGGCGCAGATCGTGGCCGAGCTGGACCGGTACATCGTGGGCCAGCACCGCGCCAAGCGGGCGGTGGCGGTGGCGCTGCGCAATCGCTGGCGGCGTCAGAACGTGCCCGCCGAGCTGCGTGACGAGGTGGCCCCCAAGAACATCATCATGATCGGGCCCACGGGGGTGGGGAAGACGGAGGTCGCGCGGCGCCTGGCCCGCCTGGCGCAGGCGCCCTTCATCAAGGTGGAGGCCTCCAAGTACACGGAGGTGGGCTACGTGGGCCGCGACGTGGAGTCGATGATCCGCGACCTCATGGAGCTCGGCATCAACATGGTCAAGGCGGAGCGGATGGCGGAGGTGCGGGACAAGGCGGAGCGCCTCGCCGAGGACCGCCTCCTCGACCTCCTCCTGCCCCGGCGCTCCACCGAGCCCTACTCCAGCGGCACCCTCGAGCAGGTGGGCCCCGAGGCCTCGCGCGAGGCCACCCTCGAGAAGCTGCGCGCCCAGCTGCGCGCGGGCCGGCTGGACGAGCGCCTCATCGAGATCGAGACGCAGCAGCAGGCGGCGATGCCGATGATGGAGGTCTTCTCGGGGCAGGGCATGGAGGAGATGGGCATCCATCTCAAGGACATGCTCTCCACCATGCTGCCGCAGCGCACCAAGCGCCGGCGCGTGTCGGTGGCGGAGGCGCGGAGGTTGCTGGCGCAGGAGGAGGCGCAGAAGCTCGTCGACATGGACGAGGTGGTGACGCAGGCAGTGCGCCGCGTCGAGAACTCCGGCATCGTCTTCCTCGACGAGCTGGACAAGGTGGCCGGCCGCGAGGGCGGCCACGGCCCCGACGTCTCGCGCGAGGGCGTCCAGCGCGACCTGCTGCCCATCGTGGAGGGCTCCTCGGTGACCACCAAGTACGGCGTGGTCCGCACCGACCACATCCTCTTCATCGCCGCGGGCGCCTTTCACATCGCGAAGCCCTCGGATCTCATCCCCGAGCTGCAGGGGCGGTTCCCCATCCGGGTCGAGCTGGAGCCCTTGACGCGCGAGGATTTCGTCCGCATTCTGACCGAGCCTCAGAACGCCCTGATACGCCAGTACGTCGAGCTGCTGAAGACGGAGACGGTGAGCCTCACCTTCCTGCCGGAGGCGGTGGAGGCGATCGCGGATATCGCGATGCGGGTGAACGCGAGCACCGAGAACATCGGCGCCCGCCGCCTGTACACGGTCATGGAGAAGCTGCTGGAGGAGATCTCGTTCGACGCCCCGGACCAGCCGGGCAAGGAGCTGACGATCGACGCCGAATACGTCCGGCTGCGCCTGCACGACATCATGCGGGACCAGGACCTGTCGCGGTACATCCTGTGAGCGCCCCGCCCGACGTGCGCCGGGTCGAGATCCTCATGGAGGCCCTGCCGTACATCCGGGAGTTCCGCGGCAAGACCGTCATCATCAAGTACGGCGGCGCCGCCATGGACCAGGCCGACCTCAAGGAGCCCTTCGCGCTCGACGTCATCTTGCTGAAGCTGGTGGGCATCAACCCCGTCATCGTGCACGGAGGGGGGCCGCAGATCGGCGCCCTCATGAAGCGGCTGGGCAAGGAGCCGCGCTTCGTGGGCGGCATGCGCGTGACCGACCAGGAGACGGTGGAGATCGTCGAGATGGTGCTGGTGGGCAAGATCAACAAGGAGATCGTCGGCCTCATCAACCTGCACGGCGGCCGAGCCATCGGGCTGTCGGGCAAGGACGCCAACCTGCTCGTGGCCCGCCGGCGCCTGCACCGCACCCCTGAAGGCGAGAGCATCGACATCGGTCTGGTCGGGGAAGTGACCGGCGTCAACGCCGCCCCCATCCGACTGCTGGAGGACAACGGCTACATCCCCGTCATTGCGCCCGTGGGCATCGGCGCCGCCGGGGAGACGTACAACATCAACGCCGATCTGGTGGCGGGCGAGGTGGCGGCGGCGGTGGGCGCGGAGAAGCTCATCCACCTCACCGACGTGCAGGGCATCAAGGGGGTCGACGGCCGCCACGTGAGCACGCTCTACCGCAAGGACGCGGAGCGGCTGATGCAGGACGGGGTGATCGACGGCGGCATGCTGCCCAAGGTGGAGTCGTCACTGCGCGCCCTCGAAGGCGGCACCGCGAAGGCGCACATCATCGACGGTCGCGTTCCGCACGCGATCCTCCTCGAGCTGTTCACCCGTGAAGGCATCGGCACGGAGATCGTGTTATGACGTCGCCTCCGGACACGAAGACGCTGCTGGAGTGGTCCGCGAAGTACCACACGCCCAACTACGGACGCACGCCCATCCTGCTCGTGCGCGGCGAAGGCATGCGCGTGTGGGACTCGGAGGGGCGCGAGTACCTCGACTTCACGGCGGGCATCGCGGTCACGTCCCTCGGCCACTGTCATCCGGTGGTCACGGGCGCCATCCGCGAAGCGGCGGCCACGCTGCTGCACGTGTCCAACATCTTCCACGCGGCCCCGCAGATCCACCTCGCCAAGCTGCTCGTGGAGAATTCCTTCGCCGACCGCGTCTTCTTCTGCAACTCGGGAGCGGAGGCCAACGAGGCGGCGCTGAAGCTGGCGCGCAAGTACGGCAAGGAACGCGGCGCGTCCGATCGGTACGAGGTCATCTCGACGCGCAACTCCTTCCACGGGCGCACGCTGGCCACGGTGACGGCCACGGGGCAGGAGAAGTACCAGCACGGCTTCGAGCCCCTCGTGCCGGGCTTCAAGCACGTGCCGTACAACGACCTGCGCGCGATGGAGCGCGCCCTCGACAGCCGCACCGCCGCCATCCTCGTGGAGCCGATCCAGGGCGAGGGCGGCGTGAACGTGCCCGACGACGATTACCTGCCGGGGCTGCGCAAGCTGTGCGACGAGTCGGGCGCGCTGCTGATCCTGGACGAGATCCAGACGGGCATGGGGCGCACGGGGCGGCTGTGGGCGTACGAGCACGCGGGCGTGGAGCCGGACGTCATGACGCTCGCCAAGGCGCTCGCCAACGGCGTGCCCATCGGCGCCATGCTGTGCCGCGAGGAGGTCGCGAGTGTCCTCACCAGCGGCACCCACGGCTCCACCTTCGGCGGCACGCCCTTCGTGACCTCCGTGGCGCTCGCCACGCTCATGACCGTGCTCGGCGACAAGATCCCCGGGCGCGCGGCGCAGCGCGGGCGCGAGCTCATGGACGGGCTGCGCGCCCTGCAGAAGACGCTGCCCGTCATCCGTGACGTGCGCGGCCGCGGCCTGCTCATCGGCATCGAGCTCTCCGTGGCCGCGGGGCCGATCGTGGACGCCTGCCGGGAGGCGGGGCTCCTCGTGCTGAGCGCGGGCGACAAGGTGCTGCGCCTGGTCCCCGCCCTCATCGTGGAGTCGCGCGACTGCGCGCGCGCGCTCGAGATCATCGAAGGGGCCCTGCGCGGCAAGCCGGCGTGAGACATCTCGTCTACTCGGGCGATCTCACCCGCGAGCACGTCCTGCACCTGTTCGCGCTCGCCGCCGACCTCAAGCAGCGCTGGAAGGCGGGCCGCCGCGACACCCCGCTGGCGGGCCGCTCGCTGGTGCTCATCTTCGAGAAGCCTTCGCTGCGCACCCGCGTGACCTTCGAAGTCGGCGTGCTGCAGCTCGGCGGCCGCGCCGTGTACCTGTCGGGAAGCGAGATCGGCCTCGGTACGCGGGAGTCGGTGCCCGACGTCGCGCGCAACCTCTCGCGCTGGGTGGACGGCATCGTGGCCCGCGTGCACTCGCATGCCAGCGTGGAGGCGATGGCCGAGCACGCCACCATCCCCGTGGTGAACGCGCTCTCGGATCTCGACCATCCCTGCCAGGCGCTCGCCGATTACTTCACGCTGTGGGAGCGCGGGATGGACTTCGGCACGATGCGCCTGGCGTGGATCGGCGACGGCAACAACGTCTGCCACTCGATCATGATCGTGGGCGCTCTCCTGGGCGTCCACGTCGTCGTGGCGTGCCCGCCCGGCTACGAGCCCAGCCCCGCTGTCCTGGCGACGGTTCGGACGCTCGGTGGTCATGTGGAGATCACCGAGGACGCGCGCGCGGCGGCCACCGGCGCCGACGTGCTCTACACCGACGTGTGGACGAGCATGGGGCAGGAGGCCGAGCGCGAGGCGCGGCTGGAGGCGTTCAGCCGCTACCAGATCAACGACGCCGTGGTCGGCTTCGCCAAGGCCGCCGCCCTGGTCATGCACTGCCTGCCCGCGCATCGCGGGGAGGAGATCACGGACAGCGTGGTGGACAGCCCGCGGTCGATCGTGCTCGACCAGGCCGAGAACCGGCTGCACGCCCAGAAGGCGGTCATCTTCGATCTGCTCGGAGGCTCGCTCGGCGATGCGTGAGGGCACGCCGCCCGTCAAGAAGGTCGTCCTCGCCTACTCGGGCGGCCTCGACACCTCCGTCATCCTGCGCTGGCTCATCGAGGAATACCGGTGCGACGTGGTGGCCTTCTGCGCCGACCTCGGGCAGGGGGAAGAGCTGCTGCCCGTGCGCGACAAGGCGCTGAAGACGGGCGCCGGCTCGGTGCACATCGTGGACCTGCGCGAGGCCTTCGTGAAGGACTTCATCTTTCCGATGCTGCGCGCGGCGGCGGTGTACGAGGGCAGCTACCTGCTGGGCACGTCGATCGCGCGCCCCCTCATCGCCAAGGCGCAGGTGGACGTCGCCCTCGCGGAGCACGCGGACGCCGTGTCCCACGGCGCCACCGGCAAGGGGAACGACCAGGTGCGCTTCGAGCTCACGTACGCGGCGCTGGCGCCGCAGCTCACGGTCATCGCGCCCTGGCGCGAGTGGGACCTCACCTCGCGGACGTCGCTCATGGACTTCGCGCGCCGCCACGACATCCCGGTGCCCGTCACCGCGGAGCGGCCCTACTCCACCGACCGCAACCTCTTCCACATCTCCTACGAGGGCGGCATCCTCGAGGACCCGTGGGCGGAGCCGCCCGACAAGATGTTCCTGCTCACGCAATCGCCGGAAGCGGCGCCCGACATCCCCGTGTACGTGGAGATCGACTTCGAGGCGGGGGATCCCGTCTCGGTGGACGGCGACCGGCTGGCGCCGGTGGCGCTGCTCACGCGGCTCAACCGCGTGGGCGGCGAGCACGGCATCGGCCGCGTGGACCTCGTCGAGAACCGCTTCGTCGGCATGAAGTCGCGCGGCGTGTACGAGACGCCGGGCGGGACCATCCTCACGGTGGCGCGGCGGGCGCTGGAGTCGCTCACGCTCGACCGCGAGGTGCTGCACCTGCGCGACTCGCTGGTGCCGCGCTACGCGGAGATGATCTACTACGGCTTCTGGTTCTCGCCCGAGCGGCAGGCGCTGCAGACGTTCATGGACGAATGCCAGCGCGACGTGAGCGGCACCGTGCGCCTGAAGCTCTACAAGGGCAACGTCACCGTGGCCGGCCGCCGCTCGCCGCGCTCGCTCTACCGCACCGACTTCGCCACCTTCGAGGCCGACACCGTCTATCGCCAGCGCGACGCCGAGGGCTTCATCAACCTCAACGCGCTGCGGCTGAAGATCCGCTCCCTGCGCGACCGCCGGAGCTGACGTGCGGCTCGACGTCGCCGTCACGCCGGACGCGCTGAGCCCCGGCGACCTGCCTGCCGCCACCGTGCTCGTGGTCGACGTGCTGCGCGCCTCCACCACCATCATCACCGCCCTCGCCAACGGCTGCGCGGGGGTGGTGCCGGTCACCGACGCCGAGGAGGCGCGGCGGCGCGCCTCCGGCATTCCGGGCGCCCTCATTGCGGGCGAGCGCCGGGGCGAGCCGCTGCAGGGATTCGACCTCGGCAACTCGCCGCTGGAGTTCTCGCCCGCGCGCGTGGGCGGCCGCGTCGTGGTCTTCACCACCAGCAACGGCACCCGCGCCCTCGTGGCCGTGCGCGCGGCGGCGGTGGTGGGCGTGGCCGCCTTCGTGAACGCGAGCGCGGCGGCGGCGTGGGCGGTGGCCCAGGGCCGCGACGTGGTGGTGGCATGCGCGGGCGAGCGCGGCGCCGCGTCGCTCGAGGACCACGTGTGCGCCGGGCTGCTCGTCGAGCGCGCGCTCGCCGCCGAGCCCGCCGGCTCCCCCACGCCCGCCGCCGCCGCCGCGCTCGCGCTGAGCCGGCGCTACGGCAAGGACGTGGCGCGCCTGGCCTCGGATTCCCGGTGGGCGCGCCACCTGGCGGCGTCGGGGCGCGGCGCCGACGTGACCGCCTGCCTGGCCCTCGACACCACCACGCTGGTGCCCGTGTACCGGACCGACGTTGACAAGGTCATTTGGGCGCGCGAATAATAGGCCCGGCGTGAATCTACCGATCGGCCTCACCCTCACGCGGATCATCGCGGTGCCGCTGCTGATCCTGTTCCTCATCTCGTCGTCACGGGTGCATGCGCTCATCGCGGCCGCCATCTTCCTGCTCGCCTCGCTCACGGACTGGCTGGACGGTCTCATCGCGCGGCGCCGCAACCAGGTCACCACGCTCGGCACGCTCCTCGATCCCATCGCGGACAAGCTGCTCGTCACGGCGGCCCTCGTGTCGCTGCTCACCATCGACCGGGTGGAGGCGTGGATCGTCGTCATCATCATCGGGCGCGAGCTGGCGGTGACCGGCCTGCGCACGGTGGCGGCGGGCGTGGGCGTGATCGTGCCCGCCTCGCGCCTGGCGAAGTGGAAGACGGCGAGCCAGTACACCGCGGTCACGATGCTGATTCTCGAGAAGGGCTTCGACTCACCCCCCCTGCACGTGGCCGCCGTCGGCGTCCTCTGGGCCGCGCTCGCGCTCACGATCGCCTCCGCCGTCGACTACTTCTACCGGTTCTTCCGCAAGGCGGACTACCGCGCCATCGTCCCCGACGAGCAACGGTGGTCGTGACCGCGCTCGCGCTGCTGGCGGCCTATCTCATCGGGGCGGTCCCGGTGGGGTACCTGGTCGCGAAGGCGTTCGGCATGGGGGACATCCGCAGCCAGGGCAGCGGCAACATCGGCGCCACCAACGTCATGCGCACGCTGGGCCGCCTGCCCGGCATCCTGACGCTGCTCGCCGACATCGCCAAGGGCTACGGCGCCGTGGCGGCGGGGGCGGCGATGGTGGAGGCGGCGCCGGGGGTCACGGCGGCGTGTGCGGTGGCGGCCGTGGTGGGCAACTGCTGGTCGGTGTTCCTGGGCTTCCGCGGCGGCAAGGGGGTGGCGACGGGCCTCGGCGCCTTCCTGCGCCTCGTGCCGTGGGCAGCGGTGGCGGCCATCCCGGTCTTCCTCGTGGTCGCCGCCACCACCCGCTACGTGTCGCTCGCCTCGCTGCTGGCGGCGTGCCTGGTCCCCGTGGGCGCGCTCGCGCTCGGCTACCCGTCCGTCTTCGTGGTCGCGTGCGTCGCCGTCGCCGCCATCGTGGTGCTCCGGCACCGCGACAACATCGCGCGGCTGGCCTCCGGCAGCGAGCGGCGGCTGGGCGGCCGGGGGGGTGCGGCCTGAGCACTTCGGATATCGCGGTGCTGGGGGCGGGAAGCTGGGGCACCGCGCTCGCCATCCATCTCGCGCGGGCGGGCGTCGGCGTCGTGCTGTGCGCCCGCTCGGCCGCCGTCGTGAGCGCGATCGAGCGCGAGGGCCGCCATCCCACCTATCTCGCCGACATCGCGCTGCCGGCGGGGGTGCGGGCGACCACCAGCGCGCGCGAGGCGGTGGCGGAGAGCGCGCTCGTCATCATCGCCGTGCCCTCCGAGTTCATGGCGGCCGCCCTCACCGGCCTCGACGACGTCCGCGTGCCCGTGGTGTCGGCCACCAAGGGCTTCGATCCCGCGCGCCACGTGCGCATGAGCGAGATCATCGCCGCGCGATGGCCCCGCGCGCCGGTGGCGGTGCTCTCCGGCCCCACCTTTGCGCGTGAGGTGGCGCTGGGCCGTCCCACGGCGGCGGTGGTGGCCTGCGGCGACGACGTCCTCGCGCGCGATCTGCAGGCACGCATCGGGGCGCGCGAGTTCCGCCTGTACACCAATCGCGACCTCGTGGGCGTCGAGGTCGGGGGCGCGGTGAAGAACGTCATCGCCATCGCGACGGGGATCGCGGACGGCCTCGGGCTCGGCGAGAACGCGCGCGCCGCGCTCGTCACGCGGGGCCTCGCCGAGATGACGCGGCTGGCGGCGGCCCTCGGCGGGGATCCCGCCACCCTCGCCGGGCTGGCGGGGCTCGGCGACCTCGTGCTGACGGCGACAGGCACGCTGTCGCGCAACCGCGCGCTCGGCCTCGCCCTCACGCGCGGAGAGACGGCACCCTCGGTGGCCGCCTCCACCCGCATGATCGCCGAAGGGGTGCCCACCGTGCGCTCGGCGCTCGCGCTCGCGCGCCGCCACTCGGTGAGCCTGCCCATCTGCGCCGAGGTGGGCGCCGTGCTCTTCGAGGGCAAGGCGCCGGCGGAGGCGCTGCGCGCGCTCCTGGGCCGGGCGGCCACCCGCGAGGACGCGCCGGTGGAGGGGCTGCGTGCCTGAGCTGCGCAAGGATCCGGTGGTGGGCCGCTGGGTGATCATCTCCACCGAGCGCGCGCGGCGCCCCTCGGACTTCACGCCGGAGCCCGTGAAGCCGCGCACGCCGAACTGCGTCTTCTGCGCGGGCAACGAGGACAAGACCCCGCCCGAGATCCTCGCCGGCCGCGCCCCCGGCCTGCCCGCCAACACCGGGGGCTGGTCCGTTCGCGTGGTGCCGAACAAGTTCCCGGCGCTGCGCATCGAAGGCGACGTCGAGCCGTCGGGGGAGGGGCTCTTCGACCGCATGAACGGCGTGGGCGCGCACGAGGTGGTGATCGAGACGCCGGAGCACGACGCCTCGCTGGCCACGATGTCGGAGGAGGCGGTGGCGGAGGTCCTCCTCGCCGTGCGCGAGCGCATGATCGATCTGAAGAAGGATCCCCGCTTCGACTACATCCTCTGCTTCAAGAACCACGGGGAGGCGGCGGGGGCCTCCCTCGAGCACCCGCATTCGCAGCTCATCGCCACCCCCATCATCCCCATCATGGTGATCGAGGAGCTGGCGGGCTCCGCGCAGTACTACGCGATGAAGGAGCGGTGCGTGTGGTGCGACATCGTCCACCAGGAGCGGCGCACGCGCCGCCGGGTCATCGCCGACGGGGACGGCTTCGTGGCGCTGTCACCCTTCGCCCCGCGCTTTCCCTTCGAGACGTGGATCCTGCCCACGCGCCACCGCTCGGCCTTCGAGGAGGCGCCGGTGGACGAGCTGCGCGGCCTCGCGCGCATCCTCGGTGAGTTCCTGCGCCGGATGAACCGCGTGCTCAGGGAGCCGCCGTTCAACTTCATGCTCCACACGGCGCCGCTGCACGAAGGCGCCCTCGAGCACTTCCACTGGCACCTGGAGGTCATCCCGAAGCTCACGAAGGTGGCCGGCTTCGAGTGGGGCAGCGGTTTCTTCATCAATCCGGTGCCGCCCGAGGAGGCGGCGGCGGCGCTGCGAGAGGATGCGGGCTGAGGTCGTGGTAGAATTCGATGCTGCTGGAACGCGGGAATAGCTCAGTGGTAGAGCACGACCTTGCCAAGGTCGGGGTCGCGGGTTCGAATCCCGTTTCCCGCTCCAGCATGATTTCGCCGTAGCAGCGCGGGACTTCTCACCACGGCGGCGTACCCAAGTGGTTAAGGGAGCGGACTGCAAATCCGTTATGCGCCGGTTCGAATCCGGCCGCCGCCTCCATTTTGCTCCACGGCCCGACGCCGCGGACACGCCGCGCCGCTGGTGTAGCCCAATGGGCAGAGGCAACCGACTTAAAATCGGTCCAGTGGGGGTTCGAATCCCTCCACCAGCACGAGCCCGGCGCCGATGAGCCGCATCGCTGATCCAGCGCAGCGGTCGCATCTTTATTGGACGAAGCGGCGGGCGCAGTTTATGTTACGTCGGTCATGACCTCCCCGGGCGCTATCGCCTTCCAGATCGGCCCCTTCGTCATTCGCTGGTACGGCATCCTCATGGCGACGGCGATCATCGTCGGCCTGTGGCTCGCCCACCGGCAGGCGAAGAAGGAGGGCCTGCCCGCCGACGACATCGTGAGCGCCGGGCAGTGGGCGATCCTCGCCGGGCTGGTGGGCGCGCGGGCCTACGAGGTGATCTTCAATTGGGATTACTACGGCCAGTACCCCTCCAAGATCATCGCGGTGTGGGAAGGCGGTCTGGCGATCCACGGCGGGCTCATCGTGGGGCCGCTCGTGGGCGCCTGGCTCGCGTACCGGTGGCGCGTTCCCGTGCTGCGCGCACTCGACATCGCGGCGCCGCCCCTCTCCATCGGGCAGGCGATCGGGCGGTGGGGCAATTTCTTCAACGAAGAGGCGTTCGGCCAGCCCACGAGCCTGCCGTGGAAGCTGTACATCTCGCCGTCGCACCGTCCGCCCGGTTACGCCGAGTTCGACTACTTCCATCCCGCCTTCCTGTACGAATCGTTGTGGGACTTTGCCGTCTTCGCCCTCCTCGTGACCTGGCTGCGGCCGCGGCTGCATGACCGGCCGGGCGCGCTCTTCTTCTGCTACGTGGCGCTCTATTCGATCGGCCGCTTCGCCATCGAGGCCATCCGGCTCGACAGCTTCTGGCTCGGCCCCTTCCGCGTGGCGCAGCTCGCGAGCCTCGTGGGGCTCATCGTGGCGGCGGTGGGGCTGGCGTGGGCGCGCCGCCGCGCGCCGCTCGCCGCCGGCTGAGCGGCGGCAGGGGTGCGCGATGCACGTCGAGCGCGTCGGCCCGTACCTCTGGCGCATCCCGCCTGACGCCAAGCCCGGCATGCGCGTGCCGGGTCTCGTCGTCGCCGACGAGCCCCTCATGGAGCACCTGCGCAACGAGCTCGCCCTCGAACAGGTGGCCAACGGCGCCATGCTGCCCGGCATCGTGAAGGCCTCGCTCGCCATGCCGGACATCCACCAGGGGTACGGCCTGCCCGTGGGTGGCGTGGTGGCGACGGACGCCGAGCACGGCGTGGTGAGCCCGGGGGCGATCGGGTTCGACATCAACTGCGGCGTGCGCCTGCTCACCACGCCGCTCGAAGCGGAGGCCTTGGCGCCGCAGCTCGGCGCCCTCGTCAACGGCCTCTATGCCGCGGTGCCCACCGGCGTCGGCGTCAGGGGCGCGCTCAGCCTGGGGGCCCGGGACCTCGAGGCCGTGATGACGGAGGGCGCGGCGTGGGCGGTGGCGCGCGGTCACGGTGCTGCGGGCGACGTCGCGCGCATCGAGTCCCAGGGCCGGCTCGACGGCGCCGTGCCCGACAATGTCTCCCCGCACGCGCGCGAGCGCGGGCTGCGCCAGCTCGGCTCCCTCGGCTCCGGCAACCACTTCATGGAGATCCAGGTCGTGGACGAGGTCTACGACGAGCCCGCCGCCGCGCGCATGGGGCTGCGCCGGGGGGCGCTCACGGTGATGATCCACACCGGCTCGCGCGGCGTCGGTCACCAGGTGTGCACCGACTTCCTCAAGCTCGCGGGGGAGTCGATGCGCCGCTGGGCCATCACGATGCCGGACCGCCAGCTCGCGTGCGCGCCCGCGGGCTCGCCGGAGGCGCGCGCGTACCTGGGCGCGATGCGCTCGGCCGCGAACTTCGCGTTCGCCAACCGGCAGGTGCTCGCGCACACGGCGCGCACCGTCTTCGCCCGCGTGCTCGGCATGACGGAGCAGGCGCTCGGCATGGAGGTCGTCTACGACGTCGCCCACAACGTGGCGAAGGTGGAAGAGCACGAGGTGGACGGCCGCACGCGCACGCTGCTGGTGCACCGCAAGGGCGCCACGCGCGCCTTCCCGGGCCAGCCGGTGCTGGTGCCGGGCGACATGGGGCGCTACTCCTTCGTGCTGGTGGGCACGGAGGCGGCGATGCGCGAGACGTTCGGCTCCACGTGCCACGGGGCAGGCCGCCTGCTGAGCCGCACGGCGGCCAAGAAGGCGGCGCGGGGACGGGACATCGGCCGTGAGCTGAAGGCGCGGGGCGTGCTCTCGCGCGCGGCGGGCCGCGACGCGCTCGCGGAGGAGATGCCGGAGGCCTACAAGGACGTCAAGGACGTGGTGGACGTCGTGCACCGCTTCGGCATCTCCACGCGCGTGGCGCGCCTGCGCCCGCTGGGGGTGATCAAGGGATGACCACCCCGCCGTGGTAAACTGACGCGATGTCGTGGCGACTGAAGAAGAAAGCACAGGCACTCCTTGCCGCCGAGCAGGGCACGGTGCGCAAGGACTGGGGCGGCAAGGTCTCCGTGGCCCTCGTCTACCCGAACACGTACGCGGTCGGCATGTCCAACCTGGGCTTCCAGACGATCTACCGGCACCTCAACGAGCTGCCGGACGTCGTGTGCGAGCGCGTGTTCCTGCCCGACGCCGAGGACGTGGACGAGCTCGCCCGTACGGGCACCTCGCCGTTTTCGCTGGAGTCGATGCGCCCCCTGTCCGATTTCCACCTCGTCGGCTTCTCGGTCACCTACGAGGGCGACTACGTCAACGTGCTGCGCCTGCTCGACCTCGCGGGGATCCCCATGCGCGCGGCGGCGCGGCGGCCCCACGACCCGCTCGTGCTCATGGGCGGCGTGTGCGCCTTCTCGAACCCCGAGCCGATGGCGCCCTTCATGGACTTCATCGTGGTGGGCGAGGGCGAGGAGCTGGTGGGCGAGCTCATCGACGCCTACCGCCGGGGCGACCAGGAGCGCGAGACGTTCCTGGACCGCCTCGCCGGCCTCGAGGGCATCTACCTGCCTGACCGCTACGACGTGCGCTATGCGCCGGACGGGGTGGTGGCGGACGTGGTGGCGCGCGCCGGCGTGCCGGCGGTGGTCGCCAAGCGGCGGCTGCGGAACGTGGACGACTTCCGCACCATCGCGGCCGTGAAGACCCCGAACGCCGAGTACGGGCACATGGCACTGCTGGAGGTGGGCAAGGGGTGCGGCCGCGGCTGCCGCTTCTGCCTCGAGGGCCAGATCTACCGTCCCGTGCGCCACCGCTCGGTGGCCGCGCTCCGCGAGACCGTGCAGGCGCTCGCCGCCGCCGGCGAAACGCGCGTCGGCCTCGTGGGCGCGTGCGTGTCCGACTATCCGTGGATCGGCGACCTGCTCAAGATCGTCGAGGACAACGGCATGGAGCTGTCGATCTCCTCGCTGCGCGCGGACAGCCTCACCGAGGACCTCGTGTCGTCGCTGGCGCGCGGGGGGCATCGCACGCTCACGATGGCGCCGGAGGCGGGCACCGAGCGGCTGCGCCGCGCCATCCGCAAGTCGATCACGGACGAGCAGATCTTCACCGCGTGCGACCTCGTGCGCGCGCAGGGCATCCCGAATCTGAAGACCTACTTCATGATCGGCCAGCCCACGGAAACGGACGAGGACGTGGCGGCCATCCCCGACCTCGCCCGCCGCATGCTGGAGCGGTTGAAGGTCCTCGACGCCACCGGCAAGCCCTTCGGCAAGCTCACGCTGTCCATCTCGTCCTTCGTGCCCAAGCCGTGGACGCCCTTCCAGTGGGCGCCCTTCGCGGGCGCGGACGCGCTACAGAAGAAGCTGGAGACGATCAAGCGCGGCGTGCGCGCCTTCTCCAACATCCGCGTGCTGCACGAAAACCCGCGCGAGGCGGCGCTGCAGGCGCTGCTGGCGCGCGGAGACCGCCGCGTCGCCGACTTCCTCGAGATCGCCGCCCGCCTCGGCGGCGAGTGGCGCCGGGCGCTGCGCGAGTGGGGCGGCGATCCCGAGTTCTACACCACGCGGGCGCGCGCGACAGGCGAGCGGCTGCCCTGGGACCACTTCGAGGTGGGCGTGAAGAAGGCGGGGCTCGTCAAGGAGTGGGAGCGCGCCCTCGCCGACACCGCCGTCACCGCGGGCGCGGCGTGAGCGGCGTGCTCGACACCTTCGGCCGGCGCCTGCGCAACCTGCGCATCTCCGTCACCGACCGCTGCAATCTGCGCTGCGGCTACTGCATGCCGGAAGAGGAGTACGTGTGGCTGCCGCGCGAGGAGATCCTGCACTTCGAGGAGATCAGCCGGCTCGCGGACGTGTTCCTCGCCCTCGGCGTGGACAAGATCCGTCTCACCGGCGGCGAGCCGCTCCTGCGGCGCGACGTGGCGAGCCTGGTCCGCCTTCTCGCGGCCAGGCCGGGGGTGCGGGATCTCGCGATGACCACCAACGGCGTGCTGCTTGCCGGACACGCGGCGGCGCTGAAGGGGGCGGGCCTGCACCGCGTGACGGTGAGCCTGGACACGCTGCGGCCGGACCGCTTCACCGCGCTCACGCGGCGCACCACCCATGCGCAGGTCCTCGAGGGGATCGCCGCCGTCCCCCGCGCCGGCTTCACGGACACCAAGCTCGACACCGTGGTCATGCGCGGGGTCAACGACGATGAGCTGGCCGACCTCATCGAGTTCGGGCGCGCCGTGCCCGCCGAGGTCCGCTTCATCGAGTACATGGACGTGGGCGGCGCCACGCGCTGGTCGCCGGAGCAGGTGGTGGGCCGGCGCGAGATCCTCGAAAGACTCGAGAAGCGGTACGGAGGGATTGAAGCGGTCGTTGAAGAGTCAACGGCCCCGGCCGACCGCTACCGGATGGCGGACGGCACCGTCTTCGGAGTCATTGCATCCACCACCGCGCCCTTCTGCGCCGACTGCGATCGCAGCCGGCTCACCGCCGACGGCATGTGGTACCTGTGCCTGTACGCGGCGCAGGGCACCGACCTGCGCGGACCCCTGCGGTCGGGCACGTCGAGCGAGGAGCTGGCGGCGCTCATCACGTGCGGGTGGAGCGCGCGCACCGATCGCGGAGCCGAGGAGCGCCTGGCGGTCCGCGACCGCAGCCCGCTCATCCAGATCGGCGGGCTGCGCCAGGATCCGCACCTCGAGATGCACACCCGCGGAGGCTGAGCGTGAGCACCGGCGGCGAGGGGCCCATCGACGTCCGCGAGCGCGGCGCCAACCAGCAGTGGTCAGACCGGCGGCTCTACATGCAGCTGCAGGTGCTCACCGGCGCCACCGACTCCAAGCCCCTCGTGGGCGCGCTGGAGACGAGCGGGCTGGAAGCGGTCCTCTACGAGGACGTGAACGACCCCCGCGGCGTGGGCGTCCTCACGATGAGCGAGGATCCCGCGCTCTTCGTGACGGGCGTGCGCGAGCTGCTCAACCGCGGGCCCTTCGCGGGCCTGGCGCTGCGCCCCGAGCTCACGATGATGGGCCGCACGTACGCCTCCGGCTTCGAGGCCGACCTCGACGAGTGGCTGCTGCGGCGGCCGCGGCGCACGGCGCTGAACCCGGCGTGGCCGTGGGGCATCTGGTATCCGCTGCGGCGCACGGGCGCCTTCGCGCGCCTGGACGCCCGGGAGCAGGGGCAGGTGATCCGCGAGCACAGCGTGATCGGCCGCGCCTACGGCGACGCCGACCTCGCCCACGACGTCCGCCTCGCGTGCCAGGGGCTGGACATGCACGACAACGACTTCGTCATCGGCCTCGTCGGCCGGGACCTGCACCCGCTCTCGCACCTCGTGCAGGCGATGCGCAAGACGGTCCAGACCTCGCAGTACCTCCAGAGCCTCGGCCCCTTCTTCATCGGCCGCGTGCTGTGGCAGAGCGGCTAGCGCGTGCGGCTGCGCGGAAACCTCCACGCGCACACGACCTTCTCCGATGGGGCGCGGACGCCGGCGGCGCTGGTGGCGGAGTACGAGGAGCGCGGCTACGACTTTCTCGCCATCACCGACCACTTCGGTCACGACAACCTCGTGCAGCCCGGATATACGGAGGCGCTCGCCGCGCTCGCGCCGCGTCTGCTGCTCTTCCACGGCATCGAGCTGGACTACGGGCGGTGTGCCCAGCACGTGGGCAGGATCGAGGGCGACACGGAGTCGCTGTACGTCCTGAATCATCCCGCGCGCTACAAGCTGTCGGTGCAGGAGACGATCGATCGCGTGCGCGAGATCCGGCGCTCGGGATGGCCGCTGGAGGCGGTGGAAGTCACCGAGACCGGCCACTACCGTCCGCTCTACGACACCGACGAGATCCCCCTCGTGAAGCTCGCCACCGACGACGCGCACCGGCCCCCGCACTTCGGTCGGGCGTGGATCGAGGTGGAGGCGCGGCGCGAGCGCGACGCGATCATCCGGGCCATCCGTGCCGGCGATTTTCGTCTGGGGTTCGCGGGCGCCGGCTAACCCATCCGGCCGGCCGTCAGGCGGCCAGGATGTAGTCGACTCCGGGCCGATAGCCGGCCGCGCGCAGATGGGCCTCGATCGCCTCACGGGCCCCACGGCTGCGGACGAAGGAGACGATGAACGCCGTGCCCGCCTTCGGAAGGGCGCCGGGGTCGAGGACGGGGCAGCCGTGAATGACGCGGCCGATCTTGCGCGGGTCGACGTCGATGAAGGCGCGGATCCTCACGCCCTCGTCCAGCACGTGGCGCGCGCGGCGGCGGCTGATACGGCCCGCGCCCCACAGCAGGACGGCGGGGTGGTGGGCGTTGTGGCGGGCGAGCCAGCGTGCCAGGTACCCGGCCTTGACGCGGTAGAAGGCGCTGTCGGCATACCGGGGGTCGCACCGTGACAGCCGCGCCGCGCTGTCGTTCCAGACGAGCAGCGGCTCCGTGAGCTTCTCCATGCGCACGCCGGCCTCGAGCCACCGGAGCCACAGCTCGTAGTCCTCGGGAAAGTCGCCCGAGGCGTAGCCGCCCCAGCGGCGGGCGACGTCGGACCGGAACATCACCGAGGGGTGGGCGAGGGGAGACTCGACGAAGCGGGCGAGGGAAATCTGCTCGTGGGTCACCTGCTGGTTCGTCCATTCGACGTGCCGCGCGTAGCCGCCGCCCGCCACCCGGTCGCCCCCGAAGCGAACGCGCGAGGCGACGAGACCGAGGGCGGGGTGCTCCTCGAGGTGCCGGCGTTGACGCTCCAGCCGATCGGGCAGGCAGACGTCGTCGGCGTCCATGCGCGCGATGACCTGGCCGCGCGCCACGCCGAGCGCGGTATTCAGCGCGGCGACGATGCCGGCGTGCGGCGTGGAGACGATGCGGAGGCGGCGGTCACGGCCGGCATAGGCATCGAGGATGGCCCCGGAGGCGTCGGTGGAGCCGTCGTCGACGGCCACCAGCTCCCAGTCGGCCGACGTCTGCCGCGTGAGGCTGTCGAGCGCGGCCGGCAATGTGGTGGCGGCGTTGTAGACGGGCATGACGACGGAGATCACGAGCGGGTGGCGCGCGGCCGGCTATCGGCCCTGCAGCCGATCCAGGCAGGGGACACACACGAACGTATCGGGACTGACGTCCAGGCGTGCGATGTCGATGTCCTTGCCGCACGTGGTGCACGAGCCATAGCGGCCCTCGTCGATGAGCTTGAGCGCGTGCTCGACCCGCTGCAGTCGCTGCTGAGCCCGCCGGTGCACGGCGAGCGAGACCTGCTGCGCCTGCATGGCGTCCACGCGCGACAGCCGCCCGATGGCGCGGTCGGGGGAGACGGGATCCCGCGCCTCGTGGTCGCCCGCGAGCCGCCCGCGCAGGTCCGCGGCCACGGCCTTCAGGACCTCGCGGTAGCGATGCTGCGTGTCGAGGTCCATGGCCTACCCGAGGCGCCTGAACTCGACGTCGCGATTGCGCTCCACGCAGTAGTCGAGCTCGCGCAGCGCGCGGAAGAGGACGACGAGGCGCCCGTCGCGGTCGCGCAGGCGCAGCACCCCGCCGTAGGGCCACACGACGTTCCCCACCGCCGCCGGCTCGCCGACGACCCAGCGCGCGGCCACGTACGGCAGCCGGTCGATCGCCACCGTGACGCCGTATTCCGCCTCCAGCCGCGCCGCCACCACGTCGAACTGCAGCTCCCCCACGGCGGCGAGCACCTGCTGGCGGTCGCTGGCGTCCGCGGAGACGAGGACCTGGATGGCGCCCTCCTCCTCGAGCTGCGTGAGCCCGCGGTGAAACCGCTTGTACTTGGCGATGGCGACGTTGCGCACGGCCGCGAAGCACTCCGGCTCGAAGCGCGGGATGGCGTCGAAATGCAGGCCGGGATCGTCGGTGAGCGTGTCGCCGATCACGAAGAGCCCGGGATTCACGACGCCCACCACGTCGCCGGGGAAGGCCTCCGCCACCGTCTCGCGGTCCCGCGCGAAGAGGCGGTGGGGTCGCGTCATGCGGATCTTGCGGTCCAGGCGCGCGTGGTGGACGAGCATGTCCTTGCGAAAGCGGCCCGAACACACGCGCAGGAACGCCATCCGGTCGCGATGCTGGGGATCCATGTTCGCCTGGATCTTGAACACGAACGCCGAGAACGACTCGTCCGTCGGCTCCACGGTGCGGCCGTCACTGACGCGGGGGGCCGGCGGAGGGGCGAGGTCGAGGAGGGCGGCGAGGAAGGGCTCGACGCCGAAGTTGTTCAGGGCGCTGCCGAAGAAGACCGGCGTCATCTTGCCCGCGAGATAGGCGTCCCGCTCGAACCGCGTGCCCGCCGCTTCGAGGAGGGCGATGTCGTCCCGGAGGGCGCGGCCGGCGTCGGCGCCGAGCTCGGCATCGAGCCGGGGATCGTCCAGCGGCATGGCGATCACGGGCGCGCGCCGCTCGTTGCGCTCGGTGCGCTGAAAGCGCAGGACCTCCTGCCGGTCGCGGTCGTAGACGCCCTGGAAGGCGGCGCCCTGACCGATGGGCCAGTTCACCGCGACCGCCGCGATGCCGAGTACGCGCTCGATCTCGTCGAGCAGGTCCATGGGATCGCGGCCGTGCTGGTCGAGCTTGTTGATGAAGGTCAGGATGGGCAGGCCGCGTGTCCGGCACACCTCGTACAGCTTGCGCGTCTGCGGCTCGATACCCTTGACGCTGTCGAGGACCATCACCGCGCTGTCCACGGCCATGAGCGTGCGGTAGGTGTCCTCGCTGAAGTCCTGGTGGCCCGGCGTATCGAGCAGGTTGAGCAGGCGTCCGTCACACTCGAACTGCAGGGCGGTGGTCGTGATCGAGATGCCGCGCTGCTGCTCGAGCGCCATCCAGTCGGAGGTGGCGTGGCGGTGGAGCTTGCGCCCGCGGACGGCGCCGGCAAGGTCCACGGCGCCCGCGTAGAGCAGGAGCTTCTCGGTGAGCGTCGTCTTGCCGGCGTCGGGGTGCGAGATGATGGCGAAGGTGCGACGCCGTCCCACCTCGTACGCGAGGTCGCCGGGGTGTGCCTGATCCGCGGCTCGATTCATGACGGACGCAATA
>JBBDXO010000086.1:4851-5191 GCA_040902295.1 Candidatus Rokuibacteriota bacterium | reverse complement strand
GCGGCGGTGAGGCTAACGTCCGCCATCGGTGTAGACCTTCAGGATGTCCGCGTGCGTCTTGGCGGCGTTGGCGCGGATGGCGAAGCTGATCGCCTCGCGCACTTCGTCTTCGCTCGCGCCCGATGCCCTGGCACCTGCCAGGTCGCGCTTGGCTCAGTGGGTGTTGCCGGCGGCGAGGTTGGCCGCCAGGTAGCAGAGAAACGCGGTCTTCTGGTCGAGTGACCCCTTCTTGTACTTCCAGCTCGCGATGACCTTCTCTTCGAGCGCCATGTGCTCTCCTTACACCCCAGCCGCGGCTGCCGCCGAATAGGACTCGGCACCGGCCTCCAGACCCTTGGGT
>JBBDXO010000086.1:0-4841 GCA_040902295.1 Candidatus Rokuibacteriota bacterium | reverse complement strand
CTTCGAGCGCCTTGTTCTCTCCTGTAAACTCCGGGGGCGGCGGCCGCCGAGTACGACTCGGCGCCGGCTTCCAGGCCCTTGGGCGTCACGCGCACCGCGACGGGACGCGCGAAGTTGAGCGTCGAGTAGGTCTCTTCCTTGACGACCACCGTGTGGCCGCGGCGCGCCAGCCCCGCCACCGCCGCCGGGTCCGCGCGATGGCTCACCAGCACCTCGCCGCCTTCCGTGTGCAGCCGCGGGGCGTCGATCGCCGCCTGCGCCGACATCCGCGGGCGGTCGGCCAGATTGGCGATCACCTGCGGAATGGCGGAGATGATCGTGCGCCCACCCGGCGCGCCGAGAGCCAGGTGCGGGCGGCCCTTGAGGAACGCCAGCGCGGGCACCATGTTCACGAGCGCCCGCTTGCCCGGCGCCACGGAATTGTTCTTCCCGGTCTCCGGATCGAACCAGATCATGCCGTTGTTGAGCAGGATCCCGGTGCCCGGCACGACGACGCGAGACCCCCACATCGACACCGCCGTATGCGTGAGGGCGACCATGTTGCGCTGGCGGTCGATGACCGAGACGTGCGTCGTGCAATCGGGCGAGGGCCCGCGGCGTGAGGCTCTCCTCGATACCGCGGGGTCGCGCCGCGCCCCGCCGCGGATCTGCGCGGCGACGTCGCGCGCGTAGGCCTTGGAGACCAGCTCGCCCCACGGCGCCTTCACGAAGGCGGGATCGCCGAGGTGCTCGAAGCGGTCGGTGAACGCCCGCCCGATGGCGGAGGCGCGCAGGTGCAGGCCTTCGGCGCTGTCCCAGCCCACGCGCGAGGCGGCGAACTGCTCCAGGATGTTCAGCGCCTCCAGCGCCGTCACGCCGCCCGTCGCCCCCGGCGAGAAGGCCAGCTCGAGGCCGCGGTACCGGCCCATGAGGGCCGGGGATACCTGCGGCTCGTAGGCGGAGAGATCCTCGCGGGTGATGATGCCGCCGTGCGCCGCCATGTCGTCGCACAGGGCGCGCGCGATGGGGCCGCGGTAGAAGGCCGAGGCGCCATCGCGGGCGATGAGGGCGAGGCTGTCCGCGAGGTCGGGGTAGCGCACGTGGTCGCCCGGCTGCATCGAGGGCGGGCGGTACACGGCGTGGCCGTTGCGCAGGTAGACGCGCGCCGTCTCCGGAAACGCCATCAGCTCCTCGATGAACTTCGCGTGGCTCAACGCGAGGTACCAGTCGGGCTCGAACCCCTCGCGGGCCAGCTCGATGGCCGGGCGCATGACGTCGGCGAGCGTCATCGTGCCGTAGCGCTCGAGCGCGAGCGTGAGGCCGGCCACGGAGCCCGGCACCGCCACCGAGCGGTGGCCGAACACGTTGGCCTCGTCCTCGACGCGCGCCCACGGAAAGAGCGCCGTGGACACGCCACCGATGATCCGGTACATGCCGTCGTGCGCCCGCAGCGGCGCCACGCCGTTGAAGTCGATGCAGAGCGTCTCGCGCCGCCGGGCCAGGTGGACGAGCATCGTGCCGGAGCCGGCGAGCGTGCTCATGAAGGGCTCGACCACCGTCATGGCGAAGGCGGTGGCGACGGCGGCGTCCACGGCGTTGCCGCCCGCCTCGAGGATCTCGGCCCCCACGCGCGCGCCGCGCGAGTGCTCGGCGGCGGTCATCCCCCGCCGTGCCAGTGGAGTGTCCTTGGTCACACGCACGCGCGAGCGGATCATGGCGCCTCCGGGGAACGGGTCAGGTGCCGGATGGGACGTACTGCGTGATGTCGATGAGCTTGTCGCCGGTGAAGAAGAACGCCCAGCCGAGGGGATACACGAGCACGTCGGTGGCCTTGCCGCGCAGGGAGGGCCAGAAGCCGCGGGCGACGTTGCGCATCTCGGCGGGATCGGCGCTCGTCCGCGACGGCTCGCCGAGCAGGATCTTCACCTGCTCCCTGTCCATGCCCACCACCACCTGCTTGTGGAACCGGAACGACGACACCGTGAGCGCATTGGCCGCCTCCGGGTGCGCGCGCAGGTAGGCGGCGATGCGCGCCTCGATGTCGTCTTCCCAGTGGCGCTTTTCCTCGAAGGTGGGCGCGCGGCCGTTCTGGACCAGGATGGCCGCCGTCCAGAACATCTCCGCCGTCGGTCCCTGGGTGGAGCGCTGCTCCACGGGGGGGCGCGACGTGGCGCAGGCGGACAGCAGCAACACGGCAGCGGCGAAGACCACGGTGGGGCGCATCATCGGCTCAGCATAGCAGAGCGGCGATGGATCAGATGAGCGCGCTTTCGAGCACGATGCCGCGGTCGATGACCCGCGCCGCCTGGGCGAGCAGCCGCGCGGTGGCGGCCGGCACTTCCTGCCCTTCCGCGAGCTGGCGGAGGAGGTCGATGAGCCGGCGCAGGGCGCGGATGAGATCGCCCTCGTGGCCGCCGAACGACTCCTCCACCACGGCCGCCCAGTCGTCGTCGCCGGAGGCCCACCGGAACACCGCGGGCATGAAGCCGGGATGCACGCTGAGCGGCAGCGCAATGTGGCGGGCGCGCTGCGCCTGCCATACGGTGTCGGCGATGGTGGCCAGGTACTCGATCTTGCGCCGCAGCTTCTGCCGCTTCTTGAGGAAGGCCTTCGAGATCGACGGCTCGCCCGAGCGCGACTCCTCCAGGAGCGCCGAGCACACGGCGGCGGCCTCCGCCAGCGTGCAGTCGTCGAAGATGCCGCGGAACACGGTCTCGGCCAGGAACAGCTCGTTGTCGTGCCGCAGCCCGGCCACCACGCGCCCCTTGGGCTCCAACCGCCACTCGCGCACGGCGCCGAACTGCTCGAGGACCTCCACGATGCGCAGGAACTCCTCCCAGTAGGCGTTCTTGAAGGCATCGAGGGCGGCGCGCCGCTGGTCCAGGCGCTCGGTGAGCTTCTCGACGTCGCGCCACGCCCGGTCGCACGCCGTGGTGGAGTTCCACGGGCAGCGGTGACACTCGATGGCGCCCAGCACGGCTTCCGGCCCCTGCTGGCGCTCGCGGTCGATGAGGTCGGCCACCGACAGCGTGGCGAGGTGCTCGGCGAGATGGCGCACGGAGCGCCCGTCGCGCGCGTCGCGGGGCACGTGCAGCGGCGGCGTCGCCCAGAACACGCGCTTGATGAGCCCGCCCTTGAGCCGCACCACGGCGCCGTGCGGCAGCAGCGCGTCGATGAGCGTGCGGTGGCCGCGAATGCCGTGCACGCCCAGGATCATGGCGAGGCTGGGGGCGCCCTTGCGACGGATGAGCGCCAGCCGCCCCGGCTCGGCCTCCACCGGGCTGCGCTCGCCGCGGCGGCCGCTGCGTCCCGTGGCCTGTCGCCGCGCCTCCACTTCCTGCCGCGCGCGCCGGTAGCGGCCGATGCGCGGCAGGTCGCCGCACGGCGCCTCGTGCTCGCGGGCGCGCGCCAGCGCCGCCTCCAGCGCGCGCACCTCTTCTTCCATGTCGCGGATGCGCTTGAGATTCTGGTACTGCCCGAACGACGACTCGATGCGCTTGCGCAGCATGTCGGCGGGCAGGCCCGTGCCGATGAGCAGCGCGGCGGAGCCGTAGCCGAGGCGGAAGCGGCTCTCGATGGGCTCCGGCGCGCCGTCGACCACCTTCAATACATCCTCGAGCCCGTCGCGCGCGTCGAGCGCGATCACGCACTGCCCCTCCGCGTCGATGCCGCGCCGTCCTGCGCGGCCCGCCATCTGCGTGAGCTCGTTGTGCGACAGCGAGCGGAAGCCGCGGTCGGTGCGCTTGGTCAGCCCCTGCAGCACCACCGCCCGCGCCGGCATGTGGATGCCGAGCGACATCGTCTCCGTGGCGAAGACGACCTTGCACAGCCCGCGCTCGAAGAGCGTCTCGATGAGCCGCTTGAGCCCGGGCAGGATGCCGGCGTGATGCAGCGCCACGCCGATGCGCAGCCCCTGGAAGACCGACTGGCTCAGCGCGGAGTCGCCGATGGCGGGCGAGTCCTCGACGGCGGATGCGATGGTCTCGTCCACCTCGCGCCGCTGCTCCCGGGTGATCAGGGGGCGGCCCTCGGTGAGCACGTCCTGCATGGCGCGCTCGCACCCCGCCCGGCTGAAGATGAAGTAGATGGCGGGCAGCCAGCCCCGCTCCTGGAGGGCGTCGATGAGCACGGTGGGATCGACCACGCGGCGCGTGTACCAGCGCCCGCGGTCGTTGGGCCCGCGCGATTCGTCGCCCACCACCTCCGCCCGGCCCGCCCGCACGGCGTCGATGTCGTGGATGTCGCCCGCGAGGTCGGCCACGGCGTAGCGCAGCGGCACCGGCCGGTGGGGATGGTAGATGGGCACGATGGGCCGGTGGACGATGGAGATCCAGTCCGCGATCTCCTTGACGTTGGCGACGGTGGCGGACAGGCCCACGAGCTGCACGTCCTTGGGCGCGCTGACGATGATCTCCTCCCACACCGTGCCGCGGCCCTCGTCGCCCATGTAGTGGCACTCGTCGAGCACGATGTACGCGAGATCGGCGAGCCCGCTGCCGAAGAGGGCATTTCTCAGGATCTCGGTCGTCATCACGATCACGCGCGCGTGCGGGTTGACCTTGATGTCGCCGGTGAGGATGCCGACTTTGTCCTCGCCGTAGGCGCGGGTGAAGTCGCCGAACTTCTGGTTGGAGAGCGCCTTGAGCGGCGTCGTGTACGCGATGCGCTTGCCGCGCGCCAGCGCCGAGTGGATGGCGAACTCCGCGACCAGCGTCTTGCCGCTCCCCGTGGGCGCGGAGACGATCACCGATTGGTCGGCCTGGATGGCCCGGATCGCCTCCACCTGGAAGTCGTCGAGGGGAAACGGGTACTTCGCACGAAAAGACTCGAAAAGATCCATCTTTTCCAAGGTATCACGGATG